>CAZFEV010000091.1:0-1522 GCA_964517835.1 uncultured Flavobacteriaceae bacterium | reverse complement strand
AACCTCCTCTATGTAGGTTCGATCTGAATTCTCCCTCTTTTCCTTGTCTTTTCATTGCTCCAACTACTGTTCCGTCTACCACAAAAGCTCTAATATCTGCTCCTTTTGCTTCTTCTATAAATTCTTGAGCAATTACACGAGCTCCTAATCCATTAAAGGCTTCTAATACAGACGTAGCAGCATTTTTTGTTTCAGCTAAAACCACACCCAAACCTTGTGTACCTTCCAATAGTTTTAAAACAAGCGGCGCACCACCAACAGATTCTATAATATGTTCTACGTCTTTTGTGTAGTTGGTAAAAACAGTCTTAGGTAGACCAACACCTGCTCTTGCCAAAATTTGTAAACTGCTTAGTTTGTCTCTAGATCTAGTTAAGGCCTGTGAAGAACAAGTAGTAAATACTTTCATCATTTCAAACTGACGAATTACCGCTGTTCCGTAAAATGTTACAGAAGCGCCAATTCTTGGTATTATAGCATCTATATCTTTTAAATACTCACCTTTGTAATATATTTTTGGAGACCTTTTTTCCATCTCAAGGTTACACTTTAAATGATCTACAACTATCATTTCGTGCCCTCTTTTTTCACCAACTTCAACCAGTCTCTTTGTGGAATATAACTTTGGATTTCTAGATAATATTACAATTCTCATTCTTTCGTATTATAATTTAGATGTGTAGGATAATGTTGTATCTACAATAAACTTTTTATTCAAAAACTTTCTTCCCAGTAAAATAGGATACTTCATTTCTTTTCTATTGCTCAAGGTAAGTTCTATGCTATATATTTTGTTAAAAATCTTCATTTTAGACTTGATAGCAAATCTATTTTCTTTCATTCCATTAGAGCTTTTTACGGTCTTAACGGAATAGTTTTTCACCGTAATCAGTTGTCCATTGTAGGCGCCATTTTTACTGTCTAACAGAACAAATTGGAGATGAGGTTCATCGTCAATAAGAACTTCTTTTGCTTTTTTGCAGTGAATGGATGAGGTATAAGCACCTGTGTCTATTTTAGCATCTAAATTATTAAGTTTAAATGCCGGGAAACTAACCTTTTCTAACCTGCCAATAATTTTTTTCATATGACTATTGGTCAAAAATAAATGAAAACAGACGAACTATTAAGTTTTTGAATCATTATTCGCCAAATTTCTCCATGAAATCTTCCACATCATCCACCATTTTAGAACTTCCACAGATAAAAGGAACTCTTTGATGCAATTCAGTAGGTTCTATATCCATAATTCTAGTATATCCATCAGAAGCTTTTCCGTTTGCTTGTTCAGCTAAAAAAGCCATTGGGTTACATTCATATAATAAACGTAGTTTACCATTTGGATTTCGAGATCCTTTAGGATACATGTATATACCACCTTTAATCATATTTCTATGAAAATCAGAAACGAGAGAACCAATATACCTGCTTGTGTAAGGTCTGTCTCCTTCTTCTTCTTGACAATATTTAATGTATTTTTTTATTCCTAATGGAAAGTCTAAATAATTCCCTTCATTTACAG
>CAZFEV010000090.1:0-1662 GCA_964517835.1 uncultured Flavobacteriaceae bacterium | reverse complement strand
TTATTCATAGAGAATGGATTTATTTATAGGGTTATTTATTATAAATGGTATTAGATGCTAATAAATTTCAAATTGGATACCACATATTAACTTATTTAATAGAATTTGCACAGCAAAAATACATTAGCCATTTTATAAGGAACATAATGTACTATAGTTATGCATTAATTATTAATAATATTCCTAATACGCATAATAGTTTGCCGGCTTGTATTAAAATTTCTTGCTATTGCAGCTACAGTTTTTCCTTCCTCTAATTGATTTATAACTTCCTGTCTTTGCGACTCTAAAAACACTTTTGGTCGTCCAAGAGTCTTTCCTTGTGACTTAGCTCTAGTAAGCCCAGATTGTGTACGTTCAATTAACAAATTGCGTTCAAACTCTGCAACAGCATTAATTACTCCCATAGTCATTTTTCCTGATGAACTAGTAAGATCGACTCCTCCAAGAGCCAGACAATGGACTTTGATTCCAGCTTTTTCAAGTTTAGCTACAGTTGCACTTACATCCATAGCATCACGTCCTAGCCTATCAAGCTTGGTAACGACCAAGATATCCTTACTTTCAATTTTATCCAACAGGCGACTAAACCCCTTACGGCGCACGGTAGGCATGGAGCCGGATATAGTTTCTGAGATTATACGATGTGGTTCAACTTTAAATCCTGCATCTTCTATTTCTTTTATTTGATTTTCAGAATTTTGTTCTGTTGTCGAAACTCTAACGTAAGCAAAAGTGCGGGACATAACTCGGTATAAAATGTATTGAAAAGGCTGTACTAAATATTAGCTATGTTCTTAATTATGTCAATATAACTTTTGAACATAGAAACAAGCCCTGTTCAAAAACGATCCTTTTCGGACAGCTATTATATCTTGATTTTTTAAACTATAAGTTTCTTTTTTCCACCACTCGTCAGTTCTGAATTCGGATGGTAAATTTTCTTTTTCAAAACACCCTACCCTACCCTATCGACAAACACTTGTTTGCTGGTAATAAAATGCTATAAGTATCATGTGCTTGTAGTAAATCTCTTTCTTGTTTTACCTTGTGCTATCGGTAACAGAAATATAGACCTATATTATAGGTCTACTAGATGTCGTTTACAGGTCTAATAAAGGTCATAATTAATTTATTATTTTACTCCTTCTATTATTTTATCTATCTTTTTTCTTTGGTAAACCTCATATTCCCTCAATAACAAGCTCGTAATATACTTTGACTTTGATATATCAAATATACGCGATTGTTCTTCTACAAATTCTAATAAATCATTATCTCGGCTTAAGTATACTTTTTGCTTATGTTTTAAAGACATTATTGATATAATATTTTGAATTTATTTTAAATCACTTTCATTTTTAGAATAAATGAACAAAACAGAATTATCTATTTAGGGGCCTAAGCTTATAAATATATATCATATAAGTTATATATAATGGAAATTTAAACCACTAAACAACTTATAGCCATGAACAAACTTCTATTAAAAAAGGCTAGAAAGTCTCATGTAATATCCCTTTTAATTTTCTCTTCTACCGCTTCTCTCACCCAACAAGTACGCGTTTTTTTACTTATACTGTTTTCTAAGTAATTATCAATAATATTCCAGCAATTCCAAATATGACTTAGAGGCCATGAATCAAGTGCTAGTAAAAATAT
>CAZFEV010000089.1:0-1688 GCA_964517835.1 uncultured Flavobacteriaceae bacterium | reverse complement strand
TAATTCATTAAATTATTTCCTTTAATGGGACAATTTAAGTATTAACAGATTAAAAAACCGGAACGGCATTTAACCAGGACAATACTTACTTCCATAGGTAAAATAGAGCATTGCATAAAAGATGAGTTTATAGGTTTTTACAGGATATCCGGTATGCATTATTGGAAACTTTTACTTTTTAAAGGTGATTTTTTCTATGACCGGCTCGATTAAATTATGATTTTTTATATATTTATTGATAGCAACGTTAGTGCAACGATATTCTCTAGCAATAGCATATCTATGAATACCTCTATCTAAAAGACGCTGTATTTCTTCCGGGTCTATGTCTTCTATTGGACTATAGCTAAAATTTCTTTTACAATCCCTGCACCTGTAGTATTCACCATTTCTTACTACATTAGTTTGTAAACAATATTTACACTTCATTAATAATAAGCATCTTCCAGTTCTTTTATGGTTCTTTTTCTTTTGTTTTCTTCAAACATTTCTTTAAACTTCTCTAAAGGCTTTTTAAATTTCTCTGCACTTTTATTTTTAGCTTGAGATTTTAAGGACTTCCATACTTTATATGGAGGAGGAGTATAAGAAAGATTATGTTCTTTTATATAAATATTAAATGCCCGTATATTTATTTTTAACTGATGGACTATCTCTGATTTAAACTTTCCGCTATTTAACAGTTTCTGTATATCTTCCGTAGTGTATTTTTGCAAAACCAAGGCACTTTTAGAGTTATTATATACTTTGCTCATAATGTCTCCATATCTCATTCTCTTGGGATTATTGGTTTATAATAGTCATTAAACTCAATAATTTACAATAAGATTGTTCTCATAAAATAAAACCGCTTGTAATAAACTGTTAATTAATCATAGAATTTACTACATCTACTCTTAATTTTATTAAGGATTTGTAAAGTTAACTTATTAATAAGTATTGACATCGTATGTACAAATATGGTACGTTGTACTAATGTTAATAATTAATCAGTATATCAAATAATGAACACAATATTAGATAAATATGAACAAGATATTGAAGATAGTTTTGATACTCAAAAAAGTATAAAGACTAAATCGTTAGTAGATAATTTAAAAACAGCGGCTACTAAGCACTTAAAAAGCAAAAAATCTATTACTATAAGGGTTGCAAATCATGATCTTGAAGCAATTAAACTTAAAGCTTCAAAAATGGGTTTAGCATATCAGACTTATATTAATATGCTAATTCATCATGATGCCTCTAAGATTTAATTATTATTAGTAGGATGAATTTTAAATATAACTACGAGAAAAATTCTCAATTGCTACAAACGAGAGGGATTGGTTTTGAAGAAATAATTCAAGCTATTTCTGAAGGAAATATATTAGATATTAGAAAACATCCTAATGAATTAAAATATCCTGATCAGAAAATTTTATATGTCCGTGTATTAGAAGAAGTATACGCTGTTCCATTTATAGAAGAAAAAAAAGACTACTTTTTTCTAAAAACGCTATTTCCTACTAGAAAAGCAAGAAAAGAATTTTTAGGGATATAATCCCATGTGTATTTAGAGTAGACTTTAAATAGCCTATAGAAATTAATAAATATCATAAATATGGTAAAAACTGAACCACCCTCAGCTCTAAGCTGAGGGGTTATAACGTAGAGTCAATTTGAAATTGACCTAGCTCCATCGGTTC
>CAZFEV010000088.1:0-1788 GCA_964517835.1 uncultured Flavobacteriaceae bacterium | reverse complement strand
CTATAACCTAGTTCTTTATTACTGTACAGCTAACTTTCTAACACGAAACTGGCGTATATTAGGAGAGTTCCAGCCCTAAATACCTTACCTTTTAAAGAAGCTTGCTTTTCATATATTCGTCCAAAAAGTAAGACAAAAAACTACAAATATGCTTATAGTTGACCATGACACTGCCTATACTATAAGCTGATAATCAGTTTATAAAATACAAAATGGGGTGAAAAAGTTAATTATGAGAGGCAAAAATAGCAAATGCAGTTATACAAATTGTGAGATAATAAGTGGCACGGAAGATTATTGTGGAAAGCACACTAAAGAGCAAAGTAAATGTACTACTTCGTTATGTCCAAATAAAAAAGAGCCAAATTCTGACTTTTGCTCGAAACATAGAGCAAATAGTAGTAAAGTAAATAAAAATACTATGCAAAAGAACGTCAGTAACATAAAACAAAAGGTAAGTGGAGCCTGCTTCCGCGTTAATTCATTTGGTTCTAATAAAAGTAATAATAAGGAGCAATTAAAAAAACTGTTAGAAAAAAGTTTAATTAAGTATTATGATAAGTTTAAAGATCAAACCATTTGGTTTCGATTAGAAAATTCAAGACTTATTTATTTATCCCAGTATGATACTGTAAACAAAGAAATCAAAAGAGAAGATTACTTAACATTAGCTAAGTCCAATATTCCAAGTTTAAGCAAACATGTATCAACTAACCATGCAGCAAGTAGTGCTGGAAGTACAAGTGTTTCAGGTTATAGTTATAATGATCTTATAGAATATAAAAGATATAATTCTGAGATTAACTTGAAGAGTATGAATTATGCTACCGATGGTAAAGAAAATAAATACTATATAATAGCAAAAGTCACGAAAAACAGAGTAAAATTTAATTCCTCAAATTCAGGAGAGAGAGAATTTTTACTTGCAACTGGTTTAGAGAAAAATGAATTTTTGGCAGCTATTCAGTGCTTTGGTGACATGAAAGTTTTTGAATCAGTTGAAACCTTACTGGAAGATGTATCAAGTAGTTGTTGTAATAATGACACTGTTAACAAAATATAGCTAAACCCCTATAAATAAGTTATAATATGGTTTTGTCGCATCTGTTGTTTAAGGATGCAGAATATGTTATAAGCGGATAAAAAATTGAGATAATGCAGTTTCATATTTCCCCTGCATTGCCTCATCAAAAATCTAACTATTGATAACAACTTTGTTGCATAAATAAAAAGTAATAAATTGTGTGATTCATAGAGATTGTTTTCAATTTTTCTATGTGCTATGATGAGTAAATGGATAAAGCACAAAAAACCCGATTGGGGTGGATAGAATTATATGAACAAATAAAAGATGCAGGGATTGCATGTCACGAATGCGGCATTTCACGTCCTACCTTAAGAAAATGGGCGCTGTTGCAAATAGAGAGGTAAGGGGATAAAATAGCTGTTCTTAATAAAAACAGGACAGTATATTTATGAAACTCTTCAAGCATCGACATTTCAAGCATGACATAATAATCTGGGCGGTAAGATGGTACTGTAAGTACGGGATCAGTTATTGTGATCTTGAATATTAGCAACATGATACCCTAAATACTCTCTGATGGTTTGACGATACCTTTCTGCAGTACGACCATCCCAGTCAAATGTAGCAATATGCGTTGGATCAATCTCTAGATCCCTAGAAATCTGTAATATAAGTTGTGCAGAAATACTAAATTCTTGGTTCTTTTCAACTAAGTGTGTGTGCGCCAAGGTAAGGTACATTAGTCTTGCGGGTGAAAGTCC
>CAZFEV010000087.1:0-1825 GCA_964517835.1 uncultured Flavobacteriaceae bacterium | reverse complement strand
CAGAAATAATGAAAGTAGCAGTTTTAGATATTACAGGAAAAGATACAGGTAGAAAAGTTGAACTTTCTAAAGATGTATTTGGTGTAGAACCTAATGATCACGCTATATACTTAGATGTGAAGCAATACTTGGCAAACCAACGTCAAGGAACTCATAAATCTAAGGAGAGAGCAGAAATTGTTGGATCTACAAGAAAGATAAAAAAACAAAAAGGAACAGGAACTGCAAGAGCAGGATCTATTAAATCTGGAGTTTTTAGAGGTGGAGGAAGAATGTTTGGTCCAAGACCAAGAAGTTATTCTTTTAAGTTAAATAAAAATTTAAAGCGTTTAGCACGTAAGTCAGCTTTAAGTATACAGGCAAATGATAAGAATTTAGTTGTTATTGAAGATTTTACTTTTGAATCACCAAAAACAAAAAACTTTTTAAATGTATTGAAGTCTCTTGACTTAGACTCAAAGAAGTCTCTTTTTGTTTTAGGAGATGAAAATACTAATGTTTATTTATCATCAAGAAACTTAAAAAATTCTAAAGTTGTTAAAGCTTCAGAAATTAATACTTATGGTGTTTTAAATGCTAATAAGATAATAATAACAGAAGGTTCTTTAGAGGGAATTAATTCAAATTTAAGCAAATAGGGAAATGAGTATTTTAATTAAACCTATTATCACGGAAAAAGCAACTAATGATAGCGAATTATTTAATCGTTATACATTTGTTGTAGATAAAAAAGCTAATAAATTAGAAATTAAAAATGCTGTTGAAACAGCATACGGAGTTTCTATTTCAAGTGTAAAAACTTTAAATTATCCAATTCAGAGAAATACTAAATATACCAAAAAAGGTTTAGTTACTGGAATTAAAAGTGGATATAAGAAAGCTATTGTACAGTTAGCAGAAGGAGAAAGTATTGATTTTTATAACAATCTTTAAGAAAAGACAGAATGTCAGTTAGAAAATTAAAACCAATAACACCAGGTCAGCGTTTTAGAGTTGTAAATGGGTTCGACGCCATAACAACTGATAAGCCGGAAAAGTCATTATTGGCTCCGAAAAAAAGATCTGGAGGTCGAAACAGTCAAGGTAGAATGACAACACGTAATATAGGTGGTGGTCATAAACAGAAATATCGTATTATCGATTTTAAAAGAGATAAAACTGATGTTCCTGCAACAGTAAAAACTATAGAGTATGATCCAAATCGTACTGCATTTATTGCTTTACTTAGTTATGCTGATGGTGAAAAACGTTATGTAATTGCACAAAACGGTTTAACAGTTGGTCAAACAGTTGTTTCAGGAAAACAATCTGCTCCAGAAATTGGAAATGCAATGCCCTTAAGTGAAATACCTTTAGGAACAACTATTTCTTGTATAGAGTTACGTCCAGGTCAAGGAGCTGTTATGGCTCGTTCTGCTGGTTCTTTTGCTCAACTTATGGCAAGAGAAGGGAAATATGTAACTGTAAAGTTGCCTTCTGGAGAAACTAGATATATTTTACAAACCTGTATGGCAACTATTGGAGTTGTTTCAAATTCAGATCATCAATTATTGGTTTCTGGAAAAGCAGGTAGAAGAAGATGGTTAGGAAGAAGACCTAGAGTAAATGCTGTTAGAATGAACCCTGTTGATCACCCAATGGGAGGTGGTGAAGGACGTTCTTCAGGAGGTCATCCAAGATCTAGAAATGGAATACCAGCAAAAGGTTTCAAGACAAGATCTAAAACTAAAGCTAGTAATAAGTATATTTTAGAACGTAGAAAGAAATAATTAAGTTATGGCAAGATCATTAAAAAAAGGACCTTACGTTCACTATAAATTAGAGA
>CAZFEV010000086.1:0-2099 GCA_964517835.1 uncultured Flavobacteriaceae bacterium | reverse complement strand
AAGAAATGCAAAAATGTGCCTAAACAAACTGTCCGGAAAAGTGTTGACAGGTCAAGTTTAAGAAATAGTTCATTTAGTTTTTTCTAAATGTGCACTTATGCATTGACTTTCGTCAATGCTCCGCTCAAAGTTTAAATCAGCAATAAAATCAGTTTACAAAGATGAAGCTTTTAGGAGTGGCAGATTTAGCAAAAAGATGGAATTATACAAAACAGGGAGTGCATCAAAAATTAAAACAGGATGTCTCTTTTCTCAAACCAATAGCAAAGATTAATAGCGGGATATTAGTATTTTTAGAAAGTGATATTATTAATTATGAAGCTAACAAAAAAGAACTACTAGATGCAGATTATAAGTATTGGCATACTCATATAAAATGGACTTTTAAGAAGTAAAGTTATAAACCTACTAAACGTTGTAGCCTATTTAAGATATTATCTAATTCTGACTTGCTAAGTTGTCCTATTCTTGGGTATACAATCCTGTTTAAACTGATTGATCTACAATGTTCTATTAAAGCATAACTTTTAACCCTTAAGTTATCTCTTGGGTTTAATTCATAATGTAGATTGCTAAATTCTTTCTGGGACTGACTACTAAGAGGACAGATAAATATAATAGGCGGCGCAGAATCGAGTATTAATTGAGAGTTTAATATAATTACTGGCCTTACTTTACCGATCTCAGCATCTTTTGCAGGGTTAAGTTTTCCTAGATAAACACCACCCCTAGTTAGTATTTCTATTTGTCCCACCATTTATCCTCTTCTTGCGGTAACTCTGTAAATAGGCTATCGATTAGTTTTTTGGATGCCTTGGAATATTTAGTAGATTGTTTCATTGCGTTGAAACTTTTTATTATTCCGAGTTCTTCTGACTTGGTTTTATAATTATCTAGTTCGTGAATAATAGCTCTACGTATAAATTCTGTTCTTGAAACACCAAGTTCTTTGGCTACCTTTGTACTAGCTTCTGCTATAGTATCTGGTAATATAATAGAAAGATTTGTCATATTAAAAATAGTATAAATTAATGTACTAAATATTATATCAAAAATAACAAAATAAACAAATAATTCTTGATTGTTAGTGTTAATTCTATTAGCTTTAAAACTGTTAGTGATGACTGATTACCATTATTAATAAATCAATTCTTATTAGCCTTAAGCTTTATGCTGGGGGTTTACTGTCATAAGTGCCCGAGGGCACAAAAGCAGTAAGTGGTTGTTTTATAATAACTGTAATCAGCCCCTAGCACCATTTTAACAAGCTAAGAGGTTGATTATGATTAATTACAAATACGATTTTAAACTATACACCTTAAACGAACTCCCTACCAACGATGCACGATTGTTTCTGAATATTATAGTGTCTAATGCTTTAACTAAAGCACAAGCCATTCAATATAAGGACAATACTGTCTTTGTAATATCGGAAGAACAATACTTAAGGCTAATAAATACTTAAAAAAGCAATTATTGGTTGAGTAAGTCAGCGGCAATAATACTAATGGCTTGCTTGACTGGTATTAATTATCTTTGTTTATATTTTTCAGGATGCCATTTTTCTTTTATTGCCGTCATTAACATTGCTTTAGTGTTACGAACTTGCCCTCTTGATAATTGTATATATTTTCTAATTGTAGTCCTTGATATCTTAAAAGCCTTAGCAATGTTTCTACTACTAACCTTTTTTGTATGCTGGTGTAACACCTCTCTTACTGTAGCCATTTTATGTATCCTCATTAAATATTAATCTCATATTAGTTTAATAAAACTTTATTAAACTAACTGGTTCTTGGTTATTTTTAAAGTGGACCATTTACTTGGCGGAAGGGTGGGTCAGTATAACTGGCGGAAAACCTCTCCTAGTGGATCAGTATAGCTGGCGCTCGACAGTGTTTCTCTATTGTAAGGCTTTATGATACCTCTACTCATCCGCCAATACCCTCCTACAAGGTTAACCCTAATCTACTTTTGAGAATTAATTAATAATCATAATTATATAATAGACCTTATATTGGTTGGAATATAAGAAAATTATGAATAATTCATTAAATTATTTCCTTTAATGGGACAATTTAAGTATTAACAGATTAAAA
>CAZFEV010000085.1:0-2319 GCA_964517835.1 uncultured Flavobacteriaceae bacterium | reverse complement strand
GAAGATTCCTGGTTTGATGTCGAAGATGACACTTGGTATACTCACTGTAGCTTTTTCAAAGCACCTGTTCGCAATGTGTTTCCTACGGAAACTATGCGATTGCATCAAGTATTTGAATTAATCACAAGTGATAAATACAAAAAGATAACCGAAGATTTAAGATTAATTACAGATGTAAAAGAAGCTCGTAAATTCAAAGCGAATCACTTTGATTACGTAACCTTTTCAGGAACTTTTGAAAAGCGTAACGATAGTAACTTGTTACAGCATTCTAACCTATTAACTATTGATTTTGACCATTTAGATAATCTGCAAGAGTTAAAAACACAATTGTTAAACGATGAATATTTTGAAACCGAAATGCTTTTCATTTCACCATCTGGAGATGGCTTAAAATGGATTATCAGGATTGATGTTTCAGAAGTGACACATTCAGAGTATTTCACAGCGGTAGCAAATTACATAAAACACAATTATAACATTGAGGTTGACCAGTCCGGTAAAGACGTTTCCAGAGCCTGTTTTTTACCATACGACCCAACAGCCTTTTTACATAAAAGACATCAAACATTATGAGCAAAATATTTAACCCAAAAGATTGGTTAGAAGTTCCAAAAGAACAACAAAAACCAACAAGCAACAAGGCAACAACAAATGTTGTTGCTGTTGCTAATAGTGATATAGAATCCTATATTACAGCAATTGAACAATCTGGTATAGACATAACAGGTAATTATGCTACTTGGCGTGATTTAGGCTTTGCTTTAGCTGAAGAATATGGAGAATCTGGTAGAGATTATTTCCACCGAATAAGTAAAAATTATTCAGGTTACGATGTTAAAGAATGTGATGAACAATTCAATAAATGCCTAAATGCAAAAGGACACGGAATAAGTATTGCAACTTTTTATCATCACGCGCATCAAGCAGGTATAAAACCGATGAAGCAACATTACAACAACGAGATTGCTACAAATGTTGCAACCGTTGTTGATGCACCAGAACAAACAATGCCAACAATACCAGAAAAGGTATTTGACACATTACCGCAGTTTTTACAACAAGTTGTAAATCCTGCAAGTAGTCAGGAAGAAAAGGACATTTTATTATTAGGCGCATTAACAGCATTTAGTGCTTGTTTCCCAAAATTATTTGGTATTTACGACCAAAGAAAAGTATTCAGTAATTTATACTTATTTGTAACTGCACCAGCTTCGGCAGGTAAAGGCAGACTTAACCAAATTAAAAATTTGGTAGACCCTGTGCATAAACTAAAGCGAGAACAAGCAAAAATATTAAAGCAACAGTTTCAGTCAGAAACAGCTACTTATAATATGAACAAGGGCAAAGATGAAAACTTGGAAAAACCAAGTAAACCGCCAGAACGAATGTTGTTTATTCCCGCCAATAATAGTGTAACAGGTGTATATCAATTAATTTCAGATAATGAAGGTAAAGGATTAATTTTTGAAACCGAAGGTGATACGTTAGCTCAAGCCTTTAAAAGTGATTACGGTAATTATTCCGATGGTTTTCGTAAAGCATTCCATCACGAAACCATAAGCTATTATCGTAGAACAGATAGAGAATATGTAGATATTGAAAAACCTTGTTTATCTACAGTTTTATCTGGTACACCTAAACAAGTAGCGACTTTAATTCCTAATGCTGAAAATGGATTGTTTAGTCGTTTTATGTTTTATTATATGAATATCAAGCCGACTTGGAAAAATGTATTTAAAAACAACAATAATGTAGGTTTAGATGATTATTACAACCAATTAGGTAGTGAGTTTTTAGGACTGTATAAAACGCTTAAAAATAATCCAGAGATTGAAATTAGGTTAACCACAGCTCAACAAGAGCAATTCAATACGTTTTTTGAATCCTTACAAACAAAATACATCAATCTACAACCAGAAGAATATATTGCTACCATTAGGCGGTTAGGCTTAATTGCATTTAGGATTATGATGCTTTTTACAGCATTTCGTATTATGGAAGATGGTGATGTTAATGCAACTAAAGAATGTGAGGATATTGATTTTGAAAATGCGCTCATAATTATTTCGATTTTAGTGAAACATAGTAGTAAAGTGTTTAACGACTTACCAATTGAGCAAAGGACAGTAAAACGTTTAAACAGAAAAGAACGTTTTCTGGAAAGTTTACCAAAACAATTTACCAGACAAGATTATTTAGATTATGCCACTAAACAGAGCATCCCACATAAAACAGCAGAAGGCTATATTACCAAATTTGTAGAAGTTGGCTTAATAAACAGGGAAGCTTATAACAATTATAAAAGAACGTAATCAA
>CAZFEV010000084.1:0-2399 GCA_964517835.1 uncultured Flavobacteriaceae bacterium | reverse complement strand
TGGGGGGTCAATAGTTAGTTACAATAGTGGGTCAATAGTTAGTTACAATTTACACTACCAGGCACGTTTCTACTGATTCCTGCATTTGCTACCACATATTCTACACTTTCGATGTCCAACTCCGAGTTGGAATAGATTGACTGAACCTGACTTAAAACGACCTCTTTCTCGTGCTCGCTTAACGCAGCGGGATTCTTTAGGTAAATTCGCATGGTGCTACCGACAACCTTAAAATCCTTGATGTTTGAGAGTAATTCATAGCTAGTTTGTGATTCAAGGGTATTGGCAAGTCTTGCTTTAAACTGATTCTCGGGGGAAACATTATCAATCGCCCTTTGTTCTATCTCCGCTAAGTACCGCTCTTCTCGTTTCTTTTGGTCTATTTCCGCCTGCTTTTCTTGCGTATAGTTGGTTTTAATATGGAAATTAACATTATTGGTTTTTACGGCATCCCGCTTCTCATATCGCAGGCATTTGGCAAAATACACCATAAACTGGGCTTTTGAGCAAAACGTGTTATTAAGCCGTTTGGACATATCGAGGAGTATTTCGTTCATTGCCTGTAGGGTAAAATCACGGCCTGATAGGCTTTGCAATTTAGCACCGTCCTCTTGGCTTAAAGGATAGTGGTATCCTAAGTTTTGAGGCCTCTCGTACTGGTTAAAATGATAAACTCTTGCCTTTTTTTCTGCATTAGTAGGTTTTTTCCGTTCGTTAGGTAGCAGTTTTTTAATCCGTACAGGTTTAACATACTCTTGAGGGAATATAGCTACCTGAGGTTCTAGGTTTTCTACAATTTTAACTTCTTCAGAATTTTGTGAAAAATTAGATTCGTGCGTATGCACGTTAGATCTAATATCTTTAGATATTCTGTTATTTAGTTCTTTAGTATCCAACCGTGGTTGGATACCCCCCCTTTTATTAATTCCTTTATTTTGTGGAGCTTTAGAGCCAAAAGTAATACCGTATCGGCTCTGTATATACTCATGGTTAGTTTGAGCTGTTAGCTTAGGAACTTGGTTGCTATCTACACCAAGAGGATTGTAAAAATGAGGTGTATCTTTCCACACATAGGCTATTAACCCGTTGTATGATTTAGTAGTAGAAGTTTCTTTATGCTGGAAGCTTCTATGAACAAGACCTAAACGTTCTAATTTAACTATTTTCTGCCTAATAGTTTCCTTACTGCATCCGTGTATTTCAGCAAGTCTTGCATAATTTAAAAATATACCGGGAGTCTTTAGTTTGTTAATATGAAATACATTTCCATCTTTGTTATATCCAATATTTGGGTTGTACCAAGACCTAAAGGTATCAAAGTAGAGGTTTATAGCTAAATAATCAGGTGATCCGTCTTGGTTGGTGATAATCGTATTTAACTGTTCCTTGTTAATAAGGGTAGGTAATACGGGATTTTCGGTATATGAATGCTTTTGTTTGTTTAAAGCTTCTGGCTCCTGTTTTTGTTGTCTTTTTACAATTGTCATTTGTTCTCTTAATTCTAATTAAAAATTCTTAAGAGAAATATTGACTTTTGATTAAAAAAATCTATTCTGAAGTTGTATAGGCTTCAGTTTTTGCGTGGTTTCTGTTTTTCAAAAGTCAAAAAATCTCGCGTCCCATATTCTTTCTTTAGACTATTTGCTCTATTTTTTTCTAAAATAGTATTATTAGTTTACATAATTAACCTCTTGTATTATGTTCATATCTAATTAATAGATATCTGTTAATTAGAATATGTCAAGAATTATATTTTTACCCTTTACTTATGGTAATAGAAGATAAATTGCTATTAAATCATGCTATTGATGATGCGGATATTCTATCCTCAAAACAAAAAGTTGTTTTAAAAATTATTTGTGAATCCGATTATCCTGTTTCTTCTATAACAATAGAAAAATCTCTAAAGGTAACTAGGCAAGCCGTTTACTTAACTTTAAAGGCTTTACTAGATAGAGATTTTATTTTAAGAAAAAAGGAACGAATATTTTTATATTATCCTAATAAATTAAAATTATTAGAACTGATCGAAAGATATAAATTTACTATATCAAAAAGGTAATAAAATAACTTGTATTTTTTATACAAAAATACTTGACAATATAATTTCTATACATTATTATAATCCATAAGTAAGGTATAAAAAAACGCCCTAAGCTGGTAACTTAAGACGTTTTTATGTCATACTTGTTGAGAATATTCTTACCTTTCAACTGTCTGGATATTCTCAACTTTATCAACTCAACCTTTAATAGGAGAATTATATGGATAATACCACCAATTCCGCCTTAAGTAAAGATATAATCTTTGGGGCATCAAATAACACTGATATCAATTCTACATTTAATACTAATTGTAATAAGTAGTACAATAAAATATAATAAAGGGATAAATATAAA
>CAZFEV010000083.1:0-2411 GCA_964517835.1 uncultured Flavobacteriaceae bacterium | reverse complement strand
TCCGGGTTATGAATCCGACGCTCTAACCAACTGAGCTACCTCGCCATTATTGCGGGTGCAAATATAAAAACAAATTCAACTTCAACAAACATAACTTTCCAAAAAAAATTTATTTGTTGTAAAGTTTTGTATTGTATCATAATTGTATATATTGAGCCAAATATATCGCTAATGATGGAAGACAAAGAAAAATTTGAAATGGAGTTTGTGATACAAGCATCACCTTCTCTTATTTACCAATACATATCAACGCCTTCTGGTTTGTCAGAATGGTTTGCAGACAATGTTAACTCTAGAGGAGAGTTATTTACCTTTATTTGGGATGGTTCTGAAGAACAAGCTAAATTGCTTAGTAAAAAAAGTGGTGAACGTGTAAAATACAGATGGATTGCAGATGAAGAAGATGGTGCGAGCTACTTTTTTGAAATAAGAATACAAGTGGATGAAATTACAAAAGATGTATCTTTAATGATAACAGATTTTGCAGAGGATGATGAGGTAGAAGAAGCTAAGATGCTATGGGATAATCAAATCTCAAGTTTAAAGCAAGTTTTAGGTTCTCGTTAACGCTTAACTAACTATACTATTATATATTTGTCTCGATTTAATTACAACTAAATCGGGACTTTTTTTATGGTAAATTTTAATGGACAGCTTGAGGAAAAAGTAGACGCTTCATTGACAATTGAAAATAGGGGCTATAAGTATGGTGACGCGCTTTTTGAAACATTAAAAGTGGTTAATGGTAAAATCTTTTTCTGGGAAGATCATTACTTCAGACTTATGGCATCAATGCGTATCCTTAGAATGGATATCCCGATGAACTTTACCATGGAGTATTTAGAATCAGAAATCTTAAAAACGATTGAGGCTAACGAATTAATGAATAGTTCTGCAAGAGTTAGGTTGAATGTTGAAAGAGGTGAAGGCGGAAAGTATTTACCTAGCAAAAATTCTGAGATAAGCTTTAATATTGTTGTAGAAAGACATGACAATCCGTTTTATACAATTGGCGATACATCATATACTGTAGACTTATATAAAGACTATTTTGTAGCTCCTGGTTTATTGTCTGGTCTTAAATCAAACAATAAAGCGATTCAGGTTATTGGTAGTATTTATGCTCATGAAAATGATTTTGATAATTGTTTGGTTTTAAATACCAATAAAAGTGTGATTGAAGCATTAAATGGTAATCTGTTTTTGGTGAAAGGTGATAAAATTAAAACACCACCATTAGAAGATGGTTGCTTAAAAGGTGTGATGAGAAAACAGGTTTTAGAGATCTTGTCTAAAGATGTGAATCTTTTTGTGGAGGAATCGTCAATCAGTCCATTTGAACTTCAAAAAGCTGACGAATTGTTTATAACTAATGTTATTCAAGGTATTGTTCCAATCACCAAATACCGCAAAAAGAGTTATGCTAATACCTTTGCCAAGAGTATTATCGGTAAATTAAATGCTAAGGCAAGATTAATTTAGTTGTAACTAGGATTTTCGGGTGCATTAGACCAAATGCTATACTCACCACCAAGTTCTAGCATTTTTTCTCTCCAAAAAGAAATACTTGATTTTGAAATAATATTATTGTGGTATATGTTTTCAGAGACTAACCAAGCATTTGATTTAAGTTCATCGTCAAGTTGTTGTTCTGCCCAACCAGAATAACCTAAAAAGAATCGGATATCTTCTTCAGATATTTTATTGTCGTTTATAAGGTCTAGAACTACATTAAAGTCTCCACCCCAAAATATACCATTAGATATTTCAATACTATTCGGTATTAATTCTGGTGATTTATGAATAAAGTACAGATTGTCTTGTTCAACAGGGCCACCATTATAGATTTTAAATTCAGAATCTGTACCTTCTACGAGATCTTTAAGGTTATAGTCTAACGGTTTGTTTAAAATAAAACCAACAGAACCTAGTGCATTGTGATCTGCTAGCAGTATCACAGCGCGGTTAAATGAGATGTCTCCGATAATTGATGGTTCAGCAATTAATAAACTGCCTTTTTCGGGTTTAGACATAAGTTGGTTTAAATCAATTAACTGTACTAAATCTAACGTTTTTTTATCAATTTACCAAAAGCGTAGATAACTGTATGGCAAAAAAAAGCCTGCTAAAAAGCAGGCTCAATATTTTTTACAAAAAATGTATTAGTTTACAGCGCTGCTTAAATCAGAACCTGCTTTAAACTTTACTACATTTTTAGCTTTAATCTTTATAGTTTGTCCAGTTTGAGGGTTTCTTCCTTCTCTTGCAGCTCTTTTAGATACTGACCAAGAACCGAAACCTACTAATGATACTCTGTTACCTTTTTGTAAAGCTCCTTCGATATCAATTAATAAAGAATCTAATGCTTTTTTAGCAGCTGCTTTAGTGATACCAGCATTCTCTGCCATACC
>CAZFEV010000082.1:0-2435 GCA_964517835.1 uncultured Flavobacteriaceae bacterium | reverse complement strand
TTATTCATAGAGAATGGATTTATTTATAGGGTTATTTATTATAAATGGTATTAGAGGATAAAAAAGGGCCTGTATATCAGTGGCCTAAGAAAAACAGGATCGAGGTTCAGGATATAGAAAGTCTGATGAGACAGGAACAATATGCAGCATTTGCTCGGTACAGAGAATTAGTAAAAGCTCGAAAACAAAGAGAAAAGTTATATCCTAGAGAGCCTGAGGTGTATCATCACGATATTTGTAAAAAATAATTAATTGCATTCTATAAAATAGTATGTATAATAATACGTATTAAGGAGGTTATTATGCACAAGAAATTAACAATTACTTTAAATGAAAATGTATATCATGAATTACATTCAACAATAGGAAGAGGCAAGATTAGTCAGTTTATAGAAAATTTAGTTAAACCATATGTTCTTAATAAAGAATTAGAGCAAGAATATATAGAAATGGCTAAAGATAAAGAAGCAGAGAGAGAGGCTTACGAGTGGATTGAAGGGTGTATAGGTGATATCGATGAAGAGAGGTGAAATATACTGGATAAGTTTTAATAGTTCTATAGGAGAAGAAATTAATAAAACTAGACCCGCTATTATTATAAGTAATGATAATTCAAACAAAATATTAAAACGTGTCCAAGTAATTCCTTTAACTAGTAATACCACGCAATGTTATTCATCTGAAGCTATAGTTCACTTAAATAACAAAACAAGTAAAGCTTTAGCTCATCAAATGACTACAGTAAGTACAGAGAGATTAGGAAAAAGAATTGGTCAAATTTCTAGTAAAGATATGGTAGCAGTAGAACGTGCAATCAAAGTACAGTTATTTTTAAAGTAAAATAATAATTATTTATTTATATTAGTATTACATAATATAAATTCTTTATAAAAAATATAAACCTTTATTCTATTACATAGAAACAGCTCTTTATATTTAAATAGTTTAATATATTTATCTTTATTTAAAGTTATTAATTAAAGTGTATATCATTATACCATAGAATAAAAATAACTTTACATATCTAAGTAGTTTGATATACTTGTCTTTATCTAAAGTTATAAAGATATATATGAAAATAGTTTCCATACTAAATCAAAAAGGCGGTGTAGGTAAAACTACGCTAGCAACAAATATAGCAACCAAGCTTTATTTAAATGGGTCCAAAGTATTACTTGTTGATTCAGACCCTCAAGGTTCTGCAAGAGATTGGCATGCGATAGGTAATAGTGAAATAGCTGTTATAGGAATGGATAGACCAACTCTTGAAAGGGACGTAAAGAAGATAGCTAATGATTTTGATTGGGTTATCATTGACGGTGCACCTCAATTAACCCATATGGCGGTTTCTGCTATAAAATGTTCTGATTTAATCATTATACCTGTCCAACCATCACCATACGATATATGGGCATCTGAAGAGCTGGTAGATGTAATAAAACATAGGCAACAAATTACTGATGGAAATCCAAAAGCTTATTTTTGTATCAGTAGAAGAATATCTACAACTTCTTTAAGCAGCGAGGTAAGCGAAGCTTTAAAAGGATATTCCATGCCGATAATGAAAAGTTATACATCTCAAAGAATTGCATATGCTAAGTCAGCAGCAGAAGGTCAGTCGGTCTTTGATACTACTAACAATGATGCGATATATGAGATTACAAATATAGTAAATGAGATTAAAGAGATATTATGAGTTCACTAAAAACCGGTCGTCCATCAATAAATAAAGAGAAAGCTCTTAAACAATTAGAAGATAATAAAGATGCTAATTTAGTAGTCAAAGTTGACAAAAGCTTTCACAAGGAAATAAAGCGTTATGCGCTAGAGAATGATATCACTCTTAGTGAACTGGTGCATAAGTCCTTACGAGCATATATGGGTAAATAATGGACTTCATAAAAGCGATAAAAATGGTATACGAACGAGATGTCATTATTAAGAGAGAAAGTAAAGATTATTGTATTTATAAAAACGAAAGAACTGCTCGATTAAGAAAACTAAGTTTTAATGTAATAGGTTGGACAAAATGATTTTTTATATATCACGGACAAGTGTGAAGGTAAAGGCCATTTGCCGCCACTTCTTCTTAAATTGGAAAATCTTTAATCTTTTTTTCATATTCAGGTTGGCAATCACCTAGTGATAATTTTGAATATATTTCTAATGATTGACGACTCTCATGACCTGAGTAAGGTTGGATTAATGCGTCATCTACGCCTTTTTTCTTCATCCAACTAAAAAGAAAGTGCCTTAGTTTATGAGGGGATATTGAGTGATCTATACCAGCTTCCTTTGTGTATTGGACCGGTGTTAAGAACGAGGTTGTTTGGGACATCGGTATTAAATGTAAATTGTAACTAACTATTGACCCACTATTGTAACTAACTATTGACCCCCCAACTGCATTGCAAATTAGTTAATTTTTGTTCTTT
>CAZFEV010000081.1:0-2644 GCA_964517835.1 uncultured Flavobacteriaceae bacterium | reverse complement strand
GGTCTCATGAAATTGAAGCAACTATTGCAACATTAACTTCTGGCGACTTTGACACCTTTGATCGCTATAATTTTATTAAAAACCATACGAACAAACAGCTAGAGTTAGTTAATATTACTGCTTTAGATTGGCGGGTTACCTTAAATACGAATAGTGAATTAAACCCAACTGCAGAGAATCTTTTTAGTAAAAATTTCTTTAATCCTAAAAAGTTTGCGTTACCTAATAGTCCTGAGGCAACTCCAGCACGAATAGCTCTGGGAAAACAACTTTTTAATGACAAATCTTTATCGAAAGACAATACCATGAGTTGTGCCACTTGCCATAACGAAGAGAAAGCCTTTACAGATGGTTTTGCCAAAGCAATAGGGAAAAATGGTGTTACGCTACAAAGAAACACACCCACATTAACTTATGCCCTTTTTCAAAAAACATTTTTTTACGATGGTCGTTCAGGAGGCTTAGAAGATCAAATTGTTAGTGTTGCCAATAATAAAAACGAGTTTCATACCAATTTAAGCGTCATGAAAGAGCGCGTACTTTCAAACCAAGATTATCAAAAACAGTTTGATAGCCTTTATGATGGAAAGATAAACAGCTATAACATCCGAAATGCGATAGCTACTTACATTCGCAGTTTGGCTCCTTTTAACAGTAAGTTCGATAGAAATATGCAAGGGCTAGAAACTACCTTAAGCAACAAAGAAATAGAAGGCTTTAATTTATTTATGGGTAAGGCTGCCTGTGCAACTTGTCATTTTCCACCTACTTTTAATGGTACTGTACCTCCTAAATTTTTAGAAACCGAATTCGAAAATTTAGGCATAACTGCTACTGCAGATTTTAATACCCCAGTACTAGACAAAGACCCAGGGCAATTTCATCCTTATCAGGTAGAAGAAAGAAGGGGTTTCTTTAAAACGTCTACCGTTAGAAATAGTGAAGTTACTGCACCTTATATGCACAATGGCGCTTACAAGACCTTAGAAGAGGTCATGGATTTTTACAATTTTGGTGGCGGACAAGGCATGGGATTAGATGTGCCTTACCAAACACTTCCAGCAGATTCGTTGCAACTGAAAACGAAAGAAATTGGCGCTATTATTGCATTTTTAAAAACCCTTACCGACAAGGATTATATTTCTAAATAAGAACTCGTTAAAGAAAGGAACTAATTTTTGAACCCTTTTTAGCTAGGAAAATTTGCTAGGTTTAACTCGTAACGATGCAAAAATACGCCAAGCAAGAATTTCGTGGGGTTTTTAGAAGTGGTTTAGTAAAATTTAAATTATTGAATAGGTGTAATGGCCCCTTATTTATTGTTTAAACTTTCCGTTTTTATCGTAAGCGTTTTTCTGATACGCCATTGGTACAATATCAAAAAACCATGCCTCTGGTTTATTGTTAAGTCCAATTCGCCATGCGGTTATTGGGTCAATTGTTGCATCTTTTAAGCTTCTCATTATAGATTTAGGAAACCTCGTCTTAATTTTATGGTACGTTTTTAGGTCATGACCATGATAGCCATCACTGTATAAGTCCCAAGCTCCATAAAGGTGTAACACCTCATGAGCAGTAACTCTTTTTTTTACTTGCTGCATATTTATCGTTTGTTGAAAGATTGTAACGAATTCTGGTGTTTTTACGTTTTTATAATTAAATGTGAAATGCGGGGAGGCATTCGTTTTCCCAGCACCATGATGATATATAAGTAGAAAGTATCCTCCAGGATAGGACATGTATTTTTTCTCTGTGAAAAAAGAAAAGGCGTTTTTTGTATTGGTATAGTATTCCCAAATCTTTTCGGCATTTTCTGCGTTAAAGTCCCGTTTTATACCATCCCCCTTTTTGTATCTGGTAATTTTTGAAAAGTCGTACACAGAATCTACCTTAAAGTCATTGCTAGGATTTGCGATATGAAATTTTAGTTTAAAGTCTACATTCAACTTTTTTAAACTTCTTCGTACCCCAACAAACGCTTTCTTATCTCTTTTTAGAACTTTCTTTCTTTCGGTAGCAGTCCAATTAGAATCAGGGCCAGATACGAATACAACAATGGCACAAACCTCCTCATTAGTTACTTTTTTTACCGTTCCTAAATTATAGTAATCATAGTATTTTGTTGTGTCTATCTGAATTTGCCCAAAAGCATTAAGTATGCTGAGATAGACTAGGAATACGAAAACTTTTTTCATGAGTCACTTCTATATAATTTTGCCTTAAATATAAGAATAACCATAGTATATCGCTAAAAATTAGGGTGGTAAGCAGTCTTGTTCTACAAAAAATAGACCTGTACTTCACTTACAATTTTTCTTCTCAAGACAAACGAAGCATTCCTTACCTTTTCTTAAATTTTGATAAATAAAGTAACGCTTTTTAAAATCGCTATAAAGGCATGTACTAAAGAAGTGACAATTCATAATTATTCCTTTAAGGTATAAATTTTCCAAATTTTCCTTTTTTTCCAAACCTCGTTTTATGGGCTTTCCAATATACTAACATGCACTTTAATAGGGAGGAGCATGGGAGGAGCATACCATGGTGATACAAAATTTATATAAAAAGCAATAAGGTATAAAAATTTTTGTAGGTTTATCACAATCAAATCCATCCAAAAAACATGAATTCATTCACTAGATCT
>CAZFEV010000080.1:0-2674 GCA_964517835.1 uncultured Flavobacteriaceae bacterium | reverse complement strand
TGGGGGGTCAATAGTTAGTTACAATAGTGGGTCAATAGTTAGTTACAATTTACAGTAAGGCTTTTCCTGAAATAGTCAGTCAGCATCCGACAGCTGAAGAAATGGAAGGCAAGCCTTTTAATGAGCTTGATATAGAGGTTAAAAATATAACGCCAAAATCTCAAAGCATAAGTAGCAAGCTTGATTCTGTATTATCTTATCAGGAGGAAGAAGTAGTAAATACTGAACCAAGCGAAACTTTAGCCGAGTTAATAGAACTTATTAAATTGCATAACGTACCGAGCCAAATAATAGAAAAATGGTGCAGTAAGGCAAGGGTAGAAAGTATTGCTGATCTTGATGCCGAAAAACAGAAGGCCTGTATAGAATACATTATAAGTCAGTATAATTATTCGCAAGACATAGAGGCAGCTTAAAATATTTCGTAATTTCACGAATTTTCTTAAAGCCAACCAATCCAGAGTAATCATTTTAACCATCTGATTACAACAATAAATATATACAAATCAGACCAGACTAGTTTATTATATAAATAATTATTAAATTTAAATTAATTTTATGCAATCAGTAAACATTAGTTATGCAAAAGCTCATTTATCATCTTTATTAAAAAAATTAGAAGAAACTGAAGAAGAAATAATAATAGAAAGAGCTGGTAAACCTATAGCTAAAATTCTTAAATATAAACCTGTTAAAAATTTTAATAGATTAGGGTTATTAAAGAACCAAATTGTTTTGGCAGATGATTTTGATGAATGGCCGGAGGATATAGCCGTGAAATTTGGTATAAAAGATTAACTAATATGAAGATATTACTTGATACTCATGTTCTTGTATGGGCTTTATCTTCACCAGAAAAAATAAAACCTAAAGTTCAAGATTTACTTGTTGATAGTGATAACATAGTCTTTGTTAGTATTGCTTCTTTATGGGAATTACAAATAAAAAAATCATTAAATAAAATTTCTTTACCTGATGATTTTATATCTCAATTACAAGAAAATGGTTTTGAGTTGTTGGATATCAATTACAAACATATTGCCAAGCTTGCTGAATTACCTCTTATACATAGAGATCCATTTGATAGGATGTTAGTAGCCCAAACTATCCATGAAAATTTATCGCTAGTTACTAATGACTTAGAAATAATGAAATATAATGTAAAAATTATTACAAATTAAATTTCTTTTTTTTATTAATGGTCTACGCAATAGGCAAACTAACTTTGCTTGCTTTTCAATTATTCTATAAATTTTGATATGCAAGGATTTGAGACTGTTATATTAAAAAATTGATTATCGTTTCAAAAAAGTAAGAAATTTATTTAATGCTTGTTCCTTTATAGGAATAAAATTATCCCTTGAGTTGCAGTAAAATATTCCTATAATCGGGCTTTTTATTACCTACGATGCTAATCCTCTATCGCTAATGGATCGATCTTTAATCAAAAAGATAATGACATCTATGGCAGCTATAGGTAAAGTAGAGTACAGGATGCACGATAAGTTTATAGGTCTTTATAGGGATGGAATGTTATTTGCTAAAATACATGCAGAAAAGTTATATCTTGTAAATAACGGCGTATTAGTTAAAGTTGATCATTCTTTAGATAAAGAAGCTTTTAACACTGAGTTACAAAAGGCTTATGATTACATTTTATAGTTGAACAGCTTGTTATAACTGGTCTTTTATCATATATTTTATTATTGAAAATGAATAAAGAAATCTCCACGTTACCTAAAAATATTATTTTAAACTGGTTATATTCAGCTGATATGCATGTATCATTGGAGAAACTAGGAAAATGGCTTGAACAAACTACTCAAGGGAAGTACAAGATTGTTAATACCGAAGAACATAACAATACTTATCTTGACTGTGCATGACGGATAAACCCAAACTACCGAAGTTAAGGAATAATACCATATCTAATAATTTGCAGATCCAAAAGAAAGATTATGCTACTGTGCTAAAATACCTGCAAACACATTATTCTAAATCTTTTCCAAGTAACTCTCCTCCTTTACCACTTGCTATCGGTATTCATAAAGAGTTATTTACTATTCCAAACTTACCTTTCTCACGGATAGAAATCAGAAGGTTCTTAGCAAGATATACCAGTTTAAAAGAGTATCGTAATAATCTAATAGTTGGTAATGATCGAGTTAATCTTGCAGGACAACCAACAGGAAAAGTAACGGAGGAAGAAATAAACAAAGCAAAAAGTATCTCAGCAGAACAGGAAAAGGTTAACAAAACAAATCATGATATTCTTATAAAAAAAGCTATGGAGAATCCCAGTTTAGCTCGGGAGTTTCTAGAAGAGTATTTACCTGAAGAATATAAACAGCTAATTGACTTAACTACCCTTAAACCTGAAAAAGAAAGTTTTGTTGAAGAATCGCTCAAAACAAAACTTAGTGATATGGTATTTTCGGTACAAATTCACAATAAGGCCGAAGATAAAAAATATGATGCTTTTATATACACGCTTATAGAACACCAGTCTTACTCTGATTATTGGATAGCATTAAGACTACTTAAATACTCCTTATTATTACTTGAGAGGCATACTATCAAAAGAAATAAATTACCAGTTATTCTACCGATAGTCATATATAATACTAATTGTAATAAGTAGTACAATAAAATATAATAAAGGGATTAATATAAA
>CAZFEV010000079.1:0-3195 GCA_964517835.1 uncultured Flavobacteriaceae bacterium | reverse complement strand
AGTTTTGTAATGAGTAACTCGTTTACAAACCAAACGTTGGCTCAAATAGAACTTTGGAATAACAGCGAAGCATACAAAAACGAAGTGTATATGCTGCCAAAGCATTTAGATGAAAAAGTAGCGAAACTACATTTAGAAAAAATTGGTGTTGAGCTTACAGAATTAAAAGCAGACCAAGCAGAATATATTGGTGTAACGGTTGAAGGTCCATATAAACCTGAGCATTACCGTTATTAATAAATAATAAAAACTAAATTCCAAGACCCAAGCATTACTGCTTGGGTTTTTTTGTTACTTTTAGTCATTAACCATCAAAACCATGAAACAACTAGATAAGCTTCAAGAGTTATTATCCGAAATTGAAAAACATATCCCTAATTTTGAAGTTCAGAATTCTAAAGTTTCAAAATCTTCAATTGGTTGGCATCTAGACCATAGCCTAAAAGTTGTAAATGGCATATTAGGTGTTTTAGAGAAGAATCCGAATCCTGATAAAAAACCTCTTAAATTATTTGGTCGATTGTTTTTGTTCTTTGGTTTTATCCCTAGAGGAAAAGGCACTGCACCAAAAGTTGTACGACCACCAGAACACATTCTTTTAGTTGACATAGAAAAGCAACTTGATGAGGCAAAGACAAAAGCTAATCAATTACATCAGATTGCTGAAAGCGCTATATTTACACATCCTTATTTTGGGTCGCTATCAAAAAAACAAAGTATAAGATTTGTAGAAGTGCACACTAAGCATCATTTAAAGATTATAGATGACATCCTAAATAAAAACCCTTCCTAATAAAAGAAAGGGTTTCATTCATCAATTTTTAACCTAAAAACATGATGTTTAATCTATAGATAGATTTAGATTTTTTAAATCGTAGAAATAGAATTCTTTACTATCATTCATGGCTACAAACAAACCGTTAGAAAATTTGTTACCAAGAGATACTGTTGTAACATCACAACCGTCTGTTTCAACTGTTCCAAGATTGATTTCCTTTACAAAGTCATTAGTATTTCTATCAAAAACTGAAAACGAATGTGCTTGTTGATTTGAAACCACTAAAAATCCTTTGTCTTCATTCTTAACAATTGCGATACCCTCAATATCTCTTTCAAAAATATTGGCTCCAAAACATGTTAGTTCCTTATTCCCTTTTGATGGGTCAGCATAATATTTATGTATACAATTCATCTCATCAGAATAATACACAAATCCTAATTCATTATCTACAGCTATTGCCTCTATTTCCTTCTTTCCACTGAAATCCCCAAATTCTCTTACCAATTCAGAACGAATTCCAGTGCTATCAGAAACAAATTGATATTGATGTAAATAATTGGATGTTGGACCACTCTTTCTGCTAACTATAGCATATGTACTATCACCATCAGAATAGCATGCAACACCCATTGGACGCTTTTTATCTATTTCCGACGCATTAACAAACACAGGAAACCCACCATTATCTAATGGTTTCATATCAGGAATTGAATATAGTCTTATCTGATGTTTTTCTCGTTCTGTAAAGACTATCACATCGGTCGTTGTAGAGTCATTCAATTTAAAACCATAAGACACATCAACATTGTTAGGATAACTTAATCCTGTAATAGATTTCCCTTCTATTATCTCGCCATCTAAATCAAAGGCATAGACGCCACCATTCAATTCATTTTTATCGGTACCAAAAACGATACTTTCTGAGGGATTTTCTTTGTTTATCCAAATTGCGGGGTCGTCAGTATCATGCGGTGTTTTTTCGGTTATTAAAGTAGGTTCAATTACTGGCAAGTTATTTTTCTTGCAACCCAAAACAAATAACACTAATACTAATAAAAAACAGGCCTTACTTTCTTTTAAATAAATCATACTTTAATCCAAAAGTTACACGTGTTCCGTAATACTCAGCTTGCATAGTTCTATTTCTTACACCTTGAAAATAACGAAGCGGCTGATCTGTAATATTATTTACATCAGCATATATTCTCAAATTGTCATTAATTGCATAATTTAAATTAAAATCTAAGAAAAACTGCTCGTCATAATAACGATCTGTGAAAGCATTTCCTCCAATCTCATCAACATAATAATCAGAATAGTTGGCAGATAAACGAATATTGAACTTCTTATCTGTATATGCTAACGACCCATTAAACATATTTGGCGCTGTACCAGGCAGACCTAAACCATCTCTTAAGTCTCCGGCCTGATCTGCAACTCCCTCTGTACTCGAATCTAAATATGTATAGTTTAAATATATATTGAAGTTCTTAGCAAATCCTGGTAAGAAATCTAACTGACGTTGGAATGACACTTCAAATCCAAATACCTCTGCGGCATCACCATTTAAAGGTTGAAAAACGTTATAACCTGTAGTACCAGGTCCTAAATCATTATTATCTGTCGCAATAGTTTGAGACACATAAATAAAATCTTGAATGTCTTTATAGAATACACCACCAGAAATAATACCAACATTATCAAAGTAATACTCAGCCATTAAATCGAAGTTCATAGCTGTTGTTGCTTCTAAACCTGGATTACCTAACTCAATCTCCTCATCTTCATTAATTATATTTCTGAATGGCACCAAATCTGAATAATCTGGTCTAGCTAATGTATTTGTCCAAGCCAATCTTAAAACTGCTTTTCTACTTAGGTCATATTTAAAATGAATACTTGGTAATATGTTAGTATATGAGTTATCATCTTTTGTTAGAGATGAAGCTGCCGGATCAAAATCACCATCATCATCAAAGCTCACAATATTTCCTTCAGTTTCTATTGAAGTATTCTCAATTCTAACACCTGCTAAAACAGACAACTTATCAGATAATTTTTGATCTGCCATGATATAACCAGCAAAAACATCTTCCGTAACATCAAAATTTTGAGACAAGAACTCTTCAGGTAATGAAGTTTCTTCAAATAACGCAGAATTACTAAGGTTTAATTGACCTAAGTGCTCTGGCGACACATAATTACCTGCAACGTATTGTCCGCCAGCTAGATAATCAGCATCTGTTTGGTTTGTTAGAGGCATCGTACCGAAGTCAAAATTTCCTGCATCAGCAGATAATGGCTCAAATTCAGAGAAGTCATTATCTCTTATTTTACTTTTAAGTCTAGCCCTTAAACCAGCTTTAATAAAGCCATCACCATTACCAAATAAATCTGAAGGTATTTCTACATTA
>CAZFEV010000078.1:0-3235 GCA_964517835.1 uncultured Flavobacteriaceae bacterium | reverse complement strand
AGAATGGATGGCGACAATAAAGTAAGATTTTCTAAAAAATCTAATGAAGTAATTTAATTATGGCTTACGTTGCAAGATTAAAACAAGAGTATAAGGATAAAGTAATTCCTGCTCTTACAGAAGAATTTGGATATAAAAATGTAATGCAAGTGCCTAAGCTCGAAAAGATAGTTTTATCTAGAGGTGTTGGTGCTGCTGTTGCAGATAAAAAGTTAATAGATCACGCTGTAGACGAATTAACTAAGATCACAGGACAAAAGGCCGTTGCTACGATCTCTAAAAAAGATGTTGCATCTTTTAAGTTACGTAAAGGTATGCCAATTGGTGCTAAAGTGACTTTAAGAGGAGAGCAAATGTATGAGTTCTTAGATCGTTTGGTAACTTCAGCTTTACCACGAGTTAGAGATTTTAACGGTATCAAGGCCACTGGCTTTGATGGTCGTGGAAATTACAACTTAGGTGTAACAGAACAGATTATTTTCCCAGAGATTGATATTGATAAGATCAATAAAATCAATGGTATGGATATTACATTTGTGACAACTGCCAATACTGATAAAGAAGCAAAGTCACTATTAACAGAATTAGGATTACCATTTAAAAAGAATTAATTATGGCTAAAGAATCAATGAAAGCTCGTGAGGTAAAGCGTGCAAAAATGGTTGCTAAATATGCTGAGAAACGTAAAGCTTTAAAAGAAGCTGGAGATTACGAAGCATTGCAAAAGCTTCCAAAAAATGCTTCACCTATACGTATGCACAACCGTTGTAAGCTTACAGGAAGACCAAAAGGTTATATGAGACAGTTTGGTATTTCTCGTGTAATGTTTAGAGAAATGGCTAACAAAGGATTAATTCCTGGTGTAAAAAAAGCAAGTTGGTAAATAAGGAAGCGAATTAGCTTCTGTACTATTAACAATATAATTATTGTATAATCGGGATTTAGGTTCGAGAGTTTCGAAAACCATTTTCCAAAACTAAAAACTATGTACACAGATCCAATAGCGGATTATTTAACGCGAGTTAGAAATGCTGTGAAAGCAAACCACAGAGTGGTTGAGATTCCTGCATCTAACTTAAAAAAAGAAATGACTAAAATATTGTTCGATCAAGGCTATATTTTAAGTTACAAGTTTGATGACAAATCTACTGCACAAGGTACCATTAAAATTGCCTTAAAGTATAACAAGGACACTAAGGAGTCTGTCATCAAAAAAATTCAAAGAATCAGTAAACCAGGTTTACGTAAATATGCAGGTGCTAACGAAATGCCAAGAATCTTAAATGGTTTAGGTATTGCAATTGTTTCTACGTCTCACGGAGTGATGACAGGTAAGCAAGCGCAAAGAGAAAACGTTGGTGGCGAAGTATTATGTTACGTATACTAAAAACAGGAAATTATGTCAAGAATAGGTAAAAACCCAATAACAGTTCCTGAAGGTGTAACACTTGAGATTAAGGACAACGTAATTACCGCTAAAGGTAAATTAGGTGAATTAACCCAAGAGTTTTCAGATGTTGAAATAAAATTAGAAGACGGTACGGTGACATTGTCTCGTCCTTCTGAGAAAAAAGATCACAGAGCAAAGCATGGTCTATACAGAGCGTTAATTGCTAACATGATAGAAGGTGTTTCTAAAGGCTGGACCAAAGAACTAGAATTAGTTGGTGTAGGTTACAGAGCATCAAACCAAGGACAAAAATTAGATTTAGCAATTGGTTTCTCTCACAATATTGTTATGGACATTGCGCCAGAGGTAAAAGTAGAGACCGTTTCCGAGAAAGGAAAAAACCCAATCGTTAAATTAACATCTCACGATAAGCAATTAGTTGGTCAAGTCGCTGCGAAGATTCGCGGTTTCCGTAAGCCAGAACCTTACAAAGGAAAAGGTATCAAGTTTGTCGGTGAAGAAATTAGAAGAAAAGCAGGTAAATCAGCTTAATAATTAAGTTATGGCATTGACAAAGAACGAAAGAAGAACAAGAATAAAAAACAGAATCCGTAAGGTAGTATCTGGTACTGAAACAAGACCAAGATTGGCTGTTTTTAGAAGTAATAAAGAAATTTATGCTCAAATCGTGAATGATGTAACTGGTGAAACTTTAGCTGCTGCATCTTCAAGAGATAAGGATATTGCAAAGTCTAAAGGAAACAAAACTGAAGTTGCGGCTTTAGTTGGTAAGGCTGTTGCAGAAAAGGCTATGAAAGCTGGTGTTGAAACTATTTCTTTTGATAGAGGTGGTTACTTATATCACGGAAGAGTAAAATCATTAGCAGAAGGTGCTAGAGAAGCAGGACTTAAATTTTAAGACATTATGTATCAAAAATATAAAAACGCAGAATTAGTAAAGCCAGGCGGATTAGAATTAAAAGATCGCTTAGTTGGTGTACAGCGTGTAACTAAAGTAACAAAAGGTGGTAGAGCATTTGGCTTTTCTGCTATTGTTGTTGTAGGTGACGAAGCAGGAGTTGTAGGACATGGATTGGGTAAATCTAAAGATGTTGCTACTGCAATTGCTAAAGCTGTAGAAGATGCTAAGAAAAACTTAGTAAGAATTCCTATCATCAAAGGAACATTGCCACACGAGCAAAAAGGTAAATATGGCGGAGCTAGAGTAAACATTATCCCAGCTGCACCTGGTACAGGAGTTATCGCTGGTGGTGCTGTAAGAACAGTACTTGAAGCTGTTGGTATACATGATGTATTATCGAAGTCTCAAGGATCTTCTAACCCTCATAATGTAGTAAAAGCAACTTTCGATGCTTTATTACAATTAAGGGATGCTAAAGCTGTAGCTAAAGAGCGTGGAATTTCACTTGAAAAAGTATTTAAAGGATAATCTAGGACAAGATGGCAAAGATTAAAGTAACTAAAGTAAAAAGTGCAATCAATCGTACTAAAAGACAAAAGCTAACATTAGAAGCTTTAGGCTTAAAAAAGATTGGTCAAGTTGTAGAGCACGACGCCACACCAAATATCCTTGGTATGGTAAAAAAAGTTGAACACTTAGTTTCTGTAGAAGAAGCTTAAAAATATACACTTAAAAATGGATTTAAGTAATCTAAAACCTGCAGAAGGTTCAGTAAAAAATCAAGGAAAGCGTGTTGGACGTGGCCAGGGATCTGGTAAAGGAGGTACTGCACGTAGAGGACACAAAGGTGCTAAGTCACGTTCTGGTTATTCTAAGAAATTAGGATTTGAAGGTGGTCAAATGCCTTTACAAAGACGTGTTCC
>CAZFEV010000077.1:0-3269 GCA_964517835.1 uncultured Flavobacteriaceae bacterium | reverse complement strand
TGCAAATTGGGGATTAGAGATAGAGAAAAATGCTATAAAGGTTAATAATGCTTTAGATTATCAAACTAATATACCTGGTATTTTTGCTATTGGTGATGGTAATACATATCCTGGTAAATTGAAGTTGATTCTTTGTGGTTTTCATGAGGCAACTTTAATGTGTCAAGCCGCATATCAAATTATAAATCCCGGAAAACGTTATGTTCTTAAATACACAACTGTAGCTGGAGTAGATGGTTTTGATGGTACACGTAAAGAAGCGCCAAAAGCCGTAGTAAAAGCGATTGAATAAAATCTGATTTATCACCTTGAGCATTGGTAGAAATCAAAATATATTTTGATTGAAAACACACTGCGAAACAGTCGAAGGGTCTTTATACGTTTATTCAACAAAGAGTAATTCTATTTTTAAAAAACCCTTAATTTTTATATTAGTTACTACTTATTACTTTGTACTTATCACTAATAACTAAAACATATGGAACAAGACATAAACATAACTATAACAGACCGAGATGGAGTAACACATAAGGTGCAAGCACCAACTGATATGGCTATGAATCTTATGGAAGTAGTTCGTTCGTACGAATTGGCTCCAGAAGGTACCATTGGTGTTTGTGGTGGAATGGCGATGTGTGCTTCTTGTCAATGTTATGTAATTAGCGATACTGAATTACCAGAAATGCAAGATGATGAAGAGGCAATGCTTTCTGAGGCATTTTATGTTAAAGATAACTCACGTTTAGGATGTCAAATTCAAATGACACCAGAAATGGAAGGCTTGGAAGTTGAGTTGGCTCCAGAATCGTAATGTCATTACGAGGAATGTAATGACGAAGTAATCTATTTGTATTGAGATTGCCACAACTTTTTTCAAAAGTTTCGCAATGACAGTTGTTTTATGTTTGTGAAAGAATGAAAGACTTTGTAATCAAATATGTCACACTGAGTAAGCCTGTGCTGAGCGTAGTCGAAGCATCGAAGTGTTCTCGAAGTGTCTTTTAAACAAGAATCTCATCATTAATTACCATAACTAAAGTCAATCAGAGAAATAATATTAAAAATTACAGTGTCATTATGAGGAATGTAGTGACGAAGTAATCTTCTTATTATATTCAGATTGCTTCATTCCATTCGCAATGACGGTTTATTCAGTCTTATAATCCAACAAAGGAGTTGGTCCTTCAAGTAATACTCTTTCAATTTTTAAAGTTCCGTCATCAGTGGTGTTAATCTGCCATTTTATTAATGATATTTTTCCGTTTTCAATTTCTAGACCAGTAATACTTCTTGGATGCACGCAGCTGCCATCATTAAAAAATGCGATGTCGCCAGGTTCAGGAAAACGTGGTCTATGGGTGTGACCAGCAATGGTGATGAGGTTTTTATTTTCAGTAATCCATTTTTTGGTTCTTCGTTCTACCTTAATTAATTCTTTGTAGTTTTTCGCTGGGCTTGTTGGATCTGCAATGCCCATAACATTCAATGGTTTCCAAAGAATACGAACAAGAAATCTACTCCATTTCCAAAATATATAATTCCACCAATCAGCTTGATGACCATGTAGCAAAAAAAGTTCTTGTCCGGTTTCAGAATGCTTTAAAACGATTCCTTCGTGATACTTTAAGTCGCAAAACAATTCTACATCTTCTCCAACTTTCGGATCAAAGTACATTGATAAATGTTTTTCAACATATTTTGGATTACGGTATACCATATCATGATTTCCCCAAATAAGATGTAAACGGCCTTCATCATGAAATTGTTTCATGAGTAAATACACGTTTTTATGTGCGTTTAAGATTGAATTGAAAGAGAGATTTTCCCACAATTCATCACCATCACCAAGTTCGCAGTAGCTAAAGCCTTCTTTAAAATAATGACTTAATGCGTGAAAGTAGATATTTCTGTTATTTGCAAAATCATCTGCAAAGCTATTATCGCCACGATGACAATCGCTGAATAAAATATACTTACTCGAGTTGTCAAAAGGAAAAACTTCTGCGTTTTTAAAAGCGCGGTCTAATCTACGTTTTGAAGACATAAATAATGTTTGTACTAAAATAGTAAAACATTATTGTAATTTATTAATAGCTTCTGGTAGTATACGTTCTACAAAAAGTGAATAAGCCAATTCCGAAGGATGCAAACCATCAGCAGCAACCAAATCTGTATTAACTAAACCTTGACGTGTGACGTCCGTGATGTTTATATAAGTAATACCATTGGCAATGCAGTAGTTTTCTGCAAAAGTATTGTATTGGTCAATCTCTTCAGATGTTGTAGGTGAGAACCCAAAACCTTGACCAAAAGGTGTAAATGCATAGTCTGGTATAGAGACCACAATGACATTATTTGCATTGTTTTGGGCTAACTCAATTGCTTTGTTAGCAAGTATCGGGAATTCTTCTTCATATAAGGAAAAGGGTCTGTTTTGATATTGATTATTGACGCCGATAAGTAAAGTCACCAGATCAAAAGTATTTGGAGGATTTTCATTTGCAATAGCATTAATAAGATCAGTGGTTTTCCAACCAGTCTGTGCAATAACTTGAAGATTAAAACTATCTTCTTCAGGAAAAGTTTGAATTAAGCTATCTTTTAATTGTTCTGGGAAACGACAAGTCTCACAAACACTTTGGCCAATCGTATAACTATCGCCAAGAGATAACAAACTATAGACTTGTGGTATTCTTGGTGTTGTTTCATCATCAGAGTTACAACCAATAAGTCCAAGTACCACAATGAGTAGTAAAAGCTTCTTTTTCATACAGATAAAGATACAAATAAATGAAACAAAAAAGCAGCTCAGAATGAGCTGCTTTCTTTAGTGATTGAAATCACTTAATATAGTTATTTAAAAGCATTCAAGCCAGTAATATCTAAACCAGTAATCAACAAATGAATATCATGTGTACCTTCATAAGTAATCACACTTTCAAGGTTCATTGAGTGGCGCATTATGCTGTACTCGCCAGTAATTCCCATACCACCAAGCATTTGTCTTGCTTCTCTAGCAATATTAATTGCCATATCTACATTATTGCGTTTTGCCATAGAGATTTGCGCTGAGGTTGCTGTACCGTTTTCTCGCATTACTCCAAGCCTCCAAGCTAATAATTGTGCTTTAGTGATTTCGGTAATCATTTCAGCCAACTTCTTTTGTTGAAGTTGAAATTGCCCAATAGGCTTACCAAATTGTATACGTTCTTTGCTATATCTTAAAGCAGTATCATAACAATCCATTGCAGCACCAATGGCTCCCCAAG
>CAZFEV010000076.1:0-3478 GCA_964517835.1 uncultured Flavobacteriaceae bacterium | reverse complement strand
TGGATTTGTCTTTTGTCCCATATCTCTATCTTAGCTTTGTGTTTTATTTAATGCATCTACAACCACGGTAACGTGATTAGATCTTTTTCTAATTCTGTGCGCTCTACCTTGAGGAGCAGGACGTAATCTTTTTAACATAGATCCACCATCTACTCTTATCTCTTTGATATAAAGCTTTGCTTCTTCAACGTCTGCATCTTCGTTTTTAGCTTGCCAGTTTGCTATTGCAGACATTACAAGTTTTTCTAAACGACGAGACGCTTCCTTAGGACTAAATCTAAGAATCTGAAGCGCTTTATCAGCCTTTTCACCTCTTACTAAATCCGCTACTAAACGCATTTTTCTTGGAGATGTTGGACAGTTATTTAGCTTAGCAAAAGCAACTTGCTTTTTCTCCGCCTTAATAGCTTCCGCCATTTGTTTTTTACGACTTCCCATGATTCTTATTTTTTACCTTTATTCTTAGCACCTGCATGACCTCTAAACGATCGTGTTGGTGAAAATTCTCCTAATTTGTGACCTACCATATTTTCAGTAACATATACCGGAACAAATTGACGACCGTTGTGAACCGCTATAGTTTGCCCAACGAAATCTGGAGAAATCATTGATGCTCTAGACCAAGTTTTAATTACCGTTTTTTTGTTTGAAGCTACATTTTCTGCAACTTTCTTTTCTAATTTATAATGGATATAAGGTCCTTTTTTTAATGAACGTGCCATACTATCTTAATTATTTCTTTCTACGTTCTACAATATACTTATTACTCGCTTTCGTCTTAGAACGCGTTCTATAACCCTTAGCAGGAATACCGTTTCTAGACCTTGGGTGTCCACCTGAAGATTTACCTTCACCACCACCCATTGGATGATCAACCGGATTCATTACTACTGGTCTTGTACGAGGACGTCTTCCTAACCATCTTGATCTACCTGCTTTACCAGATACTAACAATTGATGATCTGAGTTAGAAATAACACCTATTGTAGCCATACACGTTGCCAATACCAATCTAGTTTCACCAGATGGTAATTTAATGGTAGCAAACTTACCGTCTCTAGCCATTAACTGAGCAAACGCACCAGCACTACGTGCCATAACAGCACCTTGACCAGGACGCAACTCAATACAAGAAATAATAGTACCTAAAGGTATTTCACTTAGTGGCATTGCATTTCCAATTTCTGGAGCGATACCTTTTTCACCAGATACAATTTTTTGCCCTACCTGTAAACCATTTTGAGCGATAACGTAACGCTTCTCACCATCTTGGTAATTTAGCAAAGCAATAAATGCTGTTCTGTTTGGATCATATTCGATTGTCTTAACTTCTGCTGGAATACCAGTTTTGTTACGTTTAAAATCAATAATACGATACTTCTTCTTATGACCACCACCTTTGTAGCGCATAGTCATTTTTCCTTGACTGTTTCTACCACCAGTTCTTTTTTTCGGAGCAAGCAAGCTTTTCTCCGGCTTATCAGTAGTAATGGCGTCAAATCCATTTACTACTCTAAAACGCTGAGCTGATGTGATCGGTTTTAATTTTCTTACTGACATAAGTCTAATTACATGTTAGCGTATAAATCTATTGTTTCACCTTCCGCCAGTTGTACAATTGCCTTTTTAACAGCATTTGTTTTACCATGTTGAATACCAGTTTTTGTATACTTAGTACTTCTATCTGGACGGACATTTATTGTACGAACTTTTTCTACAGAAACACCATAAGCAGCTTCAACCGCTTTTTTGATTTCTACCTTGTTCGCCTTTGTATTCACCTCAAATGCATACGCATTTAACAACTCACTTTGCATGGTTGCCTTCTCTGTGATGATAGGTTTTATTAAGATACTCATCTGTGTTCTATTTACTTAAATTCGATTCAATTCCTTCTAATGCACCTTCTAAAAGAATGACTTTATTCGCATTCATTATTTTATAAGTGCTTAATTCTGAAGATGTTACAACCTCAGAACCTTTAAAATTGCGTGATGACAAATATACATTATTATTTGAGTCACCCAACACAATAAGAGATTTTTTGTTTTCAACCTCTAATGCCTTTAAAACATTGATAAAGCTTTTAGTTTTTGGAGCTTCAAAATTGAAGTCTTCCAACACCATAATTGATTTATCATTTGCTTTAATACTTAATGCAGATTTACGTGCTAATCGCTTTACGTTTTTGTTTAATTTAAAACCGTAATTTCTTGGTCTAGGACCAAACATACGACCACCACCTTTAAATACACCAGACTTAATAGAACCTGCACGAGCTGTACCTGTTCCTTTTTGTTTCTTAATCTTACGTGTACTACCAGCAATTTCTGCTCTTTCTTTAGCCTTATGTGTTCCCTGTCTTTGGTTTGCTAAGTATTGCTTAACATCTAAATAGACAGCGTGATTATTAGGCTCTATAGCGAATACGTCTTTAGAAAGCTCAGCTTTTCTACCCGTATCTTTTCCGTTAATATCTAAAACTGCTACTTTCATTACTTCTCAATAATTACATAAGAGTTTTTGTGACCAGGAACACATCCTTTTACCACAAGTAAGTTCTTTTCTGGAACTACTTTATAAACTCTTAAATTTTGAACTTTAACTGTTTCACCACCCATTCTTCCGGCCATCTTCATTCCTTTGAATACTCTCGCAGGATAAGAAGCTGCACCAATAGAACCTGGAGCTCTTAAACGGTTGTGCTGACCATGCGTTGCTTGACCTACACCTCCGAAATTGTGACGTTTTACTACACCTTGAAAACCTTTACCTTTTGAAGTTCCGGAAACATCCACAAACTCACCTTCGATAAATTGCTCTACTGTAATAGCATCACCTAATTTGTACTCCGCATCAAAACCTTTAAATTCTACGACTTTGCGTTTTACAGAAGTACCCGCTTTTTTTGCATGACCAATGTCAGCTTTAGTAGCGCTTTTTTCTGTCGCGTCATCGAAACCTAATTGAAGTGCATTGTAACCATCCACTTCTTCAGTTCTGACTTGGGTAACGATACATGGTCCTGCTTCGATTACTGTACATGGAATGTTTTTTCCATTTTCATCAAAGATGCTGGTCATACCGATTTTTTTTCCAATTAACCCAGACATATTTATTTATTATTAATTATTATTCTATTTAAAATTCAAGGCTGAAAATACGTTTCAGCCTTGAATTGTATTTTTACCGTTTTTCCTTTGCTCGCAGCTCCGGACATGCATGCCCTGAATTTATTTCAGGGTCTTTTTTCACCTGAGATCCCGAAACAAGTTCGGGATTTCAATAAAAGTCTATTAGACTTTTATCTCAACCTCAACGCCACTTGGTAACTCAAGCTTCATTAAAGCGTCAATTGTTTTAGAAGAAGACGAGTAAATATCTAATAATCTCTTGTAAGAGCTTAATTGAAATTGTTCTCTAGACTTCTTATTAACGTGAGGTGAACGTAACACAGTGAAAATTTTCTTGTGTGTTG
>CAZFEV010000075.1:0-4068 GCA_964517835.1 uncultured Flavobacteriaceae bacterium | reverse complement strand
CAATAACAAAACAGATGGCTTACATAAGTGGTATCGGCCAAATTTGGAATTGCTGTAACTATTTCGAATATAAAAGAATTTTCAACAAAAATCTAATAGGCATTAAAGCTGTCGTAATAAGTATCTTTGTATATTATCACACATTATGATATAGTAAAGCGAATAAATTCTAGCAATCATTATGGAAAAAATATCACCTCGAGTCGACATTTGTTTTAAAAAACTATTTGGAGTAGAGGAAAACAAGGATTTGCTTGTTTCCTTGATAAATTCAATTGTTGGTAAAGATGATCAGGTATCAGATGTTATTTTGCTAAATCCTTATAATTTCCAGAACTTTAAACAGGATAAGTTATCAATACTCGATATTAAAGCCAAAGGCGTTGACGGCAAAAGATTTAATATTGAGATTCAAATTAGTGATGAGGCTGATTATGATAAACGAGCCCTATACTACTGGGCAAAGTTATATACTGAGCAGCTAAAAACGGCACAGGATTATTCTACCCTATCTAAAGCTATTGGTATTCACATTCTAAATTTTACTTCTATTCCACAAGCACAAAATTATCATAATGTTTTTCATATTACGGAAAAAGAGAATGGGTTTGCCTATTTTAAGGATTTGGAACTACATACTATAGAGCTAAATAAATTTACCGGTGATTCAAGCGAGGAATTACAGGATATAGTTGCCAAGACCAGAAACGCCCTTGATATGTGGGTTGCTTTCTTAACAAGGCATGATTTACTAAAAGCCGACAGGTTACCAAAAGAATTGGATAACGAAGAACTTAAAAAAGCCCTAAAGGTATTGGATGTCCTGAACTTTAGCGAAGAGGAAAGGGAACTTTACGAAGATCATCTCAAATGGCTAAGAATAGAAGCCAATACACTGAAAAAAACTGCGGAGAAAGCTTTAGCTGAAGGCATCTCCATTGGTGAAGCTAGAGGTATTGAGAAAGGTATTGAGAAAGGTATTGAGAAAACAGCAATTAATATGCTGAAACAGAAGCTGGACAATAAACTTATTTCTTCTGTAACGGGTTTAAGTCTAGAAGAAATAGCAAAGCTAAAAAGTAGAATTTAGTTTTAAGTATAAATTTGTCTTTTCTCATGATTCCATTTTTAACTAATAATTTAACTAAAACAATTTCAAAGCTGAGACATGGAATTTGATATCGATATAGCCATTTTTTTAGCCTTTTTAGCAGTTAATCTTATAGTGGGTTTAAGATATGGCCGTGGAGTAAAAACTATAAAAGATTATGCCCTAGGAGGAAGAAACTTTGCTACTGGTGCTATTGTTTCTACAATAGTAGCAAGTTGGGTTAGTGGTAGCGGTTTCTTTATCACTTTATCCAAAACTTATTCTGATGGATTATTGTATTTTATTGCGTCTCTTGGAATGGTTGCATCTCTTGCAATTATTGCTCTTATATTTGTTCCTAGAATGCAAAATTTCTTAGGTATTTCATCTATTGCTGAGGTTATCGGAAATATTTACGGGCCATATACTAGAGCAATTGTTGCTTTAGGGGGAATAATAGCTTCTATAGGCGGCATAGCAGTACAATTTAAGGTGTTTGGTAGTATATTTACTTATTTTTTAGGATTAGACGGTATTATAGCTATTGTTATAGCAGGTACTATAATAACTTTATACTCTGCTTTTGGGGGAATTAGATCAGTTACCTTTACGGATATTTTACAGTTTATTACTTTTGGTTTTGCTCTACCCTTGGTAGGTATACTTATTTGGCAACAGGTTTACTATGATGGTTTTAATTTTCAGACAGCATTAGAAAATCCACTATTTAATTATAAAGAGCTGTTAAGCTTTGAAAATCCTAAATTTTTACAAATAATACCCTTGATACTTTACTTTTCTATACCTCAGATGGGTCAAATCGAATTTCAAAGGATATCTATAGGACGTAATATTCAACAAGTACAAAAAGCTTTTCTAATTGCAGGCTTAATATTAATTTTTATAAAATTAGTGGAATCATGGATTCCATTTTTAATGTTCAATTTAAACCCTGATTTAGATCCTAATCAATTACTTAGCTATATAATAGATAATTATACCTATCCAGGTTTGAAAGGACTATTTATGATAGGTATAATTGCAATGACCATGTCATGTGCAGATACCGATATGAATGCAGCAGCTGTTTTTTTCGGTAATGATATTTGTAAAGTCTTTAATATAGGCTTTAAAAGAGAATTATTAATGTCTCGTTTATTTGCTTTATGCCTTGGTATTGGAGCAATGGTTTTAGCTTTATCAAAAAATGATCTTTTAAGTGTTGTTCTTGCTGCTAATAGCTTTTACATGCCAGTTGCAACAGTTCCATGTATGTTAACTATCTTGGGTTTTCGTACTACTACAAAATCTGTTCTTATAGGAATGGGAGCAGGTTTAATAACTGTAATTATATGGAATATTTTGAACATAGAAACAGATTGTATTGTATTTGGCATGTTAGCCAATTTAATCTTCTTATTTGGTAGTCATTATTTACTAAAACAAACTGGAGGTTGGACAGCAATAAAACTTCCAAACTATCGAAATGCAAAAGGATTCAATAAATTGGTAAGGATAAATAATGTAGCTCAATTTTTTAGAAAATTTAGATTTGTTGGATTATGTAAAAAATATTCTCCAACAAATCAATTAACTTATATGGGATTTGGTATATATTGCATATTTTATACATTTACTACCATGTATTCAACCCATGTTGAACTACTCAAGGATAATGGTGATATTATACTCGTTAGTTATCAAATTATGATGATTACTGGAATATTACTAGCCATGTACCCAATTTGGCCAGTTAGTATAAAACAAGAAATTAAAGAAATGGTTGCCCAAGTTATATGGTATATAGCCATATTCTATATGTTGACTTTTTTTAGCGGTTTTTTTGTAATGGTCAATAATTTTGGACAATTACAATTTGTGGTATTTACTATAAATATGATTATAGCAATTCTTCTAGTGGGATGGAAAATTGCTTTAGGTATGATTTTGATTGGCTTTTATTTAAGTATACAATTTTATAAATTTTATGGTGGAGTAGAACACTTAAACCTTAGTATTGGTTCACCTCAATTTGTTTTCATGTACACACTTATAATGGTAGGTACGACAATAATTCTCTTTTTTAGACCAAAACAAGCTTATGAAGAAGAAATAGAACAAAAATCAAATTATTTAGAACATAAAGTAATAGACCAGAAGAAAGAACTGACCAAGTTATACGAAATTAAAAATGAGCTTTTACGAAACCTAGAACATGAAACACGCACACCAATTACCGGTATTACTAGCCTCGGCCAAGTTTTATGGGCTAACTACGATAAATTTAATGAAGAACAAAGGCGTAATGCAACCAAAAATATTGCTGATAGTTCTGAAAGGTTAACCAGTTTAGTAAATAATCTCATTGATTTATCAAAGTTTAATAATATTAACTATCAGTTAAATAAATCTCAAGTAAACTTAACTGATTTAGTTTATGAAAGATTAGAACTATGTAAAAAGTTATATATTCAGGACAAAGATGACTTATGGTTTAATTTACAAATAGAAGATGAATTAACTGTATTATGTGATGAATACTACATTTCACGTACTATCGATAATATTATAGTAAATGCTATTCAATACTGTAAACAGGGGACAATTATAATTGAGCTAAAACCAGAACAAAGTAATACTATTCTCTTTAGTGTAAAAGACGAAGGGATAGGTATTCCAAAAGATGAACTATTTGAAGTTTTTGACCCATTTACTGTTAGTTCAAAGACTAAAACTCCCGCAGGTGGTAGAGGTATCGGGCTTGCTTTATCTAAAAAAGTTATTGAAGCACATAACGGTCAGATATGGGCTAAACCAAACCAAGATAAAGGAGTTACTGTTGCATTTTCTTTACCAATTAATGGCTAACAAAAATTAGAATTACTGCTGTTACAAAGCGTACAATAATAATTCAGTAAATAAACAGCAATTCCAAATTTGGCCGATACCACTTATGTAAGTCATCTGTTTTGTTATTG
>CAZFEV010000074.1:0-4573 GCA_964517835.1 uncultured Flavobacteriaceae bacterium | reverse complement strand
AAAAAGGACAAGAAATTGCTGTAGAAGGAAAACTTTCTTACAGAAACTGGGAAGACAAAGAAGGAAATAAACGCTATACAACAGAAATAATCTGTAGTGAATTATTAATGTTCGGAAAATAGTTAGCATGCTATGAAAAAGATTAAAACCACTCTTAAAGAGTGGTTTTTTTTATCTTGTCCCTCCATGCCCCCCAGCAACTACCATCATAATTTTCAAACTCAAATGAATGAGTCTAAAAAATTGTAAAATTGGATTTTGCATTTTACGCTTTTGTTTTTTTGAAATACGTTCCATCTTTTATAAATTTTTAATTATTCAGGGATTAACCACCAAAAAGGTTTCATTTTTGCTTTGTATAAGAAAGCGTAATGTAATAATAACTTTAACCAGTGTCCAGCTAAGCCAATTTCACCGAACGTACTTCCTAACTTTCTCCCATGAGAATTGGGATATTTTTCAAAATCAGGAACAATAGGATACGTAGTAATACTAACACCACTTCCTTGTGTCATTCCATATCCAGACGATGCAATACAAGCAGCACCCATATTCCCCATTGATCCCTTATGGTCTGTTAGTGGTTTTCCTTTTGTGATATGACCAATAATGTTATCGGCTACCAATTTTGCAGTAATACCTGAAGGCATACCTGTTCTTGGCGGTGCTGGAAAAATATCAGTCCCATTTTTACTCTTTCTAGGTTTCGATATGGTATGCGGTGGTGCAAAAGCAATTCCTGGAGCAAAAATATTCGGATAACTTGGGTTTTGATAGGTTTCTGGCCAATCTTGAACGGTCCATTCTTCGTAAGGTTTTACGCTATAATCTGCATCGACGATCATAAAACCTTTAAACAATTTTTCTGTTATGTTTTCTCCATTTTTATCAAAAGCTTGAAATCCATGTCCAGAAAATGCAGGTATAAGCATGCCAAAATCAAAGGTCTCTGATTTATATTCACCTTCTAAATTTTCGTAATGTGCAATCCCTTCTTCAACTTTCGTTACGCCTGCGCCAGTAATCCATTTAATACCTCGGTCTTCAAAGACCATTTCTACCATGTCTTTCGACTTCATATTGATGCCTCCATAACTTAACAACATCCCATCCATTCCAAAGTCTCCCAACTCATATTCATTAGAAATCCAAGTTATTTCGGCCTTATCCCTAACATTAAACTTGTTTAACTCCTTCTCTACATTCAAAATATATTCAAATGCAGCACCTTGACAGGTAGATTTTGCATGACCTGTGCCAATAAGTATCTTAACCTTCTTGCCTTTTTTCATTTCTGTAATCTGCTTTTCAAGTGCTTTCCAGGCATGATCTGCATGGTCGTAAGTACAAACAGAATAGACATTATTTGATCCCGGGACTAATCCTTCGGTAGCTTCAAAATTTAATTTAGGTCCAGTAGCATTGATTAAATAATCATAGGTTACTTTTTCCACCTTCCCTTTCTCTTCACCGGTAACATACTCAGTCATTACAAACGGTTGTACAGTTTCTTGATCTCCTTCTGGATGAAAGGTCGTAACTTTGGATTGTTTATAGGTAATGCCTTTCTTTTGGTATAACGGCGCTAATGGAAAAAGTACATCTTTGGGTTTCATCCTACCAATACCTACCCAAATATTAGAAGGTACCCATTGATAATTACTATTTGGCGAAACAACGATTACTTCATGTTCTTTGGATAATTTTCTTCGTAGGTGACTAGCAGCAACGTGCCCTGCAATTCCTGCTCCTAGTACGACAATTTTAGACATAATGTTTAAGGTATTTTCCTCAAATGTAACTATTTACACTAGTCTAAAAGGTAACATAGGTTACATGAAAAAGAATCAGGAAGCGATGTTTTAAACTTCTAGTAACTCGTATCGTCTAACTTAACCTTACCATTAAATGTTCGGTACAAGAATAGAAAATAGAATGCTAAAAGCGGTGCTCCAATCAATACTATCGTGAGCATAATCCCCAATGACTTTTGAGAGGATGCAGCGTTGTATATAGTTACACTATACTCTGGATTAATAGTGGAAGGCAATAATACAGGGTATAATTGAAACGCCACTAACATCAATAAAAAAGCCATGGTTAGCGAGGAAAACACTAAGGCTTTGGCATATTTTTTCATAGAAACCAATCTAGGGATGTTCGCAATCGCTAAAAAAGCAAGAATAGGTAAAACAAAAAAGACAGGGTATTCTTTAAACTTATCGGAAACACCTGGTAAGAAAATGAGTGTATACAAAGTGGTAATTCCAAACGTAACAAGAAAGAAAATCATTCCCCTTTTTAACAAAAAGGTTAAGCGCGCAAAAAGACGTCCTTCTGTTTTTAATAATAAAAATATCGCACCTTGTGTCATAAATATAGATAAGGTGGTAAAGCCAACCATTAGAGAATAAGGGTTTAGAAATGCGAAAAAGATGCCACCCTCATATTGGAAATTAGGTCCAATTTCAAATCCAACAAGTACATTTCCTAGAACCACACCCAATAAAAAAGCAATGGCTGTATTGGATACAAAATAAATAATATCCCAAGTCTTTCTCCACCACTGCATGGGTTCGGAACTTCGAAACTTAATCGCTGCAGATCGTAAAACCAACATCATCAAAAAGATCATGAAAGGGATATACATAGCTGATAGCATAGTAGCATACATTACGGGAAATCCTGCAAATAAGGCTCCTCCACCAATGATTAACCAAACTTGATTCGCATCCCAAAGCGGACCAATGGCATTAATTGCAATTCGTCTACTCATGTCTTTTCGTAAAAACAAATGCCAGGCACCCGCTCCATAATCAAAACCTTCCAAAATGGCATATCCTGAAAATAACAAGCCTACTACTAAATACCAAAGAGTGGGGTAATCTATTCCTAAAAACGTTTCCATATGCGAGTGTTAAGTAAGTTGTAATTCTTTTTTTGCTTCTTCAAAAAGGCCTTGTTTTATTTTTTTATGCATGGCGTATAAGAACAATAAAAATAAAATAGCATATACCACAAAGAATAAAATTAATGAAAACAAAATTTGATTTGAAGAGACCTCTTGTGAAAAAGCTTCGCTTGTTTTAAGATGACCGTAAACGACCCAAGGTTGTCTTCCCATCTCGGCAGCAAACCAACCCGATTGATTAGCGATTTGAGGTAAAATTACCGAAAATGCAAAGATTCTCAATAGCCATCGCTTGTCAAATAATTTGCCTTTCCACCATAAAAAGCTAGCGTATAAGGTGAGTGCAATAAAGAACATTCCAATGGCAATCATAATGTGATAAAACTGAAAAACAGCATTCACTTGACCCGGTTGCTCATCTTCAGGGAAAGCATCTAATCCTGTAATAGCTGCGTCAAAATCTTGATGGACTAAAAAAGATAGACCACCAGGAACTTTGAGTCCTGTGACTTCTTTTGTTTTTTGATTTACCCAACCTAAAAGATATAAATCTGCCGGCGCCGATGCCTCGTAATGGCCTTCCATAGCTGCTAATTTTGCAGGCTGATTAACAGCTACACCGTCTGCCGAACTGTGTCCGGATACTAATTGTGTTAAAGAAAATATTGTGGCAACTGTTAAGGCTATTTTGAAGGCTTTTTTAGACACCTCTACGTACCTCCCTTTTAACAAGTAATAGGCATGAACACTCAACACTAAAAAAGCACCTGCTAAGAAGGCTCCCTGCCAAACGTGTATGATTCGATCAACACTTGACGGATTAAAAACCATAGCCCAAAAATCCGTAACTTCTGCTCTCGCGTTTAGACCTTCTCCTACGATATGATATCCAGCAGGTGTTTGTTGCCAGCTATTGGCTACCACAATCCAAACAGCAGAAAACATCGATCCGAAAAAAACTCCTATGGTAGATATAAAATGCACTCTAGGTGATACTCGATTCCATCCGAAAATTAAAATTCCCAAAAAGGTACTTTCCAAACCAAAGGCAAATAGACCTTCAGCCGCCAGTGCACTTCCAAAAATATCACCTACATATCTTGAATATACAGACCAATTGGTACCAAACTCAAACTCCATAATGATTCCAGTTGCTACTCCAATTCCAAAAGTAATTGCAAATAGTTTTAACCAAAATCGTGTAAGTACTTCGTATTCTTTTTTTCCAGTTCTTAAATAAAGCCCTTCAAAAATTACCATTAGCAATCCTAAACCAATACTTAATGGCGGATATATATAATGAAAGGCAACGGTAAAAGCAAACTGAATTCTAGCTAATATTTCAGTATCCATAGGAAGTTTATTTATTGTAGTAATGAATAGTACATCAAATGTATGTAAAACAAGAGTCAAAAAATGTAACTCAGGTTACCTAATAAGGTGTTATTTTTATGAATGGAGCAATTGAATGTTAAAATTAATAAAAAGCTTGAGGTACAAAAGATTAGAACTCCTCTAATACTAGTAATTTTTTGTAACTTTCAGATCGAATCAAAATCATTTCTTCTATGCCAAATTATACACTTACCATAAACGGACAAAAACGAACTGTTACAGCAGATGCAGACACCCCTTTATTGTGGGTTTTACGAGACGAATTAA
>CAZFEV010000073.1:0-4598 GCA_964517835.1 uncultured Flavobacteriaceae bacterium | reverse complement strand
TTTACTCTTGATGCAATGTCTGACATAATCTTTTAATTTTAAGTTTTAATTAGACGGCAAAAATAAAAAACTTTATTTTAAAAAACATTTTTACCAATAAAATGTGCATTTTGACTTGTAAATTTCTGTTTCAGTTTTATTTTTTAAGTCCAATTGTAAATTATTATTCTTTCTTTTGTTGCGAATAATAGTGCATTTATATTAAGTATATGAAACGTGTTGTAATTTTTGCCTCCGGAAGTGGATCTAATGCTGAAAATTTAATAAAGTTTTTTCACAACAATGATAATGTCTCTGTTATTCAGGTATTGACTAACAATCCTCATGCCAAAGTTCTTGACAGGTGTAAAAGACTTAAAGTAAGTGCTTTATCATTTAATAGAATCGCATTTTCTAAATCTAATGATGTTCTTAATATATTAAAGACAACTAATCCAGACCTTATTGTATTGGCTGGTTTTCTATGGAAGTTTCCTGAATTTATTTTAAATGAATTCCCAAACAAAGTCATAAACGTGCATCCTGCTTTACTGCCAAAATTTGGTGGAAAAGGTATGTATGGTATGCATGTTCATGAAGCTGTAGTTGCCAATAATGAAACAGAAACTGGGATTACAATTCATTATGTCAATGAAAATTATGATGAAGGTGCAATTATTTTTCAGGCAAAATGTTTGGTTTCAAGCAATGATACCGCTGAAGATGTGGCTACTAAAATTCATGAATTAGAAATGGAACATTTTCCTAAAGTGGTTGAAGATTTATTAAAATAATTACTGTCACATCGAGTACAGTCGAGATGCCTACATATCAAATTTATCAGATACCTGCCTTCGCTGGAATGACAAAATGAGCAAAAAGAAAACAAAATACTATACCGTTTGGAAAGGCCATAACACTGGTGTTTTTGAATCTTGGGATGATTGCAAAGCTCAAATCAAAGACTTTAAAGGAGCGCAATACAAGTCGTTTTCAACATTTGATGCTGCTAAAAAAGCTTATAAAGAAGGTCCGAAAGATTATATAGGAAAATCTAAAACTTTTAAAAGTGAACTTTCTGAAGAGCAATTAAAAAAAATAGGTCAACCAAATTACAACTCTATAGCCGTAGACGCGGCTTCTTCTGGAAATCCTGGTAAAATGGAATATCGTGGCGTGGATACCAAAACCAAAAAACAACTATTTATCCAAGGTCCTTTTGAAGAAGGTACTAATAATATAGGTGAATTTCTTGCTATTGTACACGGATTGGCTTTCTTAAAGCAACATAATAGTGATAGAATTATTTACACAGACTCTAAAACAGCAATAAGTTGGGTTAGAAAAAAAGCATGTAATTCTAAGTTAGAACGTAACGAAAAGAATAAGCCTGTTTTTGATTTAGTAGATCGCGCAGTGCAGTGGTTAAAAACAAATCAGTACACTACAACTATTGTGAAATGGGAGACTCGAGCATGGGGAGAAATACCTGCAGATTTTGGTAGAAAGTAGAGCATCTTATTAACCTAGATTAACTATTCAAATCAAAAAAATCATGTACTTTTGCGACTTAATTCAAATTGAATTCAATGGGTAAATTGGTAATCGTTGGTACTGTAGCTTTTGACGCTATTGAAACACCATTCGGTAAAACTGACAAAATTCTTGGTGGAGCAGGCACATTTATAGGCCTTGCTGCTTCAAATTTTAATATTGACTCTGCAGTAGTTTCTGTTGTTGGAGGCGATTTTCCACAGGAATACTTAAGCTTAATGTCTAATAAGAATATTGATGTTTCTGGTGTAGAAATAATTGAAGATGGTAAAACCTTCTTTTGGAGCGGACGCTATCATAATGATATGAATTCTAGAGATACGCTTGTTACTGAGCTTAATGTTCTTGAAAACTTTGAACCAAAAGTACCTGAAAATTATAGAGATGCTGAAGTTGTAATGTTAGGTAACTTGCATCCATCAACTCAAATGAGTGTCTTAAACCAAATGACAGAAAAACCAAAACTTGTTATTTTAGATACCATGAACTTTTGGATGGACTGTGCTTTAGATGAATTACACAACACCATTAAACACGTTGATGTTATTACCATAAATGATGAGGAAGCAAGACAGCTAACTGGAGAATATTCATTGGTTGTAGCAGCTAGAAAAATTCATGATATGGGTCCTGAATATGTGGTTATCAAAAAAGGAGAACATGGAGCACTACTTTTTCATGATGACAATGCTTTTTATGCTCCTGCATTACCCTTAGAAGAAGTTTTTGACCCAACTGGAGCAGGAGATACATTTGCTGGTGGTTTTGCAGGCTACTTGGCAAAAACTAAAGATTACTCATTTGACAATATGAAAAAAGCAGTCATCTACGGGTCTACTTTAGCCTCATTCTGTGTGGAGAAATTTGGCACACAACGTATTGAAAATTTATCAACTACTGAAATATATAAACGCTTAGACCAATTTAAGAGTCTAACGCAATTTGAAATAGAATTAAATTAATCAAACGCGCCCAGAAATGGAGCGCGTTTTTTTATTGCTAATATGAGTGACGCGATTAAACATGAGTGTGGTATAGCACTTATTAGACTTTTAAAACCTTTAGAGTACTACAAAGAAAAGTATGGTACTGCATTCTATGGTGTAAACAAAATGTATTTAATGATGGAGAAACAGCACAATCGTGGACAAGATGGTGCTGGTTTTGCGAGCATTAAACTAGATACTAATCCTGGTGAACGCTATATAAGTAGAGTGCGTTCTATTGCCCAGCAACCTATTCAAGATATATTTTCTCAAATTAATGAGCGTATTAATTCTGAAATGACAAATCATCCGGAATATAAAGATGATGTTGCACTACAGAAAAAGAACATACCTTATATAGGTGAATTACTTCTTGGACATGTGCGTTATGGTACCTTTGGTAAAAACAGTGTAGAGAGTGTACATCCTTTTTTAAGACAAAACAATTGGATGCACAGAAATCTTATTGTCGCCGGTAACTTTAACATGACCAATGTTAATGAGCTCTTTAATAATCTTGTTGAAATAGGTCAGCACCCAAAAGAAAAGGCTGATACGATTACTGTAATGGAAAAAATCGGTCATTTCTTAGATGATGCAGTTTCAAAAATCTATAAGGATCTTAAAAAAGAAGGTTACAGTAAAAGTGAATGTTCACCGTTAATAGCCGAACGATTAAAAGTTGGTAAAATTTTAAAGCGCGCTGCTAAGAATTGGGATGGTGGTTATGCCATGGCTGGTTTATTAGGTCATGGAGATTCTTTTGTACTAAGAGATCCTGCAGGTATTAGACCAGCATACTATTATAAAGATGAAGAAATTGTTGTAGTAGCTTCTGAGCGTCCAGTTATACAAACAGTGTTTAACGTTCCTTTTGAAGAGGTGATTGAGTTAGATCCTGGACATGCCATCATTACAAAAAAGAATGGAACAACTCAGATCAAACAAATTCTTGAACCTTTAGAACGTAAAGCTTGTTCTTTTGAGCGTATCTACTTTTCTAGAGGTAGCGATGCAGAAATCTATGAGGAACGTAAAGAACTTGGTAGGCTTTTAATGCCTAAAGTTTTAAAAGCAATTGATAGCGATACACAAAACACTGTGTTTTCTTTTATTCCAAATACGGCAGAAACATCATTCTTTGGAATGATTGATACTGTTGAAGAACATCTTAACCATAAAAAAACAAAGGCAATTCTTCAAGGTCAGAGAGAGTTATCTGCTGAAAAAGTAGAGGAAATCCTCTCAGAAAGACCTAGAATTGAAAAAATAGCAATAAAGGATGTAAAACTAAGAACCTTTATTACCGAAGATAGTAGTAGAGATGATTTGGTAGCACACGTTTATGATGTAACCTATGGTGTTATTAAACCAAATGATAATTTAGTTATCATTGACGACAGTATAGTTAGAGGAACAACCTTGAAGAAAAGTATCATAAAAATGATGGATCGTCTAAATCCAAAGAAAATAGTGGTTGTCTCTTCAGCACCACAAATTAGATATCCTGACTGTTATGGTATTGATATGGCTAATTTAGAAAGTTTAGTAGCTTTTAGAGCCGCTTTAGAGTTATTAAAAGACCATGATAAGTATCACATAGTTGAAGATGTTTATAAAAAATGCTTAACTCAGATAAATTATAAAGACAAAAATGTCGTTAACTATGTCAAGGAAATCTATGATCCTTTCACGGACGAACAGATTTCAGATAAAATTTCTGAATTGTTAAGTGATGAAAATGTAAAAGCCGAAGTAAAAATTATATTTCAACCAGTTGAAAACCTTCACAAAGCTTGTCCGAAAAATTTAGGTGATTGGTATTTTACTGGTAATTATCCAACAAATGGTGGTAATCGTGTCGTTAACAGAGCCTTCATCAATTTTTATGAAGGCAATAAAGAACGTGCGTACTAATTATCAATGTTTAACGTTTTGTCCGAAAAAATAAACTTTTTACCGTTTATTTATGCATTTCATCTAGTAATTGATGCATTACGACAAATAAGACATAACTTGCATAGACCATAACATAAGTAGGTTAAGTTCATGGTAGATTTGGGGCAAAAAAAGGTGAAC
>CAZFEV010000072.1:0-4783 GCA_964517835.1 uncultured Flavobacteriaceae bacterium | reverse complement strand
TAATAAGAACTTAAATGGCTGTAAGAATTACATCGGTTGCAAAGCAACTACCAAAATATACGCGTAAAACAAAGGATATTTTACCATATGTTGAACTCTGGTTAGAAGGGCAAGACGAACGTTTTAAGCGTAAAGTTTTAAAAATCTTTGAAAATGCAGCGGTTGATAAAAGGTATTCTATTATGGACGCAGAGGATGTTTTTTTAAAGACATCTTTTGAAGAAAAAAATGATATTTACGCACGCGAATGTGTAAAACTTGCAGAGCAAAGTTTAGTTAAAGCCCTAGATAAAGCCAAATTACAACCAACAGATATTGACTATATTATTACCGTTTCTTGCACAGGGATTATGATTCCGTCTTTAGACGCCTTTCTAATTAATAGCTTAAAGATGCGACAAGATATTGTGCGCTTACCGGTTACTGAAATGGGTTGTGCTGCTGGAGTTTCGGGGATTTTATACGCAAAGAATTTTTTAAAATCCAACCCCAATAAACGTGCTGCAGTAATAGCTGTAGAGTCACCAACAGCTACATTTCAATTAGACGATTATTCAATGGTTAATATTGTGAGTGCAGCAATTTTTGGTGATGGATGCGCCAGTGTAATTCTATCGTCTTATGAAGATGAAAAAGGTCCTGAAATTTTAGATGAAGCTATGCATCATTTTTACGATGCTGCACATATGATGGGATTTAAACTCCGTAATACAGGTCTTCAAATGGTACTAGATCAATCTGTACCTCAAACCATTGCAGATCATTTCCCTAAAATCATTCATCCGTTTTTAGAGCAAAATAATTTAACCATTGCAGAGATTGACCATTTGGTATTTCATCCTGGCGGCAAAAAAATTGTACAAACTGTTGAAGAATTATTTGGTGATTTAGGTAAAAACATTGACGACACAAAAGAAGTGTTACGCTTATATGGTAATATGAGTAGCGCTACAGTACTTTATGTTTTAGAACGATTTATGGATAGAGATTTACCAAAAGGTGACAAAGGGATAATGCTCAGTTTTGGACCTGGTTTTTCCGCACAACGTATCTTATTAGAATGGTAATATGAGAGAGTTTGAAAATAAAAAGTATTGGGCACTTATTTTAGGTGGAAGTAGTGGTTTAGGTCTTGCTACAGCTAAAAAATTGGCTAAGCACGGTCTTAATATTTGCATTGTGCATCGTAATCCTAGAATGCAACAAGAAGCTATTTTAAGAGAATTTGAAATCATTAAGAAAGAAGGTGTAGAATTCAAGGCATTTAACAGTGATGCCTTTAAACCTGAAAAGCGGAATGAGATAATTGATACCTTAAAATTGTCTTTTGGTGAGGAAAATAAAATAAAAACCTTGGTTCATAGTGTAGCAAAAGGTAATTTAAAACCCATGGTATCTGTTGAAAATAATGAACTTAAACATGATGATTTTATACTAACGATTCAAGCAATGGGCATCAGTTTATATGATTGGTTTAAGTCAATTTTTGATGCTGATCTTTTTGCACAAGATGCACGTGTCATTAGTTTTACGAGCGAAGGCAATACAAAAGCATGGCAAAACTATGCTGCTGTTTCTGCAGCAAAGGTTACGCTTGAGGCCATTACAAGAAATATTGCACTTGAGTTTGCCGCACACGGCATAAAAGCCAATTGCATACAAGCTGGTGTGACTGATACTGCATCATTACGAATGATTCCAGGTAACGAACAGATTATAAATCACACATTAAAACGGAATCCTCATAAACGTCTCACGACACCAGAAGATGTTGCAAATGCTGTGTATTTATTAACCAAGGATGAAGCCTCATGGATTACAGGAACTATCATTCCTGTTGATGGAGGTGAACATTTAAGATGAGAACATGATTAAAACTGACAATTTTGAAAAAGTTGAGGTTAACTCATCACGTGAGCTTAGGAATTGGTTATCAACGCATTATAATCAAACCGAAAGTGTCTGGTTGGTTACCTATAAAAAAGACACACCCGAAAAGTATGTGTCAACTTCTGAAATATTGGATGAATTACTTTGCTTTGGTTGGATTGATGGTATTAAAAGAAAGCTGGATGATTACAAAACCATGCAATTAATTTCAAAACGAAAGGCACAACATTGGGCTAAAACTTACAAAGACAGAGCTGAAAAACTCATTTCAGAAAATCGTATGGCACCTTCTGGTTACAAGAGTATTAAGGCTTCAAAAGAGAATGGAATGTGGGATTTTATGAATGATGTAGACATGCTCATAAAACCAGACGATTTAGAAAAGGAATTGTCAGAACAACCTGAGGCACTAGCTTTTTTTGATGCTATAAACGATTCAAGTAAGCGTTTTGTGTTGAGATGGATTAAATTGGCAAAGACAGATAAGACTAGAAAAAACCGAATTAAAAAAATTGTTCAATTATCCGCTAAAGGAGAAAAATTAAAAGGCAGTTAAACGGCAAATATGGAAATTTCAAAAATTATTAAACTATTACCATATGAAGCTCCGTTTCTTTTTGTTGACGAGATTGTCACGATTACTGAAGCTGGTGTTAAGGGAAGCTATACTTTCGATGAAGAGGCCTTTTTTTATAAAGGGCATTTTAAAAATAACCCAATTACACCTGGTGTTATTTTAACGGAATGTATGGCCCAGATCGGATTAGTATGTTTAGGTATTTATTTATTGGCAAATGAATTAGATAGTTCTAAACAACCACAAATAGCTTTAACAGCAAATCAAATAGATTTTTACTTACCTGTTTTACCAGGTGAAAAAGTAGTTGTAGTATCTGAAAAAGAGGTGTTTCGGTTTAACAAGTTAAAATGTAAAGTAAAAATGTTCAATAGTAAAGATGAGCTAGTTGCTAGAGGATTAATTTCAGGAATGTTGAAAATATGACGAATCGTGTAGTTATTACAGGTCTTGGTGTTGTAGCGCCAAATGGTGTGGGATTAGAGGCTTTTACAAAAGCGCTTAAAGATGGCGTCTCTGGTATTAGCTTTCATCAAGATCTTAAGGATCTAAATTTCTCATGTCAAATTGGTGGAATCCCTGAAGTTTCAGACGAATTAAAATCAAAATACTTTACAAATCTGCAATTACGAGGCTTTAATAGTTCTGGTATTCTTTATGGTTGTATGGCAGGTGTTGATGCGTGGAAAGATGCAGGTTTTGATGTCAATGAGAAATCAGATTTAGATTATGATACAGGACTTGTTTTCGGAACAGGCACTTCAGGTGTTGAAAAGTTTCGAGAGGCCATTTACAAATTAGACGAAGGTAATGTAAGACGTTTAGGAAGTACAGTGGTATTACAAAGCATGGCTAGTGGAGTTAGTGCATATCTAAGTGGAATGCTAGGTTTGGGGAATCAGGTAACCACAAATTCATCAGCATGCACAACAGGGACAGAAGCTTTACTGATAGGCTTTGATAGAATACAGAACGGTAAAGCTAAACGAATGCTAGTTGGAAGTTGTAGTGATCATGGCCCGTATGTTTGGGGAGGATTTGATGCTATGCGCGTAATGACATACAAGCATAATGCTTCACCACAAGAAGGTTCTCGCCCAATGAGTGAAACCGCATCTGGTTTTGTGCCTGGCAGTGGTGCTGGAGCATTGGTTATTGAGTCCTTAGAAAGTGCCTTAGAAAGAGGAGCTAAAATATATGCTGAAGTTTTAGGCGGAGAAGTCAATTCCGGAGGTCAACGTAATGGCGGTACTTTAACAGCGCCTAATCCAGAAGCTGTAAAACGATGTATTACTAAAGCATTGGAAAATGCTAATGTAAAAAGCACAGAAGTAGATGTGATTAATGGTCATCTTACAGCGACTAGTAAAGATACTTTAGAAATCCAAAATTGGAGTGAAGCCTTAAATCGAAGAGGTCAATACTTTCCATACATAAATTCAACCAAGTCTTTAGTAGGCCATTGTCTTGCTGCCGCTGGTGCTATAGAGTGTGTTGCTAGTGCTATTCAGCTAAATGAACAGTTCATAGCGCCAAACAAAAATTGTGAGGACTTACATCCTGAAATTCAAAAACTTGTGGACCGCAACAGAATACCACAAAAAAAATATGTATATAACTTCGATGTACTGGCTAAAGCTAGCTTTGGATTTGGTGATGTTAATGCTTGTGTTTTATTTAAGCGATTTAAGGAATAATCCCAGTGAAATTTTAGATTATAGATTTTTGCTTAAATAAAGATAGATATGCTTCTACTGAGTAACGGTTAAAATAAATCCAGTACTATGTAAATTATTTATTTCAATATTATGTAGCTCGTCCTTATTGAGGTATTTCCTTAGTTTACTAATGTAGACATTCATACTCTGTTTAGTGAAATAGTCATCATTTTTCCAGATTTTCATCATTGCTTCAGTATGCGAAAGAACTTGGTCCTTTTTCTCGCAAAGTAATCTTAATAATTCTGCTTCTTTTGGACTTAAATTAGTTACTTCACCATTTAATTCTAATGACCTTCTACCAAAATCAAAGTTAAAATTACCAATTTTAAACTGAGCCGCAGAAGAGGGTTTCGTATTTTTAGCTCTCGGTAAAAGAATATTCAATTTTAAAAGTAAAATTTCAGGATCAAAAGGTTTAATTAAATAATCTAATGCTCCCAAGTTATAACCTTTAACCTGATCTTCTTTAAGTGCTTTAGCAGTTAAAAAGATAAATGGAAAATCATTATTAATTTTTAGAATTAGTTCAGCTAAGTTAAAACCGTCTACAAGTGGCATCATTATATCGAAAATACCAATGTCAAACTTTTTTTTC
>CAZFEV010000071.1:0-4940 GCA_964517835.1 uncultured Flavobacteriaceae bacterium | reverse complement strand
AGACCTCATTTGCTTAACAGGAAACCTTTATGGCGAAGTACCAAGCAAGGTATTGAATATTGGTGAAAACCAAGCTGAAGAAGCGTTGTTGTGGTGGAAAGACACCTTTGGTGATGACTTGTATATTGAGTTAATGCGTCACAATCAAGAAGATGAAAATCGTGTCAATCAAGTCTTAATTCAGTTTGCGAGAAAGCATAATGTAAAATTGGTAGCAACGAATAATACCTATTACGTAGCTCAAGAAAATGCAAATGCCCATGATATTTTATTGTGTGTAAAAGATGGTGAGAAGCAAGCCACACCAATAGGTCGTGGTCGTGGTTATCGTTATGGTTTACCAAACCAAGAGTATTACTTTAAGTCTTCAGAAGAAATGAAGGCTTTATTTAGGGATGTGCCAGATGCGATTGTAAATATTCAAGAAGTCGTTGACAAAATTGAACCTTTTGAATTGGCCAGAGATGTTTTACTTCCAGCTTTCGATATTCCTGAGGAATTCAAACATGAAGATGATGAAAAAGATGGAGGAAAGCGCGGTGAAAATGCATACTTAAGACATCTTACTTATGAAGGTGCCAAAAAGCGTTATGGGGAAATTACACCATCGATTGAAGAACGTCTAGATTTCGAACTTCAAACTATTGAAAACACAGGTTATCCAGGTTACTTCTTAATTGTAGAAGACTTTATTCGCGAAGCTCGAAAAATGGATGTTTCTGTTGGTCCAGGTCGTGGTTCTGCTGCGGGTTCAGTTGTGGCGTATTGTCTCTGGATTACCAATATAGACCCAATTAAGTACGACTTACTTTTTGAGCGTTTCTTAAATCCTGACCGTGTGAGTATGCCCGATATTGATATTGATTTTGATGATGAAGGTCGTGGTCGTGTTATGCAGTATGTAATTGATAAATATGGTGCAAATCAGGTAGCTCAGATTATCACTTACGGTACTATGGCAGCAAAATCGTCAATTAGAGATACCGCGCGTGTACTCGATTTACCGCTTAATGAAGCAGACCATATTGCCAAGTTAATTCCGAATATGTCTAAGCTTGGAAAGATTTTCGGAAAAAGTGAAAAAGAGTTAGCATCAAAGTTTAGAGCTGAAGAACTAGATAAAGTTAACGAGCTTCTTAATATTTCTGATGGTAGCGATTTGCAGGCAGAAACTGTAAATCAAGCTAGAGTATTAGAAGGTTCAGTAAGAAATACAGGTATTCACGCCTGTGGTGTGATTATTACACCAGGTGATATTACTAATTATGTGCCTGTTTCTGTTGCCAAGGATTCAGATTTGTACGTTACACAATTCGATAACTCAGTTGTAGAAAGTGCTGGTCTGTTGAAGATGGATTTTCTTGGATTAAAGACCTTGACTTTAATTAAAGATACCGTTAAGATTGTAAAAGCCAAACATGGTATTGAGCTCGACCCAGAGAATTTCCCTTTAGATGATGAAGAAACCTATGCATTATTCCAAAGAGGTGAAACGGTTGGGATTTTCCAATACGAATCACCCGGAATGCAAAAACACATGAAGCATTTAAAGCCAACTGTTTTTGCTGACCTTATCGCCATGAACGCTTTGTATCGTCCAGGACCATTAGAATATATTCCAAGTTTTATTAATCGTAAACATGGTAAAGAAGAAATCATTTATGATTTACCAGAATTGGAAGAATATCTTGAAGAAACCTATGGTATTACAGTATACCAAGAGCAGGTGATGTTATTGTCTCAAAAACTAGCAGATTTTACCAAAGGTGAAGCCGATGTTTTGAGAAAGGCAATGGGTAAAAAGCAAAAGGCTGTACTAGATAAAATGAAGCCTAAGTTTTTAGACCAAGCCGAAGCCAAAGGAATGGATAGAAAAAAGCTAGAAAAAATCTGGAAAGATTGGGAAGCTTTTGCGAGTTATGCATTCAATAAATCGCATTCAACATGTTATGCTTGGATTGCCTACCAAACAGCATATTTAAAAGCGCATTATCCTGCCGAATATATGGCAGCTGTGCTGTCTAATAACATGAACGATATTAAATCGGTGACCTTCTTTATGGAAGAATGTAAACGTATGCGTTTACCAGTTTTGGGCCCAAGTGTTAATGAAAGTTATTACAAGTTCTCGGTAAACCAAGATAATGCGGTTAGATTTGGAATGGGTGCGATAAAAGGTGTTGGTCATGGCGCTGTAAAAACCATTGTAGAGAATAGAAAAGAAGGCGGAAATTATAAGTCTATTTTCGATTTAGCAAAGCGTGTAGATTTAAGAGCAGCAAATAAGAAATCGTTCGAAGGATTGGCATACTCTGGTGGTTTTGACTGTTTTGATGGCACGCACAGAGCACAATATTTTGCTCATGACGGCGATGGTATTACCTTTTTAGAAAAGGCAATGAAGTATGGTGCAAAGCATCAAGAAAATGAAAATTCGGCTCAAGTAAGTTTGTTTGGTGAAGCTAGTGGAGTCACAATAGCAGAGCCGCAAGTGCCACCATCAGAAGATTGGGGAACTATGGAAAAGCTTTCTCGCGAAAAAGAAGTGGTAGGTATTTATATTTCTGGGCATCCGCTAGATGATTTTAAAATTGAAATGCGAACCTTCTGTAACGGAAACATTTCTGTATTCAATAATTTAGAAGCTGTCATTAACAGAGAGATTACCTTTGGTGGTGTTGTAACAGATGTGCAACATCGTGTAAGCAAGCAAGGCAAAGGTTGGGCAGCATTTACCATTGAAGATTATACAGATAGTTTTGAGTTTAGAATCTTTGGTGAAGACTACTTAAAACACAGACATTTCTTGGTTCAAAACTCATTTGTTTACGTTAGAGCCTTTGTAAAAGAAGGTTGGACGAATCGTGACACTGGTAAAAAAGGTGACCCAAGAATTCAGTTTAATAATTTTCAGTTATTGCATGATGTCATGGATACTTACGCTAAGAAATTATCCATTCAGTTAAATATAGATGAATTAGAAAAGGACACCATTCTTCAGCTTCAAAATTTATTTAGAATGCACGACGGAAATAATACACTAAATTTTTTGGTGTATGACAATTCCGAAAAACTAAAAATTACCATGCCGAGCAGAAAACAAAAGGTAAAAATCTCTCAAGAGTTACTAAAAGAGCTCGAAGCACAAGATGTCATGTATAAATTAAATTAGTATAAGGCTGATTAATAACATCATAGCCAAATCAAATATATTAGGTGTAAGGATTAGTGTTTTTTTTGACTAAGTTTGTGAATTATTTAAATAAAGTACAACACAATAAAATATAAATATTATGGCATTAGAAATAACAGATGCAACTTTTGAAGAAACGGTATTAAAGAGCGATAAGCCTGTTATGGTAGATTTTTGGGCAGCTTGGTGTGGACCTTGTCGTATGGTTGGGCCAATCATTGATGAGATTAGTTCAGAATATGAAGGAAAAGCTGTAGTTGGTAAAGTTGACGTTGACGCTAACCAAGAGTTTGCTGCAAAATATGGTGTAAGAAATATTCCTACAGTATTAGTGTTTCAAAACGGTGAAGTAGTAGGTCGTCAAGTTGGTGTGGCGCCTAAAAATGCATATTCAGACGCAATCGACGCACTATTATAAAAAGACATTCATAAAGAATTGATAAAAGGTTTGCCTAATAGGCAAACCTTTTTTAGTTTCGGATAAATTTGTTTTTTGGGCGTTACAAGCATTCGCATTAAGCTATTGCTTGTCGTGCTTTTCACTATATCTTTTTTGCTTTAGACTCCAATAAATTTTAGCCATAAAGCAAAAAAGGATGTCGTTTCAATCACTAACGCAGTAACAAGGATTGATCTATAATCAAATTATAATTAGCATTAATTCCTTCCTATTGGGAAGGTTAGGATGGGCTTATGAATTTACAGTTAGAACTTAATAAAGCAGGTGGTTTTAAAAATCTTGAATTATTAGCCAAGCAAGTAGTTGAGGGCTTTATTGCTGGTATGCATAAAAGTCCGTTTCATGGATTTTCTGCCGAATTTGCTGAACATAAAATTTATAATCAAGGCGAAAGCACTAAACATATTGATTGGAAACTCTATGCTAAGACAGACCGTTTATACACCAAGCGTTATGATGAAGAAACTAATCTAAGATGTCATCTCATTGTAGATAATAGTAGCTCTATGCATTATCCAGAATCTGCTGGTACTACAATAGATAATCTTAATAAAATAGCTTTTTCAGCTTTGGCAAGTGCGTCGTTAATGTATATATTAAAAAAACAGCGCGATGCTGTAGGTTTGAGTATTTATAGTGATAATTATGATTTCTATGCACCAGAAAAGGGAAGTGAACGCCATCATCAGATGTTATTAAGTCAACTTAGTAAAGCTGTAATCTCTAAACCAGAATCTAAGACAACAGAAACGTATAGATATCTACATCAAATTGCAGAGAAGATTCATAGACGGTCATTAATTTTTGTGTTTACAGACATGTTTCAAACCGCAGAGGATGATGAAAAGCTTTTTGAAGCGTTGAGGCATTTAAAGCATAATAAACATGAAGTAGTATTGTTCCATGTTGTAGATAAATCTAAAGAACTCTCTTTTGAATTCGACAACCGACCAAAACGGTTTATAGATATTGAAACAGGAGAATACATCAATTTATATGCAGATTCTATAAAAGAAAATTATGAAAAGGCCGTAACAGCCTATTTCAATGACCTCAAAATCAAGTGTGGACAATATAGAATTAAGTATGTTGAAGCCGACATAAATGCAGGTTTTAATCAAATCTTAACGACCTACATGATAGAGCGTCAAAAATTTATTTGAACCTAGAGTAATATTTTTTCATTTTTATTTGTGGAATTAAAAATGCAGTGTATATTTGCATCCGCTATCAAGCACGGTCTGGTAGTTCAGCTGGTTAGAATACCTGCCTGTCACGCAGGGGGTC
>CAZFEV010000070.1:0-4977 GCA_964517835.1 uncultured Flavobacteriaceae bacterium | reverse complement strand
GAGAAAATAAGTGTTGAAGAACTTAAAGAAATTATTGCGCTAATTGAAGAAAAAGAATAACTATGGAATATCTATTAAAATCAACAGCGGTAATTGCAGTTTTCTACTTATGTTTTTATTTCCTATTAAAAAGAGAAACCTTTTTTAATCACAATAGATGGTTTTTGATAGTTGGATTAGTTGTGGCAACACTATTCCCATTTATAGTTATTCCAATTCATGTTCCGATTGAAATTGTTGAAATTTCGAACACCAACTATATCATAGAAGAAGCTACTAAAAGTCCTGAAATGATTGTGCCTAAAGAAGCACCTTTTAATTGGGTAGAACTAATCCCCATATTATATTGTATCGGGCTATCTCTATTCTTCATTCAATTCTTAATGCAATTTGGTTCTTTGCTTCTTTTACTTATAAAACATCCAAAAAACAAAGATGGCATATACACTTATGTCATTGTCAACAGCAAAGTATCACCATTTTCGTTCTTTAAATGGATTGTGTATAATCCAGAGAATTACAAAGATGAAGAGTTACAATTGATGCTTATGCACGAAAAAATTCATGTAAAACAATGGCACACCATAGACATAGTACTTACCCAACTGGCTTGTGTTGTGTTTTGGTTTAATCCACTTATATGGTTATACAGAAAAGAAATACAACAAAACCTTGAATACATCGCTGATTACGAAACTCAGAATTCATCTAATGACACCAAATATTACCAACGCTTATTATTAAAAACTAGTGTTGGTGACACTAATTTTTCATTATCAAATAATTTTTACAACTCATTAATCAAAGAACGAATAGTTATGTTACAAAAATCAAGATCACACAAAAGTAACCGATGGAAATATCTGTTAATTCTACCTGTTTTAACCGGTTTACTCCTAAGCATGAATACGGAAAAAGTATTTATAGACAATTCTACCTATGCTTCAGAATTCAAGAAAACTATAGAATTCATAGTTGACAAAAACACAACTGACAATGAGCTGAATCTTATGTCTAAACGTATAGAAGAAAATGGTGGAACATTGGTATTTAGCAAGCTGCAACGAAATGACAAAAATGAACTTACCAACATTTTTGTTAAATTAAATAACCATAGTTATGGTAATGGCAATTTTAAATCACCAATAGATGACTTCATAATCTATAAAGAATTTTTTGGTGAGAATGGTGGATATGTTGGTAGACCGCATGCTGCGACAATGCATTTTGACAAGAAAGAACTACTAGACGAAAGAGAATACAAAGAATTAGAAGAAAGAGCCATTGTACAAATGCAAAAACTTGGGTTAGAATTCCCTTATAATCAACTAAACAACGAAGAAGAAAAAAGTAAGAAGAATTTAAAAAAGCAATCTACACAGAAAAAAGGCACTTCTAAAAACAAACAAGCTGAAAACTCTAGATCAGTTAGCAAAGAAATTTCAATCACAGTAATTGATAAAAACACTACAGATAGCGAATTAGAAGACATAAAAAAGGATTTAGAACAAGAAGGGCTTACTGTTAAGTTCAAAAAAATAAAGCGCAATAAGCGTGGAGAAATTACTGCTATAAAAATCGAAGCAAAGTCAGATAAATCTAGTACAAGTTATAGTGTAAGCTCATCTGATGAAGCCATCGAACCAATAAAAATTGTCTATAATGACGAAAACAATAGTATTACTATAGGAAATAGCAATAAAAAGAGTAAAACCAACACCTATGTATATGAATCAACAGGTGGCAAAGATTATAAAATTGTTGAATCGAATGGTGGGAATAATGTCTTTGTTATTACCGAAGAGGAAAACAATCAGAATGGTCGAAAGGTGATTATAAATGATAAGAGACTTCCTAAAAAAATTAAAGCAAAAAGTAAGTCTGCAAAAGTAGAAGTTATCACAGAACAAGATGGTTTATACGAAGTTATTGTAGAAGAAGAGTCTGGCAACAATGAAGATATAATCATTATTGAATCTAATGGCGGTGAAAATATATGGGTTGAAAAAGATGGTGAAAAAGAAAAAGAAATCATCATAAACAGCAACAAAATAAAATTAAAAAGCGATGATGCTAGTGAAAAGATAATCATCATTGAAGAAGTATCTGGCAACAGCAAAGAAGACCACATCATACTTAAAACCTCTAGTGATAAAGTATTTATTTCAACAAATGGTAAAGACCCATTATACATTATCAATGACAAAGAAGCTTCTAAAGAGGAGTTTCAAAAACTGTCACCTGACAATATAGAATCCATGACAGTTCTTAAAGACCAAGCTGCAAAAGAATTATACGGCAAAAAAGCAAAACATGGTGTTGTAAAAGTAGTCACCAAAAAGAAATAAATCTAATTAAAATTTCATCAATCAATTATTTATTAAGTCGAAAAAAGCCAAACTCTTAAATTTTGAGTTTGGCTTTTTTTAATGCGTCAAATCAAAGGTTTTACTCTTTAAGAACCTTTCTTATTATTACTTTATCATGTACCATCATCTTCATGATATAAATCCCAGCCGGAACCTCCAGATCAATATAATTATCAATATTTTCAAACTGACTTATTCGTTTACCTTCAATTGAAAACACTTCAATCTTATCTACAACATTGGTAGTTTGAATGTAAACTCTTCCATTCGTTGGATTCGGGTAAATTGAAACCATATTCAAACTCTCATCTTCTAAACTTAAAGTCTGATTCCAAATGCCACCAACGTTATTTCCCCATATATATTCAACCAATAATGGATGATCTATAAATGGATTTCTATTTTTTTGCCAATTATAAACCACATTATTTCGATTCATTTCATAATCGTCTGGCGGATCATTTCTGTGCCAATCTAATAAGGTTGTTAAATCACCTAGCTTACCTGTAGTACTAGGAAAACCATCTACAATCTCTAATCCATTGTATCTTATTTCTAAAAACAATACACTGCGCGCAACATCACCTCTAAAACTACCTAAAGTACCTGTTGGCCCTACATATTGTCCATAGTGTTGATTACCTCTTGAGCTATTTTCTAAAGCATCGGCAGCTCTAATGGCATGCGCATCGGAATTGGCGTGTCTTAAAGAATCTACTTCTGTAGTCCAAAAATTATCTATGCCATTTGCAAATTCATCCGCTTCTATATCATTAAATCCACCTCGAGATCTGGGAAAGGTGTGTTCCCTATTCCATTTGCCAGTATTACTACTACCAGATTGAATGTCTAATTTCGCTCTTCCTTCTTCAGAATATACCAACCAAACCTGGTTGCTATTCTCAGGGTTTTGATCTGCCTCTAACAATATATCAATGACATCAGCATAAGTTTGTGCTCTTACAACATTTGGATCAGCGATTAAGTTCTCTAAAGCTTGACGTAAAGCAATATCTGAAAGTCCATCTAAACTATCATAATAATCATTTGGTTGGGTACCTTGAACCAATCCATTAGTCGGATTGATTGGCGTTCCCCAAGCTGCCATTGTAAAATCATTGTCCACTACTCTAACTTCAATAAAGTTGTTTCCAGCTACTATTGGCTCAATTAAATTTTCAAAATGAATTTGAATGACTTCATCACCTTCATCAAGCGTATCATCAACTAAAGTTATTGTTGTAGTTATTGAATTTTGACCTGTTGGAATAGTTAAATTAATATTACCTGAGTAATCACTACCATCAAAACCTTCATTTTCTAAACTAAATGTGAAAGATACATCTGAAACCACAGTATTATCAGTAGTAAAAGTAATATCAAAGGAATCTCCTTCATTATATTGACTTTCTAGTACTGATATATAAATTGGAATAATTTCTATACCAGAACCGTCATTTTCTCGTCTAGGTGTAGGCGTTGCTGCTGAATAGGTTTCCACTCCCATACCATCGACAAAACGCTGTATAGATTTTAAGTTTGAATTGGTTCCGTTATCGTTGTATTGATTGGTTTCACCTAATAACGCCATTAAGGCTGTGTCATCAGCGTCATTTGTATCATACACTAAGGCATCTATTAAATTTGTTTGAGTCGCAAGTGTACCTACCGGAAAATCCCATGTATTCGCTTGATAAATACCAACTGCATCTGCACCATTCTGGATAACACTCTCCGCAAGTAAAACTTGAGGATATGGTGATACCTCAAGACCACCCAAAACTAATAACCCATTATTATCTGTAACATAACCATCTAAATCTATGGTCATGTAACTTGCGTCTCCACCACTACTCGACCCATTAAAGAATACAAGTATGTAACCGTCTGTTGAGAAATTTGGTGTCTGAGATTTCAGTTCGATAAACTCGGCAGTATCAGTACTTGGTGTATCAGGATCTAATTCATTAATCACTAAAACCTGAGAAGACAAGCAATAAGAGATTAAAAAAACGAATAAAAGTAAGGGTTTCTTCATTTTTTAAATTTTCAACAAATATACATGTAAAAAACGCTAATAAACTTATCTCAAATCAAATACAAAAATCATATCAAAAAAACTATGATTTATATCATACTAATTTGTTGTTAAAAAGATGAAAAGTCGATTTTTAGCTAGTTTTTGAATGAAATCCCTCTACAATTTTAAAATCACTAGTCAAAACACCCTACAATTATTACATTTTATAACCTTTTAAAGGTTTTGATATTATTTTTATTAACCTTAATGAAGATAAGTCACAAATTATTGTAACACATACAATCTTTTTACTTATATATTCAAATTCAAATTCATAGAATTCAGATAATTTCTTTGGAAGAATATTTACTCTCGATATATATTGAAAACTCAATCAAACAAATAGTAGTAAATAATTAACCTCTAAACCAAAAAATTATGATGACATTAGCTAAACTGATCATTGAACTAATTGTTTCAATGTTCTAAAAAAAGACCAATCAAAAACAATCAATCAAAAAACAATCAATCACAAAGTAAGACTTAGTCTAGAATAAGTTTTACTTGTTTTTAAATCCTTTTCATTTG
>CAZFEV010000069.1:0-5333 GCA_964517835.1 uncultured Flavobacteriaceae bacterium | reverse complement strand
CAATAACAAAACAGATGGCTTACATAAGTGGTATCGGCCAAATTTGGAATTGCTGCTTACCACCACGATGCTGTAAATCCTCAATTACTGCTTCTAACTTATCCTGTGGTACTACCGGATAAACCTTATCTTCAATAATACTTTTTGGATTCTGTGCATTTAGCACGGCTAACTTTTCTAAAATATCAAACTTGCCATCAACGCGTTTAACTTCCTTTAGAATATAACGATCTACATGCTTTTCTGCACCGGATCTCATCTTTTTAGTTAGTTTGATCATCGTATCAGTTAAAGCATCTAGTAACAGTTCTAGCCTTACATGAAAGAAAATTGCCATAGTAGCGTATTTTACAATAGGCGTGCATTCTAGAATATTGCTAGGTACAAACGCCATCACACGATCATAATATTTCAGTAACAACTTTCTATCTACAGACTCAAATATAGATTCAGCTAAATTTAGCTTACTCAGTAACTTGATTTTATCTATAGCATATTGAATATTTTTAATTTTAGCGCCGGCAATATCTTTCTTAAGCTCAGATAATTCTATAACTCCATTATCCTCAGCACTGCCTTTATCAAGAACTAGATCTATTAAAAGCAGATTTTCCTGAGTTAAATTATTAAATATTTTACTAAATAATCGTTGTTCAAATTGTTGTTTGGCTGACAAAATATAACTTTCTAGTTGCTTAGTGCTAACGATTTCAATTCTATTTTTTACAAAATATGAACGCAGCTGTTCAATTATTACTGAATCTGGGTGGTAGCGAGGTATTACATTATCTACAAGATAATTTATTGCTAATGCGATATCTTGAATGTTAGCGACACGATACCCTAAATACTCTCTGATGGTTTGACGATACCTTTCTGCAGTACGACCATCCCAGTCAAATGTAGCAATATGCATTGGTTCAATCTCTAGATCCTTAGAAATCTGTAATATAAGTTGTGCAGAAATACTCAATTCTTTACCGTAGGGAAATTGTATATGCTCCTTGAAATATCCCAACATAATTCCAAAAGCTAGTTGATTACTTTTAGAATTTTTCTTTTTACATAAATTCAAATCTTTTAATGATAAAATGTAGTGATATTGCATTTTTACATATTCCTAGAAGAGAATAAGTAGGAAGATTTGCCATAATTATACAAGAAGCTGCCATCATGAAAGTAGTAATTACAACGGTATGCTTACGCCCTATATTATCACCTATATAGCCAAATATCAAAGCTCCGAATGGCCTCAATAAATACGTGGAACAAAATGCAAATGCAGCAAGTAAAGAAGCTGTAAAAGGATCAGTTTTAGGGAAAAACAGCTCATTAAGTAATACTGCCATATGAACGTATAACATGACGTCAAAGTACTCAAGGAATGTACCTATGGATAACAACCCTACAGCTTCTTTTTGTTCTCTTGTAAGACTTCGCTGTTCCTCTACTGCTTGCATTTAAGATTATTTATATTTCCTTAACTATAGTTTTATTCAATATTAATATTAGAAGCCATACAACTATAATTTAGCACTATCAAAAGTAAAAATACCTTTTAAGTTGCATAATTTCACTGCCTTAATTACTTATTGCTACTTTAAACACAACATTTTTACCATTTCTATCTTATCCTGATATTTTGCTGTATTTTGTGAGTTTCCGTAATGATTGGAAAAACGGCTATAAGCGTCAAACATTTCTATAGGTATATTTATGGAGCTATTATAGATTTCAGAGCGTAAGTAATTAATTTCTTCTTCAATTTGATCTTCCTTAAGTTCAATAGACCAAGCTCTTTGTTTATCATTTTGGTTCATGCTCCATCTATAACCACGCATCTTTAGTAAGTCTTTAGTATCATAAGGAGCATTAATTGCCCATAATCTAAACCTTATAGCTAATGCACTCTCAAGTAATTGTTTTAAAACTGGTTGTTTTGAAATTAGTGATTCTTGAGATAAAATATGTACCCCAGCTAAACAGTCAGTTATTGCTCTATGTCCTTCAAAAAAGAAATTATATTTATAAGCAATATATTCCAGTTTATGACTTGATATCCCTTCATTCTTCCAATCTATATCATACATTGAGCAACCCCAAGGCTTAGGTGTAATAGTAGGAAAGGTTATCTCAAAAAAAGCTCTGTCAAACTGAGCATTATGAGTAATGATTATATCCACATCATTCAAATAAGAATCTACCTCTTCTACATTTATCTGATGACCTTTTACCATATCATCAGTAATGCCAGTTAGTTTAGTAATTGCTTCTGGAATTGGCATACCTGGGTCTTGATACCTGTTGAATTCATCCAATAACCGAAAAATACGACCTTCTTCGGTATATTCAAACTTTACCATTCCTAATTCAATTATCCTGTCTGTAACACAAGATAATCCGGTAGTTTCTGTATCTAAAAATACTCCTATCAATTTTTTATCGGTAGAACTATCTGTGTTATATCCTTCTGGTTTGTAATATTTATTAATGATACGATACTCGCCACTTTGACGAAGTTGTTCAGCTATATCCTCCAGTATCTTATTTAACATAATTTATACCAAAGATTATTCCTCATCTACCATGGAAGTAGCTTTTATGATCGCTGAAAAAGACTTTTTGTAAATATTATATATGTCTTCGTCAATCATCTGTTCTGCATTACGTACTTTATTTTCAATAACTATTTTTAACAATTCAATAGCTGTAGTCATCGTAGATGAAACCATCTGACCTACAGTTTCTTTTGTTGTATTATGTTCCATATCAAAAATACTGTCAAAAACCATATTTGTTAATTCTTTAGTATCAAATTTAGACACTTTAGGGGCTTTATTGAATTTCTTTTTTTGCATTTTATTATATTTTTTTAGTATTGAGCCTTATCACGATCTTTTCTTAAGCAATTCAAAAACACCTTGAGCGGACTATGTGGATTTATTGCTATTATTTCTTCTAAAACTGCCGTTAGTTCTTCCTCTCTTCCCAAATGAAATAAAGGTTCAACTTTTACTGAATATCCTTCTTCATTCTTAGAATCAATTGCAATAGCTAGGTTTGCACTATCAAGAGCCTCTTTATAACGTTCCATTCTATTTAATGCTTTTGTCTTTTTTATATACATTTGGTAAGCAGCAGGAGAAGAAGGATCTGTTTCTATTACTTTATCACATAGATATATAACTTGGTCATATTCTTCATTGTGTAAAGCTACATGAGCTTGATGATGTAAATGTCCGTGGTCATCTACAGTATTATTTGAAAAAAAGATTTTATATATAAAAAATCCTCCAAGAAGAAATACCAGTACAAATAAGTATTTTGCGTAATTAAATTGCATTTTTATTCCCCATGTCTCTCATCTGTTAGATTAACTTATTTAGAATAGCTTTTGAACATCCATTATATCAATTTAATATTAGTAGCCGATAACTTACCTTTTTGTGTTACAGTTTCAAAACTGACTTTCTGGCCTTCATTAACGCTTTTAATATCAGCTTGTTCTAAAGCTGATAAATGAAAGAATATGTCTCTTGATTTATCACTAGGTTCTATAAAGCCATAGCCTTTTGTAGAATTTAACCATTTGATAGTACCGGTTTCCATAATATTTATACCTTATAAAACCTTATTTGTTGCAGGCATCCTTTAGCTTCTTCCCTACTTTAAACCTAGGTTTATTATATGCTGGAATATCCAAGGCTAATCCCGTTCTTGGATTATGCCCCCTTCTTGCTGCTATTTTACTAATACCAAAATTACCGAATCCAACAAGGGATATTTCATTACCTTGTCCCATAGCATCAATTACCGAAGACATAAACATATCAATAGCCTTCTCAGCTTCTTTTTTTGTGCATCCATGTTGATTTGCGATATGGTCGATAAATCCTTGTTTATGCATAATAGTCTATTTTTATTTAATTATTAGTTCTAAAATTCAATTAGAGTTCATCTTTTATAAATATTACTAATCAGTCATCACTTCTCCTGATTCCAAAAAAATGCAGTAACATAGTAAATAAGTTGATAAAATCAAGATACAAAGTAAGTGCTCCATATACTGCTATACTACCTGCTCTTGCAGTAGTTCCGTTCATGGAATAATAAATTGACTTTAGTTTCTGAGTATCATAAGCGGTAAGTATGGTAAATATGCCTACTCCTATAAAAGAGACTGCAAAATCAAGTGCTGCAGAACGTAAGAATAAATTAATCAGGCTAGCAATAATTAAACCTATTAACCCCATATAAACAAAAGAACCAGCAGCAGTTAAATCCTTTTTTGTAGTATAGCCATATAGACTCATTACTCCAAAAGTTGAAGCGGTAATAAAAAATGTTTTAGCGATACTTGCAGTCGTATATATCAGAAATATAGAACCAAGCGATAATCCGTTAAGAGTAGCAAATATACCAAGGTGTAACATAGCCTGCTGCTTATTCATGCTCATCAAGTTACGACCAAACAAAAAAATATGAATAAGCGGTGCAAACATCACAATATATACAAGAGGGGTAGTAAATATCATCATTGCAACTTGAGCACTATTACCTACTATATAAGCAACCAGTGCAGAAATACCAAGTGCTAGAGACATATTCTGATAAATGGAAAGCATGTATGCTCTTAAGCCTTCATCGTAATAACTGTTTGCTTCTTTTGTAAAGCCATAATTATTGTATTTCATAGTATTTTAATAAAAAATGTTAATACTTAAATAAGTTTTTGAATATCACTAACCGATAAGCCAGTGATTTTAGCAATCTTATCAACCGGATTACCTTGGTTAAGCATCATTTTAATTAATTCAGCTTTGCCTTTCTCAATACCTTTCTCAGTACCTTGTAAGATACCCTTGTTAAAGCCTTCTTCAATGTATGAATCTGCTATAGTTCTCATAATATTATTTGCCTCTTCTTTAGGTAAATTATCTACAATTATTTGTTCCAACAGTTGTTTTTTCTCTTCAGGAACTTTGGAATCAGTATACCATAAAATCAGCTTAGTGAGAACATAGTTTTGTTCCTTGTCAATAATAATAGCTTTACTACAACGTCTCATGGCTTCTTTAAGCATGAGGAGGGTATCCCGCTCATGAATATGTTTCATCGTATAAAGTAAAAAGCTTAAGTGTTTTTCGTAATCCATCTCATTATCCGATATTGCCTGAAGATCGATAAGACGATAATCTTCTTCTATAGTTTTTCTTGCTATATCAGGATAAGTAAATAACTCAAATATATTCCTCGGGGCAGAGTATTCCTTTTTACCGTTATACCATTTATAATAAATAACCCTATAAATAAATCCATTCTCTATGAATAAT
>CAZFEV010000068.1:0-5473 GCA_964517835.1 uncultured Flavobacteriaceae bacterium | reverse complement strand
GGCTTGCCGTTAAAGATCGCCAAGCACCATCTAAGACAGATTTACTTTCAAAACAAAAAAAACTAAAACATTATTCCCTAACATTTCAAATCAAAAATTAAATTCATACTTAAAAGAAATTGCAGATTTAAGTGGCATAAAAAAGAATCTTACTTTCCATATCGCTAGACATACTTTTGCTACTACCATAACTTTAAGTAATGGTGTGCCTATAGAAACTGTTTCAAAATTATTAGGTCATACAAAAATTGCTACAACTCAGATTTATGCTAAAGTTATTGAAAGAAAAGTTAGTGATGATATGGCTTCATTAAGAAGTAAATTAGAGAAAACTACTTACAGAAGTAAAAATATAGAAATAGTCAGATAAATTTGAGGTTTTAATTTTTTAACATAGTATTTAATCTTTTTTATTACTATTTTGTACCTTTGTATTCAGAATGAAAGAGTTTTCCCATAAAATATTGGCTATTTTAATGTCGTTTGTAGTATTGTTTTCTACAACTTCATTTGCTATCACAAAACATTTTTGTGGTGATACTCTTATTGATACAGCTGTTTTTAACAAAGCTGAAACCTGTGGTATGGAAATGGACCTTGCTTCTACTGTTGAGGGTTGTTCTGTTATAAAAGAAAACTGTTGTAATGATCAACAAATTTTAATTGATGGTCAAGATGAAGTTCAAATTCAATTTGATAAAATTTCTTTTGAGCAAAAAGTATTTATTGCTTCATTCATTTATTCTTATGTAAACCTATTTGAAGGTTTAGATAAAAATGTATCTTCTTTCGAAGAATACGCACCACCCATCGTCACAAATCAAATCTACAAGATTGACGAGAGTTATTTAATTTGATTTTTAAACAATAGACCGTATTATCCTATAACTAAACAGTTATAAGGATAATTTGTTGTATTCGGTGTTTTTCTTAAACACCAATGTCTAATTGTTTAATTATCAAAACAAATGATAAATAAAAGTATAAAATTTTTAATAGAAAATAAATTAGTAGCAGTTCTATTACTTTTCCTTTTTATAGGATGGGGAACTGTAAATGCACCATTTAATTGGGACACAGGGTTTTTACCAAGTAATCCTGTTGCTGTTGATGCAATCCCTGATATTGGTGAAAATCAACAAATTGTATTCACAAAGTGGGATGGTCGTTCCCCACAAGATATAGAAGACCAAATTACCTACCCATTAACTACTTCATTATTGGGTATTCCAGGTGTTAAAACCATACGTAGTTCTTCTATGTTTGGCTTTTCAAGCATCTATATCATTTTTGAAGAAGATGTTGAGTTTTATTGGAGTCGAAGTAGAATTCTAGAAAAACTAAATTCATTACCTAGTGGATTGTTGCCTAACGATGTAAATCCAGCATTGGGTCCAGATGCAACTGGATTAGGTCAAATATTTTGGTACACTTTAGAAGGTCGAGATGAAAAAGGTAATGTAACTGGTGGCTGGGATTTACACGAACTAAGAAGTATCCAAGATTACTATGTTAAATATTCCTTGTCTTCAGCAAGTGGTGTTTCTGAGGTAGCTTCAATTGGTGGTTATGTTCAAGAATATCAAGTGGACGTGAATCCAGAATTAATGCGCCAATATAATATTGAATTACACCATATTGTAAAAGCTGTAAAACAAAGTAATAAAGATATAGGGGCTCAAACCATTGAGATCAATCAAGCAGAATATCTAGTACGTGGTTTAGGGTATGTAAAATCAATTGCAGATATTGAAGATGCTGTTGTAACTTCCGAAAACTATACATCAATAAGAATTAAAGACATTGGTAAAGTATCATTAGGGCCTGCTACACGTAGAGGTTTATTAGATAAAGAAGGTGCTGAAGTTGTAGGTGCAGTAGTAGTTGCTAGATATGGTGCAAATCCTATGGAAGTTATTAATAACGTTAAAGAAAAAATTAGCGAGTTAAGTTCAGGGTTACCTACAAAAGTTTTAGCAGATGGTAGAACTTCACAAGTCACAATTGTTCCTTTTTACGATAGAACAGAATTAATTCAAGAAACTTTAGGCACATTAAATGAGGCTTTAACATTAGAGATTTTAATAACAATCTTAGTTATTATGATTATGGTTTTTAATCTACGAGCTTCAATTTTAATATCAGGTCTGCTTCCTGTTGCTGTTTTATTGGTGTTTATTGCAATGAAAATTTTCAATGTTGATGCAAATATTGTAGCACTTTCTGGTATTGCTATTGCCATTGGGACAATGGTTGATGTTGGGGTGATACTTTCAGAGAACATCATTCGTCATCTAGATGAAGACAATGGAAAACTACCAATAAACACAGTGGTTTATAATGCAACCGCAGAAGTTTCTGGTGCAATTATTACAGCAGTAATGACAACGATTATCAGTTTCATTCCTGTATTTACAATGATTGGAGCTGAAGGTAAATTATTCAGACCCTTAGCGTTTACAAAAACCTTTGCTTTAACAGCTTCTATAATTGTTGCCTTATTTTTAATCCCACCTTTTGCAGCGTTTTTATTCAGAAAGAAAATTGTTAAAAAGAGTTTCGGATATATTATTAACACGGTTTTAATTTTATCGGGTATAATAGGTGTTATTTACAGTTATTGGCTAGGAATCATCTTAATAGGTTTTGGAATTACTGGAGTCTTAAAACTTCAAGAAAAAATAAATGAAAAGAAAGCAAACCTTGTTAATATTATTATTTCTGTTTCAGCAATTGTAATGCTGTTAGCAGAATATTGGAGACCATTAGGAGTTGATAAAAGTATCTTTTGGAATCTTATTTTTGTAAGTATTATTTGTTTTGGTTTATTAGGTGTTTTCTCATTATTCATAAAGTTTTATACTCGTATTTTAAAATGGTGTTTAGATCATAAATTATTATTCTTATCTGTTCCTACTGCTATTGTAATTGCAGGTGTTTTCATTATGAAAAATACTGGTAAAGAATTTATGCCATCATTAAATGAAGGTTCATTTCTTTTAATGCCAACTTCAATGCCTCATTCTGGTGTTGAAGAGAATAAAAGGGTATTGCAACAATTAGATATGGCAGTTGCTAGTATTCCAGAGATTAAAACAGTTGTTGGAAAATCCGGGAGAACTGAATCTGCTTTAGACCCTGCTCCTTTATCAATGTATGAAAATGTGATTCAATACAAATCAGAATACACATTAAATGAAAACGGAAAAAGACAACGATTTAAAGTAAATAATGAAGGTTTATTCGCTTTAAAAAATGGTCAATTCATAGCAAACCCTAACAATTCTGAGAATACTACTTTCAGTAATATTAAAAGTTCTCAATTAATTGAAGATAATGATGGAGAATTTTATAGAAACTGGCGTCCAAAAATTGAATCACCTGATGACATTTGGAAAGAAATTGTTAGAGTAACAAAATTACCTGGTGTTACCTCTGCTCCAAAATTACAACCTATTGAAACACGTTTGGTAATGTTACAAACTGGTATGCGTGCACAAATGGGGATAAAAGTAAAAGGGCAAGATTTAAAACAAATTGAAGATTTTGGTATTCAATTGGAAGATATTTTAAAGCAAGCTGAAGGTGTGAAACAAGAAGCAGTTTTTGCAGATCGTATTGTTGGTAAACCTTATTTATTGATTGATATAGATAGAAAGAAAATAGCACGTTATGGTATTACTATAGAAGAAGTCCAAAACGTTCTTAAAGTAGCAGTTGGTGGTATGGTATTAACCCAAACTGTTGAAGGTAGAGAACGTTATGGTATACGTGTTCGATATCCTAGAGAATTACGTGGCAATCCAGAAGATTTAAAACAAATTTACATACCAATTGCAAAAGGAAGCTCTATTCCATTAAGTGAAGTCGCTAATATTAGATATGAACAAGGTCCACAAGTTATTAAAAGTGAAGATACTTTTTTGGTTGGTTATGTTTTATTTGACAAGTTAGATGGTTTTGCAGAGGTAAACGTAGTAGAAAATGCACAAGCACTAATTCAAGAAAAAATAGATAATGGTGAGCTAATTGTACCAAAAGGTATTAATTACAAATTCACAGGAACCTATGAAAATCAATTAAGAGCAGAAAAAACATTGTCTGTAGTTGTTCCTCTTGCGTTAGCAATTATATTTCTGATTTTATATTTCCAGTTTCGTTCAGTAGGTACATCTTTAATGGTTTTTACAGGTATTGCAGTTGCTTTTGCAGGTGGTTTTATAATGATATGGCTATATGGTCAAGGTTGGTTCTTAAACTTTAATTTTTTTGGTGAAAATCTACGAGAACTATTCCAAATGCACCCAATTAACTTAAGTGTAGCGGTTTGGGTAGGTTTTATAGCGCTGTTTGGTATTGCTACAGATGATGGTGTTGTAATGGCAACATATCTAACTCAAATTTTCGATAGAAATACACCAAAAAACAAAAAAGAAATTAGAGCATCTATTGTAGAGGCTGGAGAAAAAAGAATCAGACCTTGTTTGATGACAACAGCTACAACAATTTTAGCATTATTACCAGTTTTAACCTCAACAGGTCGTGGAAGTGATATTATGATTCCAATGGCCATTCCAAGTTTTGGAGGAATGTTAATTGCGCTAATTACCTTATTTGTTGTTCCTGTACTATACAGCTGGAAAGCTGAAATTCAACTTAAAAAATCAGCAAAATGAAACATATAAAAATTTTAATATTCGTTCTATTTGTTTCTGTGTCTGTAAAAGCACAACAGTTAGAAAGCCTTATAGAAATAGCATTGGCCAATAATCCAGAAATTCAAAAATTTGAATTGAGGTATAAAATTGCTACAGAAAAAATAAATGAGGTGAATACAATTCCGAATACTGAATTTGGTGTAGGTTATTTTGTGAGTGAACCAGAAACAAGAACAGGTGCTCAACGCTTTAAGGTATCTGCAAAGCAAATGATACCTTGGTTTAACACGATTGCTGCTCGTGAGAATTATGTAGGTTCATTAGCCAAAGCAAAGTATGAAGATATTGTAATTGCAAAGCGCAAATTAATGACTTCTGTATCACAATCGTATTACAATTTGTATGCTAACAAAGCGAAACAAATAGTATTGATAGAAAATATAGAATTATTAAAAACCTACGAAACATTAGCTTTAACATCGGTTGAAGTTGGTAATGCTTCTGTAGTTGATGTTTTAAGATTACAAATGCGTCAAAACGAATTGCAGCAATTACTAGATGTTTTGATTCAACAATTTATTGCAGAACAGACTGTTTTTAACAAACTCTTAAATCGTGAGAAAGCAGTAAAAGTTACTGTTATTAATGAGTTAAAAATTCCTTCAGAATCTTTTGAGGATAATTCGAAAGTTTTGGAGTTACATCCAGAGTTATTAAAATTCGATAAGCTTTATTATTCTGTAGAACAATCTGAATTGTTAAACCAAAAAGAAAGCAGTCCAATGATTGGTTTTGGATTAGATTATATCAATGTA
>CAZFEV010000067.1:0-5833 GCA_964517835.1 uncultured Flavobacteriaceae bacterium | reverse complement strand
ATGAGTGATGAGTGATGAGTGATGAGTGATGAGTGATGAGTGATGAGTGATGAGTGATGAGTAAATATAAAAATTTGAATACTGAATACTGAATACTGAATACTGAATACTGAATTTATAAAATGTTAGCAATCCTAAAAAAAGAAATAAACACCTTCTTTGCTTCACCAATAGGTTATTTGGTTATTGGTGTGTTTCTATTGTTAAATGGTTTATTTCTTTGGGTGTTTAAAGGCAATTTCAACATTCTAGATAATGGTTTGGCGAGTTTGTCCTCTTTCTTTTTATTGGCACCTTGGATATTAATTTTCCTTGTGCCAGCAGTAACCATGCGCAGTTTTAGTGATGAAAAAAAACAAGGCACTTTAGAGTTATTGGTAACTAAACCTATTTCTCATTTTCAGATTGTTTTGGGTAAGTATTTGGGGGCGTTTGTGTTAATTCTTTTGGCACTGATTCCAACTTTACTTTATGTATATACCGTTTCACAATTAGGAAATCCTGAAAACAGCCTCGATATGGGAAGTACGATTGGTTCGTATTTTGGACTTTTATTTTTAATCGCTGCATATACCGCTATCGGCGTGTTTGCTTCTACCCTTTCCGACAATCAGATTGTAGCATTTATAATAGCTGTTTTCATTTGTTTCTTTTTCTATTTTGGTTTTGAAGGCCTTTCAAACTATAAAGTTTTCGGAGATGTTGTATATATGGAAAATCTTGGTATGTCAGCACATTACAATAGTATGAGTCGTGGTGTAATAGATACAAGAGACTTGGTTTATTTCACTAGCATTGCCCTGGCATTTTTAATAGTCACAAAACTTAGAATTCAAAAGCAGTAATTATGATTATCACTCCTTTTTTAGTCATTTTTATGCTTGTGGTGTTCATACTGCTCTTTTTGTTTTTGAACACAGTAGATCGCCGCAAATGGCTCACGGGTTTAATTAGTATAATATTGACACCATTTGTGTATTTCTATATGTTCTATCCTTTTGTAAATATTGTGAGTAACTACCACCACCAAAAGTATTTTGATGCTGAAGCTTGGAAAGAGAAACCCGCTTTGCGTTACGAAATGATTGATGATATTATTGAATCTGATACGCTTATTGGTACTTCTAGAGAAAAAATTGCGCACAAACTGGGCATGTATGAATGGTTGTCGTGGGATGACACCAAGAAAGACCATGACACAGATAAATGGAATTATGGTTTAGGTATAGAACCTGGGGCTTTCAATGATGAGAAAGAATGTGTTGAAATCACTTTTGAAAATGATAAAGTTAAAGCATTGAGGCATTATCAAGAAGAAATCACATACGAGGATGAAAAACAATAAAGCACTTATTTACACACTCGTTATTATCGTTGGTTTAATCGTCGTTAATGCCATTTCCAGCAATTTATATGGTCGTTTCGATTTAACCAAAGATAAACGCTACACACTTTCTGAAGCTTCAAAGCTTCTTATTGAAGATATAGATTCCCCTTTGATTATTGACGTGTTTTTAGAGGGTGATTTTCCTTCAGAATTTCGATTACTTCAAACTGAAGTACGTCAGATTATTGAAGAATTTCAGCTGAAGACCAACAACATTAAGGTTAATTACATCAATCCTATTGCAGATGAAGCTACACGAGAACAAATTATTGAACAACTTACCAAATCTGGTTTAGAACCTTATGTCAATACAGATACTAATACAGGTAAGGTTACTCAAGAACTTATTTTTCCTTGGGCTTACGCAAGTTACAAGGAAAAAAGAGTTAAAATACCACTCTTAAAACGAAGTATTACCCAAGGTCTACAAGAGCAAATTAATAATTCTGTACAATCATTAGAATATGCTTTTGCTGATGGGTTTAGCAAATTAGTGAAACCAAAACAAAAGAAAATTGCGGTTTTAAAAGGCAATGGAGAATTGAACGACATCTATATTGCAGATTTCCTAAAAACCATTCAACCTTACTACAACCTGGCACAATTTACTTTAGATAGTGTGGCCACAAATCCCCAAGGTACTTTAGACAAACTAAAAACCTACGATTTAATTGTAGCTGCTAAACCAAGTGAAGCATTTTCTGAAGAGGAGAAATTAGTCTTAGACCAATTCACCATGAATGGAGGAAAAAGCTTATGGCTAACTGAGTCTGTAATTATGGATAAGGATAGTTTGTACAACAATGGTATGGCTGTGTCCATTATGCGCGATTTAAATCTTAATGATTTTTTCTTTAAGTATGGGGTTAGGGTAAACCCAAGTTTGGTAAAGGATTTATATTCTGCACCCATTATGTTAGCGATTGGAGAAGGCAGTCAAGCTCAACTGCAGCCAGTACAATGGCAATATTCTCCTTTAGCTTCACACAACCCCAATCATCCAATTACCAAAAATCTCAATTTGGTAAGATATGATTTTGCAAGTCCGATGGATACATTAAAAAATGGAATTGACAAAACAATTCTATTGCAGAGTTCACCACGTTCTAAACTAGAAGGTGCACCTGCACAAATTTCGTTATCAGACGTTACAAAAACCCCAAATGAAGCGACTTACAGTAATGGCCCACAAACTCTAGCTGTACTTTTAGATGGTGAATTTACATCGGTTTATGACAAACGTATACTCCCTTTTAAAGTAAAAAACTTTATGTCTAAAAGCAAGCCAACAAAAATCGTAGTCATTTCTGACGGTGATGTTATAAAAAACGATGTTAGAAGAAATAGACCTCTAGAGCTTGGTGTTGACTATAGAGGTTTTGAATATGGAAATAAGGAATTCTTGTTAAACACCATTAATTACTTGTTGGATGATACAGGACTTATAAACATTAGAGCCAAAGAAATTAATATTGCCTACCTAGATTCAGATATCATTAAAGAAAACAAAGTCAAATGGCAACTCATAAATATAGCCTTACCGCTATTGCTTTTGGCTTTATTCGGGTTTGGCTTCAATTATTTGAGGAAACGTAAATACACTTAAATATGCCCGTTTTGGTATAACGAGAATACCACTTTTAAAAGAATATATTGTTAATAAGTTTGTTTTACAAAACCCATCTATTGGGATATATTTGTAAGACAAATTAAAACGTAATAAACTATACATAATTAGCATGAAATTTATTGTTTCAAGTACTTATTTATTAAAGCAGCTTCAAGTTTTGGGAGGTGTAATTAATAACAGCAATACACTACCTATTTTAGATAATTTTTTATTTGAATTAAGCCAATCGAAATTAACCGTTTCTGCAAGTGATTTAGAGACAACAATGTCTTCAACCATTGATGTAGAAAGTGATTCTGAAGGCAGCATAGCTTTACCTGCACGTTTATTATTAGATACTCTAAAAACGTTTCCTGAGCAACCTTTAACTTTTGTTGTTGAAGAAAACAATACAGTAGAAATCAGTTCTAATCATGGTAAATATGCACTAGCGTATGCAGATGGTGCTGAGTTCCCTAATGCGGTTTCGGTAGAAGATGCCAGCAAAACTACCATTATGGGAGATATATTGGCGACAGCCATAAGCAAAACTATTTTCGCTGCTGGTAATGATGACTTAAGACCAGTTATGAGTGGTGTATTCTTCCAATTCTCTCAAGACAACTTAACATTTGTGGCTACGGATGCTCACAAATTAGTGAAATATACAAGAGCTGATGTAAGTGCTACTGAATCAGCAGAATTTATTATGCCTAAGAAACCACTAAATTTACTAAAAGGGATTTTGGCTGGAAGTGATGATGATGTTTTGGTTGAGTATAACGAATCTAATGCTAAATTTACGTTTGATAATTCTGTTCTGGTTTGCCGACTAATTGATGGCAAGTATCCTAATTACGAAGCAGTTATTCCAAAAGAGAACCCAAATAAATTAGTCATTGCTAGAACCCAGTTTTTAAACTCTGTACGTCGTGTTAGTATATTCTCCAATAAAACGACACATCAGATTCGTTTGAAAATTGCAGGTGCAGAACTCAATATTTCAGCAGAAGATATCGATTACAGCAATAAGGCAGAAGAGCGTTTAACCTGTGATTATCAAGGAGACGATATGCAAATTGGTTTTAACTCACGTTTTTTAACAGAGATGATTAATAACCTAAACTCTGATGATGTACAGTTAGAAATGAGCTTGCCAAACAGAGCTGGTATCTTAACCCCAATTGATGGATTGGATGAAGGTGAGCATGTAACCATGCTTGTGATGCCTGTAATGCTAAATAATTAAACAGTTACACATCTGTATAAATAAAAAAGGCTTACCAGTTGGTAAGCCTTTTCATTTCCATTTCTTTAATAACTAACTAACAAAATTAAGAGATAATGGATAGCTAGGTAATTCTCCATTACTAGCTTTTATAGCGTTTATGATTGGCATTACAAATGCTAAAATTCCAACCAGAATTAACAATAATATGCCTAATCCAAATACAAGTATTAAAGGAATGCTTAGAATGCAATAGACAATAATACTTAACTGAAAATTCAAAATCGATTTACCATGAGCATCCATACCATCTACTTTATCCTTTTGCGTTGCCCAAATAATCAGTGGTACTATTAATCCACCGAAACCAGTAACATAAGTAAGTAATTGTGCCAAATGCGTAATCATCAATAATTGATTGTCTGTACGTTTTAAGGTATGATAATTTGATTCCATAATCTATTTATGTTTACACCTATGTGACGTAAATTACTTAGAAATGTTACACATTTTATTACATAAAATTACTTATTTCTTATTCCTATGTAATTTTCACCTTGATGCTTAAATATTCTTTTTATCTTCGATATTTTTTCTAAATATTCTTTTGAATAACTTTTATCATTATAACTAATAGTTGATATTGCCTCATTAGATAATATTATTGCTCTATCAATCAAATACAAAGCCATATTGACAACAAGTACTTCGTTTTGCAAAAGAACTTGAAATGTGACATGTCCATTACTATCTATAATTTCAAGACCATTTTCATCATGATTTATTGAAAGTGTTTTGTTCTTGTCAAGTAACCATTTGTTCTTATCAATCTCAACCAAGGTCTCAAGAAACTTATCTTTTATAACTGTAGTAACAAATAAATCATCTTCTCTGATTTTAAAGAAAACTGGTAAACCTCCTATAAAAGGTATTTTCAACTGCACACCTTGCTCTAAAAGTTCTCTACTGAAGTTATAAAAATTACCACCTATTATAAAATCATATGATCTATACTTTTTAATTTTAAAATCAAAATCACCTCTATGTCTTTGCTCGTTTTTAATAATATTAGTTATGTTATTATTCATTTTAGCTAAAGAATTATTAGCTTTAGTCAATTCTGCAATTGATTTTGTTATTTCTCCTAATGCCATGGTATTTGTATCTATCTTTGCTGACGATTCAAGAACTTTGGATGCAATGGCATTTGTTTTCTCTAATATGCTTTCTATTTTCGAAGATTGTACAGAAAGTTTACTATTTTGATTTGTAAAAGTCTTCTCTAAAGCTTCAATTCTATCCGTATTAGCTTTTCTGTTACTTAAATGAATTAAATAGGTACCAAAGAAAGTACCTGCAACAAGCACAACTATACCTAATATTAAAGATAAGTCCATTTTTTTCATTTATTTAAAAATTAATTTAATGGTAAATCTAACATATTTAATCGTAGTTATACAATTACATGCAAATCAACTAATTAAATGTTTTACAATTAATTAGTTCCTAAATTTTAATAATGTTACAAAAAACAACAAATATTTCGTATCCCTTAAAAAGGAGACTTAGTTCTCTTTAATATCATTTTTCTTTTTTCCACTTGACATAA
>CAZFEV010000066.1:0-6157 GCA_964517835.1 uncultured Flavobacteriaceae bacterium | reverse complement strand
TGCAAAAGCGGCCAAAGCATCTGCCCAATAAATATCTTCTTGTTGTAATTTTGCAACGTATCTAACGGTAATTCCTAAAGTATTCTTCTTGTAATAATTATAAAACGCCTTTCCCAACCTACCCGTTGTTAGTACCTTCATTTACTTTGTTTTTAGAAAAGTTAAATTAAGGAATTTTAGACAGACTTCCTTTAGGATACAATATGCTATATTGGCTTTTTTAAATACAACTTTACGGTAAAGAAAAAAAAGAGACACCTATTACAACTTCAAGCCCAAAAAGATAAAAGCAAAATAGTATTTTTGGGGTATTATAAATCCGAAAAAGACTGCAAATGATATCCTTCGCTTCTACCCTAAGTATTGTAAAGCAACCAAAATTGTATACCCTACAAAAACGCTTAATTTTTATACTTTGTATCTCTTTTCTTTTTGTTGGGTGTAAAGAGCAGACATCGCAAGAGAATTCATTGCAAACTTTCTTTGCGTTTACCAAGGATAACGAATTATCAATTAGTGCACATCGTGGAGGAAAAGGCTATCCTGGTTATCCTGAAAATTGCTTGGAAACCATGCAATACATTAAAAAAAATATCCCGAATGCCATATTTGAAGTAGACGTGGCAAAAAGTAAAGATGGGGTATTATTACTTATGCACGATAATTCACTAGAAAGAACCTCTACAGGTACTGGTAGGGTAGATCAAAACAATTGGAAAAGCATGGCGAAGCTGCAACTAAAAGATGATTTTGGTGCTGTTGTAACCTATAAAATTCCGTTATTTAAAGACGTGTTAGATTGGGCAAAGAAAGAAAATGCCATCCTTACTGTAGATATAAAGCGCAGTGTAGATCCTGCTGAGGTATTGCGTTTTATAGAAAAAAACGAAGCACTAAAGCAAACGGTTATTATTACCTATGCTATACAAACAGCGCAGCAATTATACCAATTAAATCCAGATGTAGTACTATCCGTAAGTATAAGAAATATGGAAGAGTTTAACAAGGCTGCCAACTCCGGAATTCCATGGAAAAATATGGTTGCCTTTACAGGCACACGGTTGTCTAATGCCGTACTGTATAAAAAACTACATGAAAAGGGTGTAAAATGTATGTTAGGAACCTTAGGTAACTTAGACAAAAGAGCCGCTGCAAAAGGAGAACATCTGTATAGGGAATGGGCTGCTCTAGGTATAGATATTTTTGCTACAGACAGACCTTTAGAAACCCATAAAGCATTGCAAATAAAAACCAATTAGAATAGGTATCGTATAGCGATACTACGTTTTTGGTGGTAAGTTTATGAGGAAGCGAAATAATGATTAGACTTAATTATAGTAATTTTTCTTTTTGTAAGGTTTCTTTGAGTCTTTTATGGTTACTCCAAAATTGTTCTTCTATTTTCTGAATCGTTTCCTCGTATTTTGGGTGACTTTGCAATTCTCTAAATAAAGGGTCTTCTTTTATAAACAAGAGTAGCCAGAATTGAAAATCATTTTGCATACTAAAGGCATCATATGCTTTGATAGCTTCATCATATTTGTTTTCATACAAATACAGCATTGCTAAACTAGCTTGCTTATAAATGGACTTGTCTCTTTCTAAATAAGCTTTGTACTTTTTCAAGTAAAACTGTGCTTGTGTAGGGTTTCCTGTTTTACGATAGGTATATGCAATTTTTATATTTTCTGCAGGATACATAGCAACTTTATTAGCTTCTAAAAGTGCTATATATTTTTCATAATAAAATAAAGCCTGAGTATACTCTTCTTGAAAATAATACATCTTTGCCAGCTCTTGGGTAATATCTGGACGCAAAGTGTCTTTTTGCCATTCCTTAAACATATTATTGGTTAAGCTTTTTAAATCTTTATCAATGGCATAATCTATAAAGTTTTTTAAGTAGGAAACATAAGGATTATTAGGGTTGTATTTTAAAGATGCTTCAATGTATTTAGATGCTTCTTTTGCGAAGCCATTTTGTGCTAAGGCATTACTTAAATTGAGGTAGATAAAACTTTTAGCTATAGAGTCGTTTTCTATATTTAATTTAACTCCTTTTAGCGCATAAGAAAGGTACTTATTAGTATCTGGCACAACTCGAGCATATAAATCAGATAAAATAAGTACTACTGTAGAAGCATTAGGATTATATTCTAGTGCTTTTTCTAAATACGGTATGGCTAACTTAAACTCCTTAGTATTTAAATAATATAAGGCTTTAGCAATGAGCGCTAATTCAGATGTAGAATCATATAATAAAGCATTATCTGCATATTCGTTTACTTGACTGGTATATTTCTTTTCAATTTTATTTTCGTCTAAAAAATAATAGCTGATAGCAATTTGTGCATGCGCGTTAGCATATTCTGCATCCTCTTCCAGAGCTTTTTTAAAGTTTACTATAGCATTATTAAAACTTTCTTCGGTTTGTTTGTTTTGACTCTCTAGCCCCTTCAGGTAGTAATCATAAGCAACAACATTTTCCGTCGGATTTTTTTCTATACGTGCCAATTCTTTTGGCGTTACATTTGCCTCTATTGCCAAGGCAATTTTTTTTGCAATAGTATTTTGTATCTTAAATACATCATCTAACTGATATTGGTATTGCTCAGACCAAATAGGACTATCTTGGTTAGTGTCTATCAATTGAATGCTTAAGAGAACTTCATCTCCAATTTTTTGACCACTTCCCTCTATAAGATAGTTTACCTCTAATTCTGCTGCAATTTCTGATACAGTTTTAGGATTGTTTCTGTATTTTTCTGTAGAGGTTCTACTCACCACCCGCAAATCTCTTATCCTTTGAAGATTATTTAGAGACGTTTCCATAACACCATTAATAAAATAAAGATTAGAATTATCCTCACTAAGGTTTTTGAATGGTAAAATAGCTACAGATTTTTCTTTACTGTTTTTAGATACTGGTGAAGCAGATTGTTTATTAAAGAAGTAAACAACACAAAAAATCGCAATACATGCAATTGCTATAATATAAGTGTTGGTATTTTTAATTTTGGGCACCTTGTTACCATCGCTTTTTTGATCATGGTTTTTTAACTCTGCACGTTTTTTTGTTTCACTAGGTGGATAGCCAAAGTATTCTCGATAGCATTTTGTAAAATAAGAAACGCTGCTAAAACCAACTTCAAAAGCAGTTTCTGATGCAGTGTACTCTGTTTCTAATAACAACGTAGCTGCTTTTTCTAAACGTATTTCTCGTATAAACTGGCTAGCAGAGGTGTTTACTTGCTTTTTTATTTTTCTATGCAAGCTAGATCTACTCATACTCATTTTATCTGCTAACTCTGAAACTCCAAATTGTTCGTTAGATATATGATCTAGAACTATGGATTTTGCCTCTTCTATGAATGAATTTGAATGGTTATGAGCAGTCATTGTACTATTTAATTACAACGAATATAGTGATATTTTACGACCTGTTTTATCGATAAAATATTTCGTTAAAAACATAAAGTGAAACATAATTTATAGCTATGCCACATAATTTATAGTAGTGATTTAAAATTGATAAAACTTGATTCTTACGTGGTTACGGTTGCAACACAATTACTCGCACCTTTGAACTGTAATCACAAACAATAATTCATAAAATTTTTATCATGCAAAAATTACGTAAAATTCAAGTAAAAGGTTTCGCTCTTTTAGGTATACTAACATTATTTATGGTGTCCTGTAATTCAAAAAACGATACCAAAGAGGCTACTACAAATTCACAAAAAGAAATAGCAAAACCGAAGCAAGATCTTCATGAGGCAGTACTTGCAAATAATCTAAAAGTTGTACAACAACACATTAAGGCAGGCACTGATCTCAATAAAAAGGAAGCCATGAGTGGATCAACTCCTTTAATGACTGCCATCACTTTTAACAAACCAAAAATTGCAGCAGAGTTATTAAAAGCAAAAGTAAACTTATCTATAAAAAACAATGATGGTTCTACGGCTTTACATACTGCAGCTTTTTTCGGTAGAATTGAAATTATACAACTTTTATTAGAAGCTGGAGCAGATAAAACCTTAACGAACAATTTTGGTGCTACACCAAGGGAAATTGTTTTAAGTGATTTTCAAGAGATGAAACCTATCTACCAAATGTTAACAATGCAATTAGAACCTATGGGGTTTGCCCTAGATCTTGAAAAACTAGAGAAAGAAAGACCTGTTGTAGCAATGATGTTACAATAAAGTTGGGCAATTTTTCGGTAGCTATCATCTGTATAAAGTAAACAAATTAACTAAAATTAAATATCATGAAAATTGAAAGACGTTACGACATCGATTGGTTAAGAGTAATCGCAATTGCATTGTTGTTAATATACCATATTGCAATTGTTTTTCAGCCTTGGGCCATGTTATTAGGCTTTTTAAGAAGTAACGAAACATCTACAGCATTATGGCAGCCCATGACCCTGTTAAATGTATGGAGAATACCTATTCTTTTTTATGTATCTGGTATGGGGGTTTATTTTGCTTTGAGAAAACGAACAAACAGTACCCTTCTCAAAGAACGAACAAGAAGAATACTAATTCCCTTTATTTTTGGTATAGTTGCCATAACGCCGTTACACATGTTGGTGTTTCAAGAGTATTACAACCTTAGCCTTAGTTATTATCCTCACATGGGACACCTTTGGTTTTTAGGAAACATCTTTGTGTATGTACTTGTTGGACTCCCTATTTTCTATGGAATAAAAAAAGGGGTATTTTCTAGAGGCATTAATTTTGCAACTAAATTATTTCAAAATCCTTTAGGTTTATTAGTTATAAATGTATTTTTCATTGCAGAAGTGCTTGTCTTTCAACCAAAACCTTTTGCAATGTATGCCCAAACTTGGCATGGCTTTGCAATAGGGTTATTAGCTTTCTTTTTCGGTTTTCTTTTTATGAATACAGGAAATGTGTTTTGGAATACCGTAAAGCGATGGAAATGGCTTTTTCTGGCAATAGCTGCTGTTCTTTTTACCACAAGATATGTCGTTTTTGCTACAGAAGGCCCTTTATACCTAACGGTTATTGAAAGTAACAGTTGGATATTTGCAATTTTTGGTTTTTGTTATCAACACCTTAATAAGCCAAGTAAGATTTTATCTTATTTAAGCAAAGCTGCATATCCAGTATATATCATACACATGATTGCACTGTATTTGGCTGCAAAAATAATATTGCCTTTACACCTACCTACCCTATTTGCTTTTGCTCTCATCACGATAATGACATTCGTTGTGTGTTATGCGTTTTATGAATTTGTAATCAAAAGAGTACCTATGCTTAGGCCTCTATTTGGGTTAAGCTGGAAAATAGGTTCAAAAAAAAAGAAATCACATGAAAGTTATGCGTCAATAAAAGATGCCTAACAGGCAATCCATTTAAATTAAGTAAATAATCAATAATAATTATGAAATCAATCAAAAAACAAATTTTAGTACCAATGGCTTGTGTTGCCTTTGCATTAGTATCTAGTATAACATTTGCACAAAACACAAATTCAGTAACAACAGAAAGAGATGGTTTTATCTTCGAATTTGTAGTTGGTGGAGGTAGCATCAGTATAGAAGATAGTGCTGGTATACAAACTTTCAATGAATCTCAAGGAACCTTTGTTTTTCCTGATCTAAAATTTGGCTATATGCTAAATGAAAATTTAGCAATAACAATTGCCATGCCTGGAAACATCTATGAGTTTCAGGAGAATGACAGAAATTTTGGAGGGCTTATTCCTTCCGTACAGTATTGGGTAAAAGATAATTGGTGGATTCATGGTGGATTTGGTTTAGCCATAGATTCCCCTGCCTTATATGATATTCAAGACAATGTAAATGACGATTGGAACTTTGGCCATGCTGTAATGTTAAGCACGGGTTATGAGGTGTACAAAAAGAAAAATTTCGTACTTAATGTGCAATCAAAACTAGTTTTGGGTCGTGCTAATTTAGAGGGGGATGCATACAGAGATGCAGCCATCGTTAATGTAGGGCTAGGATTTAGTTGGTTTTAAAAATTAATAAGTCATGATACAAAATATAGAACATAAAAATTTAATAAAGACTGCTAGAATAACAGGCTTATGGTATTTGATTATGGCTATTACAGGAATTCTAGGGTTTATGGTCTATCATTCTCAAATATTTGTGTCT
>CAZFEV010000065.1:0-6160 GCA_964517835.1 uncultured Flavobacteriaceae bacterium | reverse complement strand
ATGGATTCATACCAGACACGAACATGTGGTGACCCCATACAATTGTAGATAAAAACGCTATAGCAATTATAGACATTATCATTGCTCTATAACCAAAAATTGGTTTTCTAGAGTTTGTTGCAATAATTTCAGAAGTGATTCCTAAAGCTGGCAGTAATACAATATATACTTCTGGGTGACCTAAAAACCAGAATAAGTGCTCAAACAATACTGGCGATCCACCTTGATAATGCAAGACCTCACCTTGAATGAAAATATCAGATAAGAAGAATGATGTACCAAAACTTCTATCCATAATTAACAATAAGGCTGCTGAAAGTAATACTGGGAAAGAAATTACGCCAATAATAGCTGTTACAAAGAATGCCCAAATTGTTAATGGCATTCTTGTCATTGACATACCTTTAGTTCTTAAGTTAAGAACTGTCACAATGTAATTTAACGATCCTAGTAAGGACGATGCAATAAAGATTGCCATCGACACTAACCACATTGTCATACCTGCACCAGAACCTGGCTGAGCCATTGGTAATGCAGAAAGCGGTGGATAAATTGTCCAACCAGCAGCTGCAGGCCCTGTCTCTACAAAGAAAGACAATACCATAATTACACAAGACACGAAGAATAACCAATATGATACCATATTAAGGAATCCAGATGCCATATCTCGTGCGCCAATCTGCAATGGAATTAATAAGTTACTAAATGTTCCACTTAATCCAGCTGTAAGAACGAAGAAAACCATAATGGTACCATGTATCGTTACTAATGCCAGATATATATCTGCGTCCATGACACCTTCTGGCGCCCATTTACCTAATAATGCTTTGAATACTGCATTTTGCTCTTCAGGCCAAGCAATCTGCATACGTATTAATAGAGACATTAAAATCCCTATTATACCCATAACAATTACACCAGTAATTAAATACTGTTTTGCAATCATTTTATGATCTTGACTAAATATATACTTAGTCACAAAAGTCTCCTTGTGATGATGCACGTCGTGATCGTGTGTATCTACTGTTGCTGACATATTCTCTTATCTATTTCTTAAAATGATTCTTAAATGATTAATTTAATGAGTTTGCAAATGTTTGTTGCTCACTCATCCATGCATTAAATTCTTCCTCCGTCTCCACTATAATCTTCATTTGCATGTTATAATGCGACTTACCACAAATCTTATTACATAATAATACGTAGTCAAACTCGTAAGGATCTAAGCCTTCTTCTCCTTTATCTACTAATGCTTTACTTTTCTCTACGCGGATTTCGTTGATATTTTTAATCTTATCCTGCATATCAGGATTTTGTCTCATTTCTGCTGTTGTTACAGTTGGTGTGAAGGCAAACTGAGTGACCATTCCAGGAACACAGTTCATTTGTGCTCTAAAATGAGGCATATAAGCAGAGTGTAAAACATCTTGAGATCTCATCTTAAATAAAACTGGGCGTCCTTTTGGTAAATGTAATTCAGTAACTACAACATCATCTTGAGCATTTGGATCATCCTCATCTACACCAAGTATGTTTGCCTTATCTAAATCAATCAACCTAACATTAGCTTTACCAAGTACATTATCAGAACCGGCATATCTCGCTTTCCAGTTAAATTGTTGTGCATATAACTCAACTACTAACGGATCTTCTTCCTTGTCCACGTTCATGATATCATTCCATGTGAATAAACCATAAATAATTAAACCAGCAAGTACAACTACAGGAATACCTGTCCAAATAGCCTCTAGCGTATTATTATCAGCATAAAACAGCGCCTTTTTTCCTTTCTCACCTCTGTATTTAAATGCAAAGTAGTGTAAAAGGAATTGGGTAAATGTTTGTACAATAAAAATGATAACTAAAGATATAACCAATAAGTTATCAATATCAGGTCCGTGCTCAGATGCCGAATTTGATAATAATGGCAAATCACCCAAATACCAAATACATACTATTGTAATGATATATATGAAGGCCAAAAAAGCCAACATTAAATAACCATTAATTTTATTGTCTTTATCAGTGGCTACTGCAGAGTTAGACTCACCTACTTGAGCTAAATCAAATATCTTTATTAATTGCCAAATGGCAACGGCTACAAAAGTTACTAATAAAATTGTTAATAAAGCAGTCATTATCGTTTCTGTTCTTTTTTAAATTAATAATGGAAATGTTCACTTTCCTTCATAAATGGGTTTCCTTTAGCTAACAACGGAGCCTTACTTAGTGCTGTAAACACGACTAGCAAGAATAAACCACCAAATAATAAGATAGAACCTATTTCTGGTAATCCAATATACCATCTATCAATTACAGTAGCTGGCATAATCCAGTTGAAAACATCTAAGTAGTGACCACATAAAATTACTATACCTGCCATTACAACAAACCAATTGATTCGCTTATAATCACTATTCATTAATAGTAACAATGGGAAAATAAAATTCATTGCTAACATTCCGAAGAAAGGTAATTTATAGTGCTCAATACGTGTTACAAAATATGTTACTTCTTCCGGAATATTAGAATACCAAATTAACATGAATTGTGAGAACCATAAGTACGTCCAGAAAACACTAATACCAAACATAAACTTAGCTAAATCATGAATATGGCTATCGTTAACAAACTCTAATAAACCTTTAGACTTTAAGTAGATTGTAATCATTGCAATTACAGTGATACCACTTACAAACATACTTGCAAATACATACCATCCAAATAAAGTACTAAACCAGTGTGGGTCAACACTCATAATCCAATCCCAAGACATCATAGATTCTGTATAGATATAGAATACTAAGAATGCAGCTGAGATTCTAAAGTTCTTTTTGAAGTTTCTGTTATCATCTGCACTATCTTGAGCGATAGAGAATTTTCTTGAGAAGAATCTATATAAAGACCAACCTGCAAGGAAAATAATTCCTCTAACAAAGAAACCAGTTTTATTTAACCAACCAGACTTACCAGCAACTAGCTTATCATAGTTCTCGTGACCCTCTACAGTTACACCTTCTTTTAGCCAAATAAATATATGACTATCTGCTACAAAGGCAATTGCTAACACTATTAAACCACCAGGTAAGACATAAGATGTAATGCCTTCCATAACTCTAAACAATACTGGTGACCAACCTGCTTGCGCAGCATATTGTATTGCGTAAAACGCTAATACACCTAAAGCAATCATAAAGAAGAAAAATGCCCCTACGTACAACGCAGAGTATGGTCTATTATGAATTTGATGTAAAGCATGCTCTTCATGGTGTGTTAATTTACCATGAGCTGCGTCTTCACCGTGATGATCGGCGTGTGCATCATCATGACCGTGGTGCCCATGGGCATCTGCTGCGTGAGCGTCACCATGACCATGACCGTCATGATGTTCTGCAGCTAAAACTTCAGAAATATTATCTTCAGTTACACTGTAAGCACTATTGAATCCAGCAACTACGCCCAATAGTCCAAGAACTATCATAACGATTGCAACTATTCTTAATTTACTTGAAATTTTATATTCCATCTATATAATCTTTATCTAAACCTTACTTAGTTAAGTCTGCTTTTAATTTTTCAACATAAGCAACAACCTGCCAACGTTCGTTCTCATTCAATTGATTAGCATAAGAACCCATCGAATTCTTACCGTAATAAATTGTATGATAAATACTTCCTGTTGTAATATCCTTAGCCGCGTAGCTTCCTGGTATAATTAACTCTTTTTTTGCTAAAGTTCCCATTCCAGCACCTTTTTTACCATGACATATTGCACAATAAATTTCGTACATCTCTTTACCATTTTCTAAATCAACTTGAGTAGAATCTAAAGGACTTTTTAACTCTGCCTTAGCCAAATCATAACCTTCTGTTGTATTCTCATAATCAAAAGGTAAAAAATCACCTCTTGGAATGGTACCTTCTGCCGGAAGTTGTGCTTCAACTCCATTTGCGAAGGCATCAGATTCTTGGTAAGCCTCATAGCCAACAGATTGATACATGTTAGGCATGTATTGATAGTTTGGTCTTGAATTCTTTTGACAGGACACAAAACCTACTAAAAGTACTAGTACTGATATATATTTTAAAGCTGTCTTCATATTAATGTGCTTCTTCGTCTTTATCAACAATATTTATTTCAACAGCGCCTGTTTCTTGTAACAATGATGTTAATTCACTTTCATTATTATGCAGAGCTATTTCCATTAAAAAATGGTCATCTGTTGTTCTTGGATCAGGGTTTTCAGCTTTTTTGAACGGCCACATTCTACTTCTTAAATAAAAAGTAATTACCATTAAGTGAGCTGCAAAAAATACGGTTAGCTCAAACATAATTGGCACAAACGCAGGCATGTTCTCTAGGTAGCTAAAACTTGGTTTACCACCAATGTCTTGAGGCCAATCTTCAATCATAATGAAATTCATCATTACAATCGCAACCGTTAAACCAACACATCCGTATAAAAATGATGCAATTGCAATACGCGTTGGGGCCAAGCCCATAGCCTTGTCTAGTCCATGAACTGGAAAAGGTGTATATATTTCTTCGATGTGATGCTTTTCTGCTTTTACTTTTTTAACAGCAGACATTAATACATCATCGTCTGTATAAATAGCATGAATTACTTTTGAAGCTTCCATATACTATATTAGTTGTTTAATAAATTCTTAGCTTGTCCTGACCAATCATCACGTTCTGCTCTTCCAGGGAAAGAACCCGTAATGGCATCTAACAAGTCGTATTCTTTTTTCGTCATTTTACTTACCTGTAAATAAGTAAATATACCTATGCTATTAAGCACTTCTTCCATTTTAGGACCAATACCGTTGATAACCTTTAAGTCATCTGCAGTTTGTGTCTCAGCGTCAAACTTACCAATACCTTCAAATAGTGAATTGAGTTTTTCAGTATTGTCTGATGAAGCACTTTCAGTCTTTGTTTCCGCAATTGCAACAGGATTCGAAGTTCTCTCATCCGCACCAGTACCAACTAAGCTATCACCTCTTTCTCTAATATTCTTGTAACGTTCACCAGAAGACTTTAAAATCGTCTTAACCTCCGCTTGAGCGATTACCGGGAACGTACGAGAGTACAATAAGAATAACACAAAGAAGAAACCAATTGTACCAATAAAGATTCCTATGTCAACGAATGTTGGTGAGAACATTGTCCAAGATGATGGTAAGTAATCTCTGTGTAATGATGTTACGATAATTACGAAACGCTCAAACCACATACCTATGTTTACTACAATAGAGATAAAGAAAGAGAACATGATACTTGTTCTTAGTTTCTTAAACCACATAAACTGTGGCGAGAATACGTTACAAGTCATCATTGCCCAGTATGCCCACCAGTAAGGACCAGTTGCTCTGTTTAAGAATGCATACTGCTCATACTCTACACCAGAATACCAAGCGATAAATAACTCAGTGATATATGCCACACCAACTATAGAACCTGTAATCATAATTACAATGTTCATTAACTCAATGTGCTGTATTGTAATATAGTCTTCTAGGTTACACACTTTTCTCATAATAATAAGAAGCGTGTTTACCATTGCAAATCCTGAGAAAATTGCACCTGCAACGAAGTAAGGTGGGAAAATTGTTGTATGCCAACCTGGAATTACCGACGTTGCGAAGTCAAACGATACAATGGTATGTACAGAAAGTACAAGTGGTGTTGCTAAACCAGCTAATACTAAAGATACTTCTTCAAAACGTTGCCAATCTTTTGCTCTACCAGACCATCCGAAACTTAATAACGAATAGATTTTCTTTTGGAATGGCTTTACAGCTCTATCTCTAATCATTGCGAAATCTGGTAATAAACCTGTCCACCAGAATACTAATGATACAGATAAATATGTCGAAATCGCGAACACGTCCCAAAGTAATGGTGAGTTAAAGTTTACCCATAACGAACCAAATTGGTTTGGAATTGGTAATACCCAATATGCTAACCACGGACGACCCATGTGAATAATTGGGAATAAACCTGCTTGAACTACCGAGAAAATGGTCATTGCTTCCGCAGAACGGTTAATTGCCATTCTCCATTTTTGACGGAATAATAATAGTACTGCAGAAATTAGTGTACCTGCGTGACCAATACCAACCCACCAAACGAAGTTAGTAATATCCCAAGCCCAGT
>CAZFEV010000064.1:0-6167 GCA_964517835.1 uncultured Flavobacteriaceae bacterium | reverse complement strand
TTATTTAAAAGCGTTTAATCCAGTGACGTCTAAACCTGTGATTAATAAATGAATATCATGTGTACCTTCATAAGTAATTACACTTTCTAAATTCATCATATGACGCATAATGCTGTATTCTCCAGTAATACCCATTCCGCCTAACATTTGTCTAGCTTCACGAGCAATTTTTATTGCCATATCTACATTGTTACGTTTAGCCATAGAGATTTGAGCAGATGTTGCCTTACCTTCATTACGTAACACACCAACACGCCAAGCTAATAATTGTGCTTTGGTGATTTCGGTAATCATTTCGGCTAATTTTTTTTGTTGTAATTGAAATTGTCCAATTGGCTTACCAAACTGCATACGCTCTTTACTGTATCTTAATGCCGTATCATAGCAGTCCATTGCAGCGCCAATTGCGCCCCAAGCGATACCATATCTTGCAGAATCTAAACAACCTAATGGAGCACCAAGACCAGATTTGTTAGGTAATAAATTTTCTTTAGGAACCTTTACATTGTCAAAAATAAGCTCACCTGTAGCAGAAGCTCTTAGTGACCATTTGTTATGTGTTTCAGGTGTTGTAAAACCTTCCATACCACGTTCTACAATAAGACCATGAATACGACCTTCTTCATTCTTTGCCCAAACCACAGCTACTTGACAAAACGGTGCGTTACTAATCCACATTTTAGCACCATTTAAAAGGTAATGGTCTCCCATATCCTTGTAATTGGTTGTCATGCCACCTGGATTACTTCCATGGTCTGGTTCTGTCAATCCAAATGACCCCATCCATTCACCAGAAGCAAGTTTTGGTAAATATTTTTGGCGTTGTTCCTCATTACCGTATTTCCAAATAGGATACATTACCAATGATGATTGTACAGATGCTGTACTTCGTACACCAGAATCTCCACGTTCAATTTCTTGCATTATCAAACCATAAGAGATTTGATCTAATCCTGCGCCACCATATTCTTCAGGAATGTAAGGTCCAAAAGCACCAATTTCGGCCAATCCGCCAATAATTGATGTTGGGAATTCTGCTTTTTGTGCAGCTTCTTCTATAATTGGAGAAACATCGCGTTTTACCCATTCTCTTGCGGCGTCGCGTACAAGTTTATGTTCTTCGGTAAGTAGTTCGTCTAAGTTATAATAATCTGGAGCTTCAAATAAGTCTGGCTTCATATGTAGTTATTTAGTCTGAAAGCAAAATTAACGAAAACGTTTTCTTTGGACAATATAAATACCATGTATAATTTACATTTTAAGATAAAAGTCCTTAGTTAGATTGATGTAATTTTCGGTGTATTGATGGCGAGCAGTTTCAATAATGAGCTCTTTAATTTCGGTAGTGCATTCCTGAGCTGAAAATTCTATAAGACTTCGTTTAATATCGGTTTTTGGATTGCCTTTTACATGCAAAATACGTTTAGGTGAAAGTCCAACCTTTTTAGCCAAATCAATAAGTTTTTGTTCTTCTTTATATGGAATAACTATTGAGAATAATCCGTTTTCTGAAAGTAAATGCGCAACTGCATAGATGATGTGTTCAAAAGGCATAGCATCGTTAAATCTTGCTAAATCTCTTGAAGCATCATTGGTTTTATAGTCTTCGGAATAAAAAGGTGGATTACAAATGATGAGGTCAAAAGCATCATCAACTTCCTCTATAAATTCTAGTAAAGCTGCATGGTAACAGAACAAACGGTCATTCCAAGGTGAGTTTTCAAAATTTTCCGAACATTGCTCAAACGCATTATCATCAATTTCTATAGCTTCAATGTGTTCCGCAAAACTACGCTGCGCAATCATTAATGATAAAATACCTGTGCCAGCACCAATATCTAAAACGGAATAAGGATTATGCTTAACTGATGTCCAAGCACCAAGTAAAACACCATCAGTACCAATTTTCATAGCACATCGGTCTTGTTGAATGGTGAATTGTTTGAATTTGAAGGGTTTACTCATCTTTTTGTCATTCCTGCGAAGGCAGGAATCTAAACTTTATGTTGCTTTTTGGATTTTGGAATTTATTTATTGGAATTTTAATTAAGGTATAAGTCAATCAATCCTTCAGGTGTGTTTACAATAACCGTTTTATTGTCTCTATCTACTTTAACAATAAACTCATCATTCATTGGTATTAAGATTTCAACACCATTTCTATCTACTTCAAACAAGGCTTGTGCAGTTGAATCATTTACAGCTTTTATGATGCCAACATTACCAAAGTTTTCATCTGTGATGGTAAAGCCAATCACTTCATGAAAATAAAACTTATTGCCTTCGAGTTTAGGTAATAATTCTAATGGTAAATACAATTCAGATTTAATGAGTGCTTCTGCGTCAGCTTCTGTCTCAACATCTTCAAATTTTAATCTCAATAAATCTGATTTGTGTAGTTGAGAAGATTCAATAAAAAAAGGAACTAGATTCCCTCTTAAATCTAAAAAGATGGCATCCAGATTTTGGTATAGGTCAGGTTCATCTGTATCTAGCTTAGCTAAAAGTTCACCTTTAAAACTATATTTCTTTACAATCTTACCTAAGTAAAAACAATCTTCTTTTTTCAAAATAATTGTCATTCCTGCGGAAGCAGGAATCTATTTTAATTAATATGACGATTTAAAAAAATCCCATGTTTTCGGGAATAAAAAAACCCTGACGCTTCGGCCAGGGTTTAAAAGTATAAAAATAAATTTTTTATTCTTCTTCGTTAGAAGCAGTTTCTTCAGCAACTTCTTCAACAACAGGAGTGTTAGCAGCAATACGAGCCTCGTTAACAGCTTTTTCTGCTTCTAATGCTTTAGCTTTAGCATCAGCATCAGCTTTTGATAAACCATCAGCTTTTGCTTGTACTTTAGCAGCTTTTTCTTCTAACCAAGCGTTGAATTTAGCTTCAGCTTGCTCTTCAGTTAAAGCACCTTTTTTAACACCACCAGCTAAATGCTTTTTTAATAAAGCACCTTTGTAAGATAAGATAGCTCTTGCAGTGTCAGTTGGTTGCGCACCATTGTTTAACCACTTTACAGCGCCATCAACATCTAAGTCAATTGTTGCAGGATTTGTGTTTGGGTTGTAAGCACCTAATTTTTCTAGGTATTTACCATCTCTTTTAGCGCGAGAATCCGCTGCTACGATCCAGTAATAAGGTTTTCCTTTTTTACCGTGTCTTTGTAATCTAATTTTTACAGGCATAATAATTAATTAATGAGGTTCTCGACCTCTGTTATTAATGAGGGCGCAAAGATAGTATAAATTTTTAATTCTCAATGCTTTTAGTCAGATTAACTAAAAGAAAGGTGTTTTTGGCTAATAGTAATGCCAAATATATGATGTAGAATGAAAAATTATTATACTTTTGGAATTCTTGTTTCGTTATATTTGAAACTAGCTACTATTTAATAAAAATATGAAAAAACTAATCCTCTTATCTTTCGTTCTTTTAACGGTATTTAGTTGTGGAGATGAAGTTCAGTTTAATTCACCTGCGTTTCAAGGTGATTTAGAGCAGCAAATCTGGCGTGCTAATGGCTTTTCTGCAAGTATAGATGCAAATGGTTTTTTAACTATTACTGGGACTAGAAACGGAGAAACTATAAATCTTAAGGTGCCTTCAGTCGTTGAAAGAACGTTTACTGTTGGTGATGTGAATACCATAGAAGCGCAATACGATAATGGCTTTGGTGCATTTTATTCTACAAATAATAACCCAGAACCTAATCCAGATCCTGCGAATCCTGTTAACCCAGAGTATGGACAAATAATCATTGATGAAATAGATATTGTAAGTGGGACTTTAACGGGTACATTTTCTTTTAGAGCTTTTGATGCATCAGGTTCAAATTCTATTGCTGTGACGAGAGGTGTTTTTTATAGAGTTCCAATATTAACTGGGACAATACCTGCTGATCCAATCACATGCGAGGACAAGGAGATGGAAACTACAATTGCAGCAACAGCATATAGTGTAGCAAGTCAACCAGAAGCAAATGGATTTATAAACAGCGATGCTTTTGAAGCTGCATGTAATGCTTACATAACAGCACTAAACGAACAACGTAGTTATTGTGGTGATGTTGATAGAGCCATACAAGATCAAATTGATTTATTAGGTACGTGCACTTTTCCATGCTTTTTTGCTAATGCAAATAGCAATGTAGCTCAAACTGAGTTTGCGAATGCTACATTAGGGACTTACATTCAGTTATGCACCCAATACCAATTCTATTTACAAGAGCAGATTGAATATTGTGGTGATGAAGATGCATCTATCCAAACAGTGATTGATGGATTAAACTGTTCAGATACTGATGGTGATGGTGTTCCTGATGTTTTTGAGGATTTTAATGGCGATGGTGATTTAGATAACGATGATACCGATGGTGATGGTACACCAAATTATCAAGATAATGACGATGATGGAGATGGAGTACCAACAGCGGACGAAATTCAAGTAGATATGGATGGGAATCCTGCAGATACCGATGGTGATGGTGATGCAGATTACTTAGATAATGATGATGATAATGATGGATTATTGACCAATTTTGAAACAGGAGATACCGATAGTGATGGTACTTTAGATTATTTAGATAATGATGACGATGATGATGGTATTTTAACTATAGACGAAAACGCAGATCCTAACGCTGATGGTGATCCAGCAGACGCTTTAGATTCTGATATGAATGGTGTTCCAGATTATCTTCAAGCGTAGTACTCATAGCAAATAATATTGAAAACCCTAAGCATAATGCTTGGGGTTTTGTTTGTTTAAAACTGTTTATAACTTCATTTCTGAAAAGAAGCATTATTTATTAATTTTAATGTTTCGATTTTCTAACTCAAGACGACTTTATGTATTTAATATTTGATACCGAAACAACGGGTTTACCAAAGCGCTGGGATGCACCAATTACAGATACAGATAATTGGCCAAGAGCGATACAGATTGCATGGCAGCTGCATGATGCTATGGGAAATTGTATTGAGCATCAAGATTATTTGATAAAGCCAGAGGGCTTCAATATTCCTTATGATGCAGAAAAAATTCACGGTATATCTACAGAATTAGCTCAAGAGCAAGGTATTTCATTGCAAGAGGTTTTAGAGAAATTCAATATTGCTCTATCTAAGACTAAGTTTGTAGTAGGACAGAATGTAGGCTTTGATGTGAATATAATGGGTGCTGAGTTTGTACGCGAAGATGTTGCAAACCCATTACAAGAATTACCAGTATTAGATACCTGTACAGAGCACACAGCCAGTTTATGTCAGATTCCTGGTGGTCGAGGAGGAAAATTTAAACTACCAACCTTAACAGAGTTACATCAGTTTTTATTCAATCAGCCATTTGCTGAAGCGCACAACGCAACAGCGGATGTTGAGGCAACAACACGTTGTTTCTTAGAATTAATAAGACGACAAGAATACACTAAAGAACAGCTCGATGTTCAACCAGATTATTTTGAACAGTTTTCTCAAGAGAATCCAGCTGAAATTCAGCTCATAGGTTTAAAACACATTAATCTAAAACGTGCAAGTGCTAAGATTAATGAACGTCTTCAGAAAGAGCAACAATCTGCTAGGGATACCATTGAAACAGATACTGAAGCAGCTGCAAGACTATCTGAAGTTGATTTTGTCCATTTGCATAATCACAGTCAGTTTTCGATTCTTCAATCTACTATAAGTATTAATGATTTGGTGAATGCTGCGGCAAGCGAAAATATGCCAGCGGTTGCATTAACCGACCATGGTAATATGATGGGTGCTTTTCACTTTGTGCAAGCAGTTTCAGGTCACAATAAAAAAATAAAAGCCCAACACGCAGAGGCAGAAGAAAATGGTGAAGAGAAAAAAGGAAAATTAATTACACCAATTATTGGATGTGAGTTTTTTGTCTGTGAAAACCACCAAGATAAAACTCGAAAAGATAACGGTTATCAAATCGTACTATTAGCTAAAAACAAAAAAGGCTATCATAATTTAGCCAAATTATCTTCAGCAGCTTTTACTGATGGTTTCTATTATGTACCAAGGATTGATAGACAGCTTATTGAACAATACAAAGAAGACCTCATTTGCTTAACAGGAAACCTTTATGGCGAAGTACCAAGCAAGGTTTTGAATATTGGTGAAAACCAAGCTGAAGAAGCGTTGTTGTG
>CAZFEV010000063.1:0-6549 GCA_964517835.1 uncultured Flavobacteriaceae bacterium | reverse complement strand
ATCCTAAATTTTCAACGTCTTGTTTTAATATAAGTTCCATTGTTATGATATTTTACTTTAATAAATCAGCAACATATGGCATTAAAGCTAAATGTCTAGCTCTTTTTACCGCCACAGATACTTTTCTTTGATATTTTAATGAAGTTCCTGTTAAACGTCTTGGTAATAATTTACCTTGCTCGTTTACAAAGTTTAATAAGTAGTCAGCATCTTTGTAATCTACATACTTAATACCAGACTTTTTGAAACGACAGTACTTCTTAGTTTTTGAAGTTTCTATATTAAGCGGAGTTAAATATCTAATTTCTCCGTCTTTTTTTCCTTTTGCTTGTTGTTCTATAGATGACATAATTAAGCTTTTTGTTTGTTTCTTTCTCTTCTCTTCTCAGCCCAAGCGATAGCATGCTTGTCTAATTTTACAGTTAAGTAACGCATAAAACGCTCATCACGTCTAAACTCTAATTCTAAAGTTTCGATTACTTCTCCAGCAACTTGGTACTCAAATAAGTGATAAAAACCACTCTTTTTGTTTTGGATTGGATAAGCTAACTTTTTTAAGCCCCAATCTTCTTTAGCAATCATCTTAGCACCTTTAGAAACAAGAAAATCTTCGTATTTCTTTACTGTTTCCTTTATCTGATCTTCAGATAAAACGGGATTTAAGATGAAAACAGTTTCGTAATTATTCATAATAAATTGTTTTGTTTATTGTTAAAACGGGTGCAAAAATAAGCAATAATTCTAATTCTGGCAACGTTTTTGAATGTAAAATTGATGATAAAATTTGAAAAAATTATTATGTTAAAATTAACACTTTAACGATAAAATTTGTTTTTTAACCGAAATTATTGTACTATTGTCGATATCTTAACCTAATAAAACATATAATGTTATGACTTTAAACTGTGTAGTTGTTGATGATTCTGCGATCCAACGTCTCTCTATCGTTAAATTAATTGAGAATCATTCCTCTCTAAATCTAATAGCAGAGTACAGCAGCGCATTAGAAACTAAAAACGGTCTTAATACGCACAAGGTAGATTTAATCTTTTTAGATATAGAGATGCCAGTATTGAACGGTTTTGAACTTCTTGATGTCCTCAACAACAAACCCCAAATTATTTTTGTTACTGGTAAAACCGAATATGCTTTTAAAGCATTTAATTACGACGCTACCGATTATCTTCAAAAGCCAATTACCAAAGAACGTTTCAATACTGCTGTAGAAAAAGCAATTGAACAGCATAAATTAAAATTAGATTTTAATGAAACCGATGGTGAACACATCTTTGTAAAGAGTAACCTTAAAAAACGTAAGGTATACATCAAAGATATTAAGTGGATAGAAGCTTTAGGTGATTACGTAAAAGTTGTAACAGAAGAAAACAGCTTAGTTGTATTATCTACAATGAAAGCGTTTGAAAAGGAATTACCAGAAGGCAAGTTCTTAAGAATTCACAAATCATATATTGTGAACTTAGACAAAATCGATCGCTTCAATAGTAAAAACGTTGAAGTTGGTGCCTACGAAATTCCGTTAAGTAGAAATAAAAAGACGCAATTAGTGGATGCACTTAATAACATGTAACAACACATTATTGTTTAAAAGATAAAGAATCCTAACAGTTACCTGTTAGGATTTTTTAATTTAATAATTATCCACATTCAAAATAACTCTAACAGACCTAAAATCTTTTACGGCATTAAAACTGTTATCTATTTTTCTAATCGCTTCTTTAGTTTTTAACAACGATTGATTTGGCGGAATCTTAATTAAGATATTTTTGTTGTACAGATTTCTGATTCTAGAAATTGGCGGAAATTCTGGTCCAAGTACATTAGTCTTAAATACTTGCTTTAGTGATTTTGCATACCAATCTGCGGCAGTATTAACACGATTATAATCTTTATGCTTTAGTGTAATCTTAACCAACCTATAGATTGGCGGATACTTAAAATTATAACGGTCATTCATTTGCTCGGCAAACATATCCTTGTAAGCATTTACAGAGACTTGTTGCAAAATATTATGATGCGGATTATACGTTTGAATCAATACTTTTCCTCTCACATCGGTTCGTCCTGCTCTACCAGAAACTTGCGCCATTAATTGGTAACTCCGCTCGTGCGCTCTAAAATCTGGAAAATTCAAAAGGTTATCAGCATTTAAAATACCAACCAATTTTACATGTCTAAAGTCTAAACCTTTAGTAAGCATTTGTGTACCAACTAGAACATCTATTTCCTTTTGTTCAAAACGCGTAATTAACTTTTCAAAACCATATTTACCTCTAGTAGTATCTAAATCCATACGAGCTACATTATGATTTGGAAACAACTCTTTGACTTCTTCCTCTATCTGCTCAGTACCAAAACCTTTAGTATCTAAAGTAGGATTTCCGCATGCTTCGCAGCTCTTTGGCATTGCTGTATGATATCCACAATAATGACAACGCAATTGGTTTTTATACTGATGATAGGTTAAACTCACATCGCAACTTGGGCATTGTGGTGAATGTCCGCATGTAGTACATTCTATAATTGGCGAATAACCTCTTCTATTCTGAAATAATATAATCTGAAATCCTTCTTTTAAAGTTTCCGTCATTTCGGCAATCATTCGGTCAGAGAAATGACCTTTCATGCGCTTTCTTTTGTACTTATCTGCAAGATCAACCAATTCAATATCTGGCATTAGTACATTATTAAAACGTGTATTGAGCTCAACCAAACCGTATTTTCCTTGGCTTGCATTAAAATAACTTTCTAAACTTGGTGTTGCCGAACCTAAAAGTGTTTTTGCACCATGCATATTTGCTAATACTATAGCCGCATCTCTTGCATGATATCTTGGCGCTGGGTCAAATTGCTTGTAAGATTGCTCGTGCTCTTCATCTACGATGATTAATCCTAAATTATTAAATGGTAATAATAAGGACGAACGCGCGCCAATTATAATTTCAGCTTTTTCAGGATTATGAAGCATGTTATTCCAAACCTCAACACGTTCGTTACCTGAATATCGACTATGAAACACAGCTACTTTTTCACCAAAATAGTCTTGCAATCTTTGAACGAGTTGTGTCGTTAAAGCAATCTCTGGCAGTAAATACAGTATTTGTTTACCTTTTTTTAATTGCTCTTTTATAAGCTGAACATAGATTTCTGTTTTTCCTGAAGATGTGACACCATGTAATAATGTGACTGATTTGGTTTCAAACTCATTATTAATACTATCAAAAGCTGCTTGCTGAGCTTCAGTTAAAATCTTTACGTTTGAATTTCCTTCACCTTCAAACTGAACTCTATCCGTTTGAATATGATAATCCTCTAAAATTCCTTTATCTATTAGAGTCTTTATTATTGTTGAAGATGCTTCGCTTTTCTTTACTAGTTCTGATACTTTAACAGGTTCTTTACTAGATGCTGTAAGCGTGAAAAGTGTTAGTAATACTTCGCGTTGCTTGGTAGCTCTTTTATTTAAAACTTCAAGTAAATCTCTTAAGTTTTCTTCAGATTTATAATCATTATGAAGCTTAATATAGCGCACCAACTTAGGTTGGTATTTTTCATAAAGCTCTTCTTGAAGGTTGAGTACTCGTTTTTCAACCAAATTATTAATCACTGGTAAAACGCGTTTCTTATCTAAAATAGAAACCACATCTTGTATTTTTAGTGAAGACTGATATTGTAGCGCTTCATAAATTAAAAACTCATCATCTTTTAATGATTGCTCATCAATTTCTGTAGATTCATTTTTAGATATAATGGTTTCACTCTCTAAAATAAACGCATTTGGCATTGCTGCTCGCATTACCTCACCAACACTGCACATATAATAGGATGCAATCCATTCCCAATGGCTTAGTTGTTTTGAAGTAATAACTGGTGATTCATCTAATATTTGATGAATTGTTTTTGCCTCGTATGCTGTTGGTGGATTATTATGAATCTTATATGCTAAAGCCGTATAAATCTTGCTTTTACCAAAAGGTACAGCAACACGCATACCTGTTTTAATAAAATTAGCTTCAGCTTCAGTAATATGATAAGTAAATGCTTTTTGAAGCGGTATTGGTAATATGACGTCTAGGAAGTGAATTACGATTTACAATTTTAGATTTTTGATATTTGAATAGTCGAGTATTTTAGTTTACACTTCTAACTTCAAGCTACTCTACTCGCTTCCAATATTGAGTCTTATAGAAAAATGCAACATAACCTCTAACCCTTAATGTATCTGTGTCTTCAGTGAGTTTTAAAGTGCATTTATAGACTTTACCGTTTTCTGGATTTGTAATGGTTCCGCCTTCGTAAGTATCATCCTCCAATTCTAAACCTTCAATAATTCGCATGCCTAAAATAGGCTGATTCTTTTTATCACCTTTACAGGCATCGCATACAGCGTTTGATCTATCCTTATTAATAATCTCTATTATTTTACCATAGACCTTTCCATCCTTTTCATAAATCTCAATGATTGACTTTGCTTTGCCGGTTTCATCGTCGATAGACTTCCATTTACCAAAAATGCTTTGCGCATTTACACTAGACAAAACACATACAAATAAAAGAGTGGTTAAAATGTTTTTCATAATCATAGATTTATTTTTTTTAATCGTCTTAAGGTGGCATTAAGCTCATAGCCCAACAGCAAAATGTTAGCATTTAACCATAAATATAATAACAAGATTAAAAGCGCACCAATTGAACCATATAACTTATTATACTGAGAAAAATTATCAATATATATACCAAACAAGTATGAAGTTAAGATAATTAATAATGTTGTTAGTAATGCGCCGATTGAAAAAAAACGTGTTAATCGACCTTCTTTTGTTCCAAAATAATATAAAGTTGCAGTAGCTAAGTACACCATCAAAACAAAAAATAAATACTTAAAAAATATAACCCATCCTAAATCATCAGAAGATCCTTCAATGGTTGTTCCGCTTATACTTTCATACAAAGGTGCAATAATATAAATCTGGAAATACCCAAAAACAGCAACTGTCAATAACATTAAAATTGCCAAAATTAAAGCAACACCTAACGCATAGAGATACTGCTGAAAGACATTTCGTGTGAGTTGTTCGTGATAAGAATTCTCAAATCCTGAAAATACAGCATTCACACCATTTGCCATAAGTAACATTGACAATAAAAATACAGACGACAACAAACCTGTGCCGCTACCACTGTTGATATTTTCAAAAATATTAGAGAAAAAGAATTCTGAGGTTTGAGGTGGCAAAAAAGAGTTTAAAAACAGTTCAAACTCAATTTGAAAATTCTCTATAGGAATGTACGGCATTAAAATAATGACAAACAATAAAAAAGGAAAAATAGCTGTGAAGAAACTAAAAGCAATGGCTCCGGCTCTGGTTGTTAATGTTCCTTTTACAATACCTAACACATATAATTCTAACAAATCATAGACCGATAAACCTTCAAAACCTGGTAACTTAATCTGCTTAAAAAAACGCACAATTAAATTAACTACAGGAATTTTATCTAGCTTTTCTTCTATTGGTTTAGACATTTAGATTTTAGACTTGTTAGACGTATTAGACTCTTTAGACTTGTTAGACTCGTTAGACTTGTTAGACTCGTTAGACTTGTTAGACCTTTTAGACACGTTAGACTCGTTAGATTCTTAGATTTTTAGATTTATTAGACTGCTTTGAGGCTTAAGTCCATATTATAGACTGAATGCGTTAATGCACCTGAAGAAATATAATCTACTCCACATTCTGCATATTGACGCACTGTATTTTCGTTTATGCCACCCGAAGATTCCGTAAGACACTTGTCTCCAATTAACTCAACTGCTTTACGTGTATCGTCGTAATTGAAGTTATCTATTAGAATTCGATACACACCACCACAATCTAATATTTCTTTTATTTCTTCTAGGTTTCTTGCTTCAACAATAATTTTTAAATCCCTATGTGTTTCTTTCAGATATTTCTTGGTTTTATCAATTGCTTTAGACACTCCACCTGCAAAATCAATATGGTTATCCTTTAACATAATCATATCGTATAATGCAAACCTGTGGTTTTCTCCACCTCCAATTTTAACTGCCCATTTCTCAAGTGCACGTATGCCTGGTGTCGTCTTTCTGGTATCCAATATTTTAGTTCCTGTACCTTCTAATAAGTCAACAAAGGTTTTTGTTTTAGTCGCAATAGCACTCATACGTTGCATGGCATTCAGCACCAAACGCTCAGCTTTTAAAATAGATAATGACGCACCTTCAACATAAAATGCAATATCACCATACTTAACTTCAGTTCCATCTTCAATTAATGTTTCAACTTTTAGGTCTGCATCTACATAAGCAAACACTTGTTTTGCAAATTCAACTCCGGCAAGGATGCCTTCATCTTTTACTAAAAGTTTTGCTTTACCTTGCGTTGAAGCAGGAATACAGGCCAAAGAACTATGATCTCCATCACCAACATCTTCTCTTATGGCATTTGAAATTATAAGTTCTATTTCTTTATCGAATTGGTCTTGACTAATCATTCTATTAACTTTTAAGCT
>CAZFEV010000062.1:0-7575 GCA_964517835.1 uncultured Flavobacteriaceae bacterium | reverse complement strand
TTTGGTAGTTGCTTTGCAACCGATGTAATTCTTACAGCCATTTAAGTTCTTATTAGCCATTGGTAGCGAAATGCCCATTTCCAATGAATTTGTGATTTTAGTTGCAGTTGATCTGAGTGGCTTTCTAATTCATTTCTTTTAAAAGCTCTTAAAATAGAGGTTAATCCATCTTGTACAATCATGTCATTAGAGATAAATAATCCTAACAACTTAAATAATCCATAGGCCAATGTACTGCGATGCAAATCATTAATCACTATACCTATATTGGCTTTTGATGCTAACTGCTTTAACATATGCTCAATTTCGTTTTCTTTAAAATGATGCAAAAACAACGTCGATAAGGCAATATCAAATTTTAAATCTTCGAATTCATCAGAAAAAATATCAAGCTTTTGAAAACTTAATGCTGCATAATCATTGGACAATTCTCGTGCGTAAGCCACAGCATCTTCATTAGCATCTATACCTATAAGCTTAAACTTAAACCCTTTTTTTCTTCCAAAATCCGCAACTAACCGCAACATATCACCATGTCCACAGCCTAAATCTATAATGGTATAGGTTTTAGATTTATCATGATCTTTTAATAATTGTTCTACTCCATTAATAGTGACATTATTTCCGCCAAGCCATTTATTTATTTTTCCCAGTTTATCGAGAGTATCGCGCAACAATTCTCCTTTCATGGAAAAATCGTCCATAATCTCAGTAGCATTACTTCTATATGTAGTATCGATGAATAAGCTCACTTTACTTTAATAGGTTTTCCATGTGTCATCCTAATAATCTGTGGCACTAAAAATGGTAACCTTCTTAAAAGTACGAGTAATTTTGGCGCCAACCAATCTTGTCTAAATAAATATGCAATGGTGTGTCCAACACTGAGCCTTAGTTTGAAATTATTTTTCCATAACTTTATATAGGCGCTTTCAAGCTTTTCACGTGTTGGAATGTTCTGATTTAAATATTCAATCATAACATCTGAAGCTAACTTTGCACTGCGTATGGCCATTCCCATTCCGTTACCACAAAGTGGATGAATCATACCCGCGGAATCACCACACATAATCATGTGGTTCTCAACCGGTTTTTTCGTTTCAAAAGAAATCTGACTTATAGTTAAGGGATGATCAAATACTTGATTTGAAGATTTAAAAATTGTCTTCAACAGCTCATTTTTAAAGACAATAGCTTCTTGAAAATGGTGAATATCCTTGTAAACTTTAAAAGCATCAAAACTTGTAATGTAACAGAGATTTATGTGATTATTCTCAATTTTTGAAACACCACAATAACCACCTTTAAAATTGTGAAGTGCCACTTTATTTTCTGGAAATTCACCCTTAACGTGTACTTTTACGCCAAGGTACGGCGATTTCTTTTTTATGAAATCTCGCTTAAATTGAATGTCGAGATTAGAGCGTTTTCCAAAAGCACCAACAACCAATTTAGAAGTAACCACATCATTTACCTTCATTGTAGTACTGAAAACGTCATTGTTGAATTGGACATCAACCACTGAATCTTGAATAACATTTACACCTTCTTTTTGCGCAAGTAAAAACAGCTCATAATCCATTTTATAGCGACTGATACCAAAACCTCCAAGAGGTAACTTAGCTTCAATACTTTTATTGTTATGTGTGGTCAACTGAAATTTTGTGATGGCTTTTGCCCCAAAAATAAAAGGGTCAAAACCAAGATAATCCAAATAAGGAAGTACCTCATTAGACACATATTCACCACAAACTTTATGTTTTGGATAGTTATTCTTTTCTACTAATACAACCTTAAATTTATGCTTAGCAAGGTGAATAGCGCAGCATAAACCAGCCAATCCGCCACCAATTACAACCACATCAACATTAGGTGCTTTCATAGTAAATTATGATAATGCTTTACTCGTATTTTCACGGTTTTACCTAAAATAAAACTGCTACCACCAACACCAAATTCCTTTCTATTAATTTCAAAGGCAGATGTCATAAAGATCTTGCTCTGTTGTTTTTCTATAGTTAGTGGAATTGATATATTCTTCGTTTTTCCTTTGATGGTTAACGTTGCTAAAACGCTGTAAGTATTGTCATCATTTTTTGTGATGGAAGTACTTTCGAGAATTATATATTGATATTTGGATTGGTGAAAATAATCCTCTTTTAACAAATGTTCGTCTCTACTCTCAATCCCTGTTTGAATAGATTTCACTTCAACTTTACCATAAATTGAAACCAAATCTCCTTCCGTGTTGAATTGTGTATTTATTTCAAATGAATTAAAATGTCCATCTACATTAACACCCAAATTTTTAATAACAAAATCAATTGAATTGGTTTTTTGGGCATTACCAATGCTTATTAATGCAATAATTAAAATCTGAATAAAACGAATCACAATACCTAATTTACATGTGAAGTTACAACAGTTTTTAAAGCAAAAAACGTAAGTACCTCAATTTTAGATAATTTTTGTGATTGTTATTTCCTTATCACGAAATTGAAAAGTCTCATTAATAGCTTTACCTACTAATAATCTAGCGATTGGTGAACCTAGTGAAATAGCAAAAAATGTGTCATCATCATATATTACTTCACCGACACTTGTACTTATAAAATAATTTGACTGGGTTGTATACACAATACTGCCAAGTGCAATTGTATTGTGGTTTTGAGAGGTATTAATCTTATTTAAAACTAGAAATTGTTTCTGTAATTCAGCAAGCTGTTGACCTGCTTTTTCGCGCTCTAGTTGAAGCATGGCTCTACCTGTTTCGTGTTTGTCACCAGCAGTACTTTTGGTCTCTGATGTTAAGGCCTTTTCAATATCTGAAATTGTATTTTGAATCACTTCTAACCTTTTGTTTAAAAAGGCTTCACAATGTTGATGTAATTGTTCTTTTACGGTCATTACACTAAATCTGCTAAATCCTTACCAACACTACTACCAATTGCTACGCCCATTCCGCCTAAACGGACACCACAATACACATGATTAGTCAATTGTTTTACTATTGCTTTCTTTTGAGTACCAACACCCATAATACCAGACCATCTGTGGTCGATTTCAAATTCCGTCTCTGGTAAAATTGTGGTTTTAAGTATGTTTTCTAACTCGTTTTGAATGAGTTCTGTTTCACCAAATTCTGATGTTTCTTCACATTTAAAATCTAAATTTCTGCCACCACCAAAAAGGATTCTATTATCAATATTTCTGAAATAATAATAACCTTGGTCTAAGTGAAATGTACCTTTAACGTGCAAGTCTTTTATAGGCTTTGTAATGAGTACTTGTGCTCGTGCAGGTTTAACACTATCAATATTTAATTTTGAAGCAAAACCATTGGTTGCAATGCATAATTTCTTTGTACTCAACTCAAAATTATCTGTACTTATTTTTACAGCATCAGCATCATCGGAAAAAGAATTAACGGTAATTCCGTTTAAAATTTTGATGTCGTTTTGAAAAGTTTTTTGAAGCAAAGCTTCCATCATTTTACCTGTGTCTATCTGACCTTCAAACTGATTAAATCCTAATTGTTCTTTACAATTCTTAAATCTGAAATCATTCGTTTTAAAACTAAACACCTCATCAGAGAATAATGGCTTTAAAAGCGAATTGATATCATCTTTTTTAGCATAACATTTCTCAAATAAATGGTCATGATTTGAAAAGAGTTCATAACCACCAAACGGTTTATAATCAATAGTTTTATCACCTAAATTTTCTCGTAATAACTGAAGTCCAATGATGCGCTTTTTTACAAGCTGAAACACTTCTTCTTCGGTATGTGATTTTAAATCCTCAATGATTTCGCTTAGACTTCCAAAGCATGCAAAACCAGCATTTTTTGTGCTCGCACCTTGTGGTAGAATGCCTTTTTCGAGAATGAGAATATTAGCTTTTGGAAAGCGTTGTCTCAATTGCAAGGCACAATTAAGTCCAACAATACCGCTACCAACAATAGTATAATCTACGTTGGTTAACCAAGATTTTATTTCCCAATAGGATAGGTTCAAGAAGTGATTAGTGATTAGTGATTAGTGATTAGTGATTAGTGATTAGTGATTAGTAAATGTACGATAGTATTTATGATTACAAAAGTGTTAGGGATAGCAGCGGCATCCTTTTTTTTGAGATTCCTGAGAATGCAGGAATCTCAAAAAAAGATATAGCGGATAGCCCGACGCTATTGGGTATTGAGAGTATCGAAATCCCAGTAGGGAAACACCCAAAAACAAAAAACTCCGAAAATAAATTTCGGAGTTTTAATATTATTCTTCTTCCTTTTGCATTTCAAAATCTTCCATGAACTTAGTGGTGTAATTACCAGCTAAATAATCTGGATGGTCCATTAATTGTCTATGGAAAGGAATGGTTGTTTTAATACCTTCTATTACAAATTCGTCTAATGCACGCTTCATCTTGTTGATTGCTTCTTCTCTGGTTTGAGCTGTTGTAATCAACTTAGCAATCATAGAATCGTAGTTTGGTGGAATGCTATAACCTGCATACACATGTGTGTCTAAACGCACTCCATGTCCACCTGGCGCATGCAATGTAGTAATCTTACCTGGTGACGGTCTAAAGTCGTTAAACGGGTCTTCGGCATTGATTCTACATTCTATAGAATGCAAGTTTGGTGTATAGTTTTTACCCGAAATTGGCACGCCTGCAGCCACAAGAATTTGCTCTCTAATAAGGTCAAAATCTATAACTTGCTCAGTAATTGGATGCTCAACTTGGATACGTGTATTCATCTCCATAAAGTAGAAGTTTCTGTGCTTATCTACTAGGAACTCAACCGTTCCTGCACCTTCGTACTTTATATATTCTGCAGCTTTTACTGCAGCTTTACCCATTTTATCTCTAAGCTCGTCCGTCATAAATGGTGAAGGCACCTCTTCGGTTAACTTTTGATGTCTTCTTTGCACGGAACAATCTCTTTCTGATAAATGACAAGCTCTACCTGTAGAATCTCCTACAACCTGAATTTCGATATGTCTTGGCTCTTCGATAAGCTTTTCCATGTACATATCATCATTTCCGAAGGCTGCTTTAGATTCTTGTCTTGCAGAATCCCACGCTGGCTTTAAGTCTTCTGGTTTCCAAACGGCACGCATACCTTTTCCACCACCACCAGCAGTTGCTTTTAGCATTACCGGATAACCAACTTCAACAGCTAGTTTTTCGCATTCTTCAAAGTCTGCAATAATACCATCACTTCCTGGAACACATGGCACACCAGCAGCTTTCATAGTTGCCTTTGCTGTAGCCTTGTCTCCCATTTTTGAAATCATTTCTTCAGAAGCACCGATAAATTTAATACCATGCTCTTCACAAATCTTAGAAAACTTAGCGTTTTCTGATAAGAAACCATATCCTGGGTGAATTGCATCTGCATTGGTAATTTCTGCAGCAGCAATAATGTTAGCCATCTTTAAGTAAGACTCGCTACTTGGTGCTGGACCAATACATACAGCTTCGTCAGCAAATTTAACGTGTAAACTGTCTGCGTCTGCAGTAGAGTAAACAGATACCGTTTTGATACCCATTTCTTTACAGGTTCTAATAACACGTAGTGCTATTTCACCTCTATTAGCTATTAATATTTTTTTAAACATAACTTTTCTTTAAAAATTCAATTTCCAAGCACCAAATTCCAATGAGTTGGGGTTTGGGATTTGTAGATTGGAATTTTCAATTGTTATGATGGGTCAACCAAGAATAATGGTTGGTCAAACTCAACTGGTGAAGCGTCGTCAACAAGAACTTTAACGATTTTACCTGATACCTCAGACTCTATTTCATTAAATAACTTCATAGCCTCAATAACACATAATACATCACCTTCTTTTACATCAGTACCTACCTCAACAAATACTGGTTTGTCTGGTGATGGTTTACGGTAAAATGTTCCGATAATTGGTGACTTAATTGTAATGTATTTTGAATCATCAGCGGCTGGTGCAGCTGGTGCAGGAGTTTCTGCTGCTGGTGCGGCTGCTACCGGTGCAGGTGCTTGTTGCACTACAGGTGCTGCTGCTTGTACAGGTACTTGTTGAACAATTGTAGTTTCACTTTCTGAACCTGTTTTAATGGTAATTTTAACATCATCCATTTCTAACTTAACTTCGCTTGCGCCAGATTTAGCTACAAACCTAATTAAGTTCTGAATTTCTTTTAAATCCATAATTTTAAGAATATTTGTTAGTTAGTTTTAGTTTGAGTTGTAAGCCCACTTAAAATAAATTGAGCCCCATGTAAATCCTCCACCAAAGGCAGCGAAAATAATATTATCGCCTTTCTTTAGTTGAGATTCATAGTCATATAAAAGTAAAGGTAAAGTCGCTGATGTAGTATTTCCATATTTTTGGATATTCATCATTACTTTTTCTTCCTCTAAATTTATTCTGTTAGCTGTTGCATCAATAATTCTTTTATTTGCTTGATGCGCTGCTAACCATGCAATATCGTTATTGGTAAGATTATTTCTTTTTAAGATACGCTCAGCTACATCTGCCATGTTAAACACTGCATTTTTAAATACCGTTTTTCCGTCTTGAAAAACAAAGTGTTTATCTTCATCAAAAGCTTCTTGCGTCATCGGATACGAAGAACCGCCATATTGTGCATGAAGAAATTCTCTTCCTTCTCCATTGCTTCTTAATAATTCATCTTGTAAACCTAGCCCTTCTTCATTTGGTTCAAATAATACAGCACCTGCACCATCACCAAAAATGATACAAGTTGCTCTATCTTTATAATTAATCATTGAAGAATTCTTATCTGCGCCAATAAGTAATATTTTTTTGTATCGACCAGATTCTATGTAAGCTGCAGCCGTTGACATCCCAAAAAGGAAACTAGAACATGCCGCTTCTAAATCATATGAAAATGCATTTACTGCACCTATTTGTGTAGCTGTATAAGCTGCTGTTGAAGCTGCTTTCATGTCTGGTGTAGCCGTTGAAACAATAACTAAATCAATCTCTTTAGGGTCTACTCCTGTTTTGTTTATTAAATCTTCTGCTGCTTTTATTGCTAAAAATGAAGAGCCTTTACCTTCTTCTTTAAGTATTCTTCTTTCTTTAATACCAGTACGTGTAGTTATCCACTCATCGTTGGTATCTACAATGGTTTCTAATATTTGATTAGACAACACATATTCAGGAAGATAACCTCCAACGCCAGTTATAGCTGCTGTGATTTTACTCATTATTAGCTGTTAGTTTAGTTAGCAAATATTAAAAAAATGCTCAAAACTTGGAGTTTTAAGCCGATTTTCAACACTTTTTGGCAAATAATTATACAAATAAAGTGGTTTTTGCCCTATTCAGAAAATTTAAATAAAAAAAACGCCCACAAGTGAGCGTTTTCTTATATGCGTGCATAATACTTATGCTAAGTTTTCTTCTTCTGCAGAATTGTCTATTAAAACCTGACCTCTGTAGTATAACTTTCCTTCGTGCCAGTGTGCTCTGTGGTATAAATGTGGCTCGCCTGTTGTAGGGCAAGTTGCTATTTGAGGCACAGAAGCTTTATAGTGAGTTCTTCTCTTGTCTCTTCTTGTGCTAG
>CAZFEV010000061.1:0-7749 GCA_964517835.1 uncultured Flavobacteriaceae bacterium | reverse complement strand
ATATACCGATTCCATAGTATTTAAAGAAAAGCCTATTTATGTTACCAATACGCTTGATAGCGTAACCACATTTAGTATTGATAATATTAAAGCAGGAACGTATAAGTTGATTGCATTAAAAGATAAAAATGGAAATTTCACCTTCGATCAAAAGACTGAAAAAATAGCATTTCATGAAGGATTTATTACTGTTCCAAATGATTCAACATATCCGTTAACCTTGTTTAAAGAGCAAACCAATTTTAAAGGGTTTAAGCCGAAGCAAGATGGTGAGACTAAAATTATTTTTCCTTATGAAGGTGATTATGAGTCTATGAAAATAAAGATTCTGGCTGAAACACCAGAAGACTTTAAAACGAGAATTACAAAAGACACCAAAACTGATACATTATACTATTGGTATAAACCAAAGCTTGAGATTGATACAACGTTTTTTGTAGTTTCTAATGAAAAGTTTATTGACACTTTTAAACATCGCTTTAGAAAACTAGATAAAGACTCATTAACGATAAAGAAACTATCTTCCAATGTCATAGACTATGATAAGGATTTTACATTAGAAGGTTCGGTGCCTTTTTCAAAAATTGATACAACTAAAATTACCTTAATAGATCGCGATTCTACGTATTTAAAGTACGATGTAAAATATGATTCATTATTAAATAGGTATTCTTTCCCTATTGAAAAAGAAGAAGGACAACGTTATACATTTACAGTATATCCTGAAGCATTCACAGATTTCTATGAAGGCACAAATAAGGATACGGTTAATTATGCTTTTAGAACTAAGCTAAAATCTGAATACGGAAACATTAGAGTCAATCTTAGAAATGCAAAATTGCCGCTAATTGTGCAATTAATTGATAATAAAGGTGAGGTCGCATACGAACGTTATGCGAAGGATATACCTGTGGTTGACTTTACTGATTTAATACCAAAGTTATACGCACTTAGAGTTGTGCATGATACAAATGGCAATGGTATATATGATACGGGTAATTATCTTTTAGGCATACAGCCAGAGCGTGTAAGTTACGTACCTCAGGAAAAGGTTGAAGAGGTAAGAGCCAGTTTTGATTTTATAATAGACTTTACGCTTCTAGATTAAAGTGATCTCTGTCTTTTAAGAAACCTAGTTTTTCTCTGTATTTACTAATATGAGCTTTGTTTAAAGTTACAATTTCAACAGCTTCGGTACTTTCAGCTATGGTATCTAAACGATTACCTAAAACATCATACGCGCCAGAATGTCCAGTGTATTCGTAATTATTGCCATCTAACCCAACACGATTTACGCCAATGCAATAACTCATGTTTTCAATAGCACGAGCTTTTAATAAGGCATCCCATGCACTAACCCTTACTTTTGGCCAATTGGCAACATAGATTAAAAGTTCGTAGTCTGCAGTGTTTCTAGCCCAAACAGGAAAACGCAAGTCATAACAAATGAGTGGGCAAATTTTCCAACCTTCATATTCAAAAATAAGTTTCTCTGTTCCCGCAGTATAGACGTTGTGTTCACCTGCGAGTGTAAACGTATGACGCTTATCATATTGATGAATCCTACCAGAAGGTTCAACACAAACAAAACGATTATAATAATTGCTATTTCCACTAATTACCAGACTTCCCATAATAGCAGCTTGCTTCTGTTGTGCAAGGTCTTTCAGCCAATTTATGGTGGTGCCATCCATAGTTTCTGCAACTGTAGAGGCATTCATCGTAAATCCGGAAGTGAACATTTCTGGTAAAATAATAAGGTCAACACTATCAGAAATAGCATTGACCTTGTAAGTAAGTTGTTTTCTATTTTCAGCTGGGTTTTCCCAGACTAAATCGGCTTGAATAATTGCAACTTTTAATTCGTTCTTCATAATATAAAATTACGAATTTAGAATGCAATTGACGGGCAAAAAAGGTAATTATAGTTTGCGTTTAGCTTTGGCTACTTTTTCGGTTAGCTTTTCAATTTTTTCTAACCATTTCGTTTCATCAACTGGTGAAAGCTTTCCTTTCTTTTTAAGTTTTTTATATTTCTTTTCAGCTTTAGCTAAATTGTCCTGAGCTTTTCTGTAATTCTTTTTTAATTTTTCTTGTTTTTTAAGTGCTTTTTCAGCCTTCTTTCTTGCCTTCTCAGCCTTCTTAACTTCCTTTGCTGCTTTTTTACGTTCCTTTTCTATTTTTTTAGCCTCTTGTGCTTTCTTCTTTTCAGCTTTTTCCTTGGCTTTTTGAGCCTTTTTTTCAAGCTTCATTTTTTCAGAAATTGCTGCGGCATCTTTAAGGATTAAAGCTTTTTCCTCTGCACTTAGGGTTGTAGTGATGTCTTCACCATCTAAATATACTTTCTCATTCTTAACCTCATAAGTTTTTCCATCTTTCTCAACTTTTTGAGCAAATGTAGATAATGAAAATCCTAAGAATAATAGTAAAATGTAATACTTCATATTGTAATTTGATTTTGTCATTTGTTCTTTTGACACAGTAAAATAAAAAAAGTTACTCATATTTTACATAAAATTTCGGCAGCTTTAATTAAAGTCTCATCGGTTTTAGCAAAACAGAAGCGTAAGACCTTATCATCTTTATTATTCTCATTAAATACTGAAAGTGGTATTGACGCAATTTTAAATGCTTTGGTGAGTTGTTTAGCAAATTCTACATCATGCGTTTCAGTAATGGCTGAATAATCCAAAACTTGAAAATAGGTGCCTTTAGAAGGCGTGAATTTAAAACGAGATTCAGAAATGAGATTCAAAAAGAGATCGCGCTTATTTTGAAAAAACTGTGGTAATTCTAAATAGGTGTTTTCATCTTGCATATATTCAGCAATACCAATTTGCATCGGATGGTTGACACTAAACACATTAAACTGATGTACTTTTCTAAATTCTTCCATGAGATACTTTGGTGCGCAACAGTACCCAATTTTCCATCCTGTATTGTGAAATGTTTTTCCGAATGAAGCCGTGATAAAACTACGCTGCTTTAAGTCATTAAATAAGCACACGCTTTTATGAGTTTCGTCATCAAAAACAATATGTTCATATACTTCATCACTCAATACAATGATATCAGTGTCTTTTGTAATATTTTGAAGTTGAATCATATCAGCTGTTGACCAAACTGTACCACTTGGGTTATGTGGTGAATTAATGACAATCATTTTTGTTTTTGAGTTCACTTTAGATGCGACTTCAGACCAATCCACGCTATAATTTGGTGCTGAAAGCTGAATGGAAATGGTTTTGCCACCATTCAATTCAATGGCAGGTTCGTAGCAATCGTATGCAGGTTTAAAAATGATGACTTCATCTTTTGGCTTTACAAAAGCAGAAATGATAGTATAAATGGCTTGTGTTGCGCCAGCGGTAATTGTAATCTCATCTTCTGGATGATAGGTGCTTTTATAAAGTAGATTATACTTGTTAGTAATAGCTAACCTTAAACTTAGATTTCCTGCCATTGGTGCGTATTGATTGTGACCTGAGTTCATAGCATCAGTGACCAATTGGTTCAATTTTTGTGAACTTGGATAGTTAGGAAAACCTTGTGATAAATTAAGTGCACCGTGTTCTTTTGCCAAAGCACTCATTACTGTAAAAATAGTGGTGCCAACGTTTGGCAATTTAGATTGGTGATTTATCATTTTATAGCTTTAAAAACAAGAAGTATTAAAGATATAAAATGTGGTTTTTCTATCTTTACAAAAACTAAAAAATATTTAATATGCGAATTATAAAATTGCTTTGTTTTTTCATTGTTTTTCAAGTGTCTGCTCAACAAGGTGGCATGTGGATTCCTTCGTTATTAGAAGGCATGAATGAAAGCGAAATGCAAAGCTTAGGAAGTCAACTATCTGCAAAGGACATTTATGATGTTAATAATTCTAGCCTTAAAGATGCGATAGGTCACTTTAATGGTGGTTGTACTAGTGAGGTTATTTCAGATAGAGGTTTAGTCTTAACCAATCATCACTGTGGTTTCAGTCAGATTCAATCACATTCATCTTTAGAAAATGATTATTTAAAAGATGGATTTTGGGCAATGTCTTTAGAAGAAGAATTGCCAAATGAAGGTTTGTTTATTGAATTTATTGTAAGCATTCATGATGTTACAGATACCGTTTTAAATGGTGTTACTGATAGCATGACTGAAAAAGAAAAGCAATCATTAATTACAAAGAATAGCAATGCTGCAATGGAAACTTGGCCAAAAGAAGCATGGCAAGATGTAAAGACCAAGTCGTTTTATAAAGGCAACCAGTATTTCTTATTTGTAACAGAACGTTTTGAAGATATCCGTTTAGTTGGTGCGCCACCAAGTAGTATTGGTAAATTTGGTAGTGATACTGATAATTGGGTGTTTCCTAGGCATACTGGAGATTTTTCTATGTTTAGAATTTATGCTAATAAGGATAATAAACCAGCAAAATATAGTAAAGACAATGTACCATACAAACCAAAGCACTTTTTACCTGTGTCCTTAGATGGTGTAGAAGAAGGTGATTTTACAATGGTATTTGGGTTTCCTGGTCGTACTAATGAGTATCTTCCGGCAGTAGCGATAGAACATATTACTTCAGAATTTAACCCAACAAATATTGCTATCAGAGAAGCAGCGTTAAAAGTGATTGATGCTAAAATGAAAGAAAGTGATGCTGTTAGAATTAAATATGCATCTAAACAAGCAAGAATTGCAAACGCCTGGAAAAAGTGGATTGGTGAAAACTTAGGTATAGAAAAAAGTAATGCGGTTGCCAAACGTCGCGAATTTGAAGAGACCTTTAAAAAAGGACTTAAAGAAGAAGGTTTAGAAGAAAAATATGGTCATATTCTACCAAAATTTGATAAACTTTATAAGGATTTTGCTCAAAGTAATATAAAACGAAGAAACTTCATTGAAGTCTTTATAGTAACCAATGAATTAATGCATATGATCTTTAGATCATATCAAGTTGAGCAAGCATTATTATCAAATCCTGAAGTTTTAGAAAGAGCAAAAGCAAGTTTAAAAGGTCGTTTAGAAGGTATTCATAAGAATTTTGATATTGAGGTTGATAAAGGTGTGCATCTAAATGTTATGCCACTTTACGGTAAGACTGCTAATCCTTCAATTTATGACACATCAGCATTTGTAAATTTAGACTCAGCATTACAATTACTTGAAGGTGATGCTCAAACAATTATCAAGAATCTAAATGCTGACTCGGCATACGCTTATGCAAAGCCAATAATTGATGAGTTTTATAGCAGTATAGATCCAGAATTTCAGGAAAAGAATGAAGTCATTAATGCATTACAAACTGAATATATGACAGCTTTAATGAAAGCCTTACCAGACGAGCGTTATTTTCCAGATGCGAATAGCACATTGAGAGTTACATATGGTCAAGTAAGAGGCTATTCGCCTAGAGATGCTGTGTATTATAATCCGGTAACGTATTTAGATGGAGTCATTGAAAAGTATGTGCCTGGTGATTATGAGTTTGATGTACCTCAGAAATTAAGAGATTTACATAATTCAAAAGATTACGGTAATTATGCAGATAAGAATGGTAAAGTACCAGTGTGTTTCTTAGGTACTAACCATACCACAGGTGGAAATTCTGGTAGTCCTGCAATTGATGCCGAAGGAAATTTAGTAGGTTTAAACTTTGACCGTGTTTGGGAAGGCACAATGAGTGATATGAATTACGATCCAGAAATTTGCCGAAATATCATGGTAGATTTACGTTATGTATTGTTTATAGTTGATAAATATGCAGGTGCAACGCATCTTATTGAAGAAATGAAATTGGCGTATCCGAAGAAATAAATAAATTTGAATAGCAATAATTAAACCTCACTTTTTTAAATAATTAGTGAGGTTTTTTTATCAAATAAATTAAGTGCTTTAAGCGTTATTTAACTATGAAAAAATTATTACTCATTTTATCCTTAGTCTTGTGTTTTGGTTTTTCTGAGTCTAAAGATTCTGTAAAAACCATCCACGTGTTTGTTGCCTTGTGTGATAATGAAAATCAAGGTATTGTGCCTGTTCCAAGTAAATTGGGAAATGGGCAAGACCCAAAAAATAATTTGTATTGGGGTGCATTATATGGTGTTAAAACACATTTCAAAAATTCGAAAGATTGGACTTTAGTGAAGTCTATTAAGTCAGATAATCCAAAGATATTAGAGCGACTATTATTTAAGCATAAGAGTTCTAATACTTATATGCTTGCTGATGCGTATGACGGTAAATATATTAAACAAACTACAATTGATTTTCTAGAAGCTACAGCTGGAAGAAATTCTATTTCGATAACACACAACTCTAATCAACTTAATTTTGGTGGTGAAGCTAGTTTGTTAGCTTATGTTGGTCATGATGGATTAATGGAGTTTGATGTAGAAGGTAATTTTGAACAGAAGAATGATACCAAAAGAGATGCCATTGTTTTAGCATGCATAAGTAAACACTATTTTAAACCTTATTTTGAAAAAACTAAAGTGAATCCACTTGTTTGGACTACAGGTTTAATGGCACCTGAAGCATATACACTAAAATCAGCAATTGATGGTTGGATTTTAAATGAAACCGATAAACAAATTCAAGAACGCGCGGCTCAAGCATATCATAAATATCAGAAATGTGGTATCAAAGGTGCTAGGAATTTATTAGTGACAGGTAATTAATAGTATCACTAGATGGCCTTAACGACCCAAAATAAAGACACATGAAGAATTTAATTATTGTATTCGTTTTATTATCTGTGTTTAATTGTAAAAAGACTTCTAAAATTGAAGTGGTTGAACGAATGGTAGAAACCCAAGAAGAAGTTTCGGAAGATTCTTTAAAACTTGACTTAAATTTTAAACCAGAAGGAAATTATGCTGAGTTAAGACGTAAAATCATTAATGATAGAGCCTATTTTAAAAGACGCTATCAAACGGATAGAATAAAAGCTATTGATAGTGCCTCAAACTACATATACACAACCTTGTTAAATGAAATTGTACCGCATTGGTATGGCACAACTTGGGACTTTAATGGTCATACAGATATACCAAATAATGGGGAAATTGCTTGTGGTTATTTTGTATCTACCACGCTAAAGCATTTAGGGTTTAATCTAAATCGTTATAAGATGGCGCAAGCAGCAGGATTAAATGAAGCGAAACTGCTTCAACAAAAATCAAGTCTTAAGATATTTTCAGGATTAAGCTTCGATGAACTAAAATCTAGGGTTAATAACTTATATGGTGACGGTTTATACTTTGTTGGCTTAGACAATCATGTGGGTTATGTTTTAATTCTTAATAAGGAATTATACTTTTTACATTCAAGTTATTGTGATGATAAAGTCGTCATTGAACTTGCTGAACATTCCTACTGTTTTTCTTCTAATCTTTATGTTTTCGCGGAAATTACTACAAATAGATCACTCGTAGAAAGCTGGATTTTGAATACACGGTTGCGTATTCCGAATACGTAAATTAAACTTCCAAGTTAGGTTTGTTAATAATAACCTAATAGTTAACTGATTGTTAATTCCTACTCTTAAACTGGTAAACCATAAACATATCGTAAATGTTAGTTAATACGCTTCGGCCGCACAATTCCTTTATTTGAAGGATTAATTAACCAACTAACAAATACAATGAAAAAACATTTTATTTTCACACTTTTTTTAATAGTGAATATACTTTTTGGTTTTTCTCAAGAAGGTAATATTCAAGGTGTTATAACAGACGAGCAAGGTATTTT
>CAZFEV010000060.1:0-9050 GCA_964517835.1 uncultured Flavobacteriaceae bacterium | reverse complement strand
CCGATGGACCGACAAGGGCGACGGTTTCCCCCGGCGACACATTCACGGAGAAGCCTATATTTTCTTTAAAAAGCATTGCAAAATTAGTAGTTTATTTTTTAAAAAGATAGATTTTATTTTAAAATAAAATCGTATTATTGCAATAGATAGCGCTAATCTTCTGACTTGCACCTATCTAAATCTTACCAGATTTTTTTCACTTTTTTTCTTTTTATTTCATTTTGAAATTCTTGAATTAAGTACTATCAAAATTAAAATACATTATACATATACGAATGTTTGAAATTTCACAGTTAAAAGCTAAGAAGCTACCTGAATTACAGGAAATAGCGAAACAATTAAGTGTACCAAAGTACAGAAGCTTAAAAAAGCTAGACTTAGTTTATCAAATTTTAGATCATCAAGCTGCAAATCCAGATGCAGTGAAAGCAAGCACAGCTTCCGAAGCTAAACCAAAAACGGAAGTGGCTGAAAAAAAACCACAACAAAAGCGTGCTAGGGTTCAAAGAAAACCTCAAGATAACAACAACCAAAAATCCATTGAGTTTAACGACAAAAAGGATAAACCAGAATCTCAGGAGAGTAAACCTGCTAACAACAGACAAAATCAAAAAAGAGAACAAAAGTCTAATGAACGTAATGAAGACCAAAAAAGGCAACATAACGACAATAGACAAAATCAAAGAAATAACAATAACCGTAATAATAACCAGCAAAAGAATAATCAACAAAAGAATAACCAAAACAATGGCAATAAGGATAACAGAAACCGTTATCGTGAGCCTGATTTTGAGTTTGACGCGATTATTGAAAGTGAAGGTGTTTTAGACATCATGCAAGATGGTTATGGATTTTTAAGATCTTCGGATTACAATTACCTAACCTCTCCTGATGATATTTATGTATCGCAATCTCAAATTAGATTATTTGGTTTGAAAACAGGTGATACTGTTCTTGGACATGTTAGACCACCTAAAGAAGGCGAAAAGTATTTTCCACTAATTAAAGTGAGTAAGATTAATGGTCAAAACCCACAAGTGGTAAGAGATCGTGTTGCTTTTGAGCACTTAACACCATTATTCCCAAAAGAGAAATTTAATATTGCCGAAAAGCAAGCTACCATTTCTACTAGAATTATGGATTTGTTTGCTCCTATCGGAAAAGGGCAACGTGGAATGATTGTTTCACAACCTAAAACTGGTAAAACAATGTTACTAAAGGATGTGGCAAATGCTATTGCGGCAAATCATCCGGAAGTCTATCAAATGATTTTATTAATTGATGAACGTCCTGAAGAAGTTACAGACATGCAACGTAACGTTCGTGGTGAAGTTATTGCTTCTACATTTGATAAAGAAGCTCACGAACATGTAAAGATTGCTAATATTGTTTTAGAAAAGGCAAAGCGCTTGGTAGAATGTGGTCATGATGTAGTTATCTTGTTAGATTCTATTACACGTTTAGCAAGAGCATACAATACAGTACAACCAGCGTCTGGTAAAATACTTTCTGGTGGTGTTGATGCTAACGCCTTACATAAACCAAAACGTTTCTTTGGTGCGGCTCGTAATATTGAAAATGGTGGTTCTTTAACAATCATAGCAACTGCACTTACAGAAACTGGTTCTAAAATGGATGAAGTTATCTTCGAAGAATTTAAAGGAACTGGTAATATGGAACTTCAGTTAGATAGAAGAATATCTAACCGCAGAATATTCCCTGCTATCGATCTTGTATCTTCTAGTACGCGTCGTGATGATTTATTATTAGATGATAGCACAATACAACGTATGTGGATTATGAGAAAGTATCTTGCCGATATGAATCCTATTGAAGCTATGGAGTTTGTTAACGACAGATTTAAGCAAACTAGAAATAATGAAGAATTCCTTATTTCTATGAATGGATAGTTAATCTATTAGATATAAAACTATAAAACCTTGAATTATTAAATTCAAGGTTTTTTTATGGTCTTCTAATTCAAATAATGTTAAGCATTAAAAAAGCCTTCCAAATTGGAAGGCTTTTAAATATCTTCATAATTACTACAATTATAATGCAGCAACGTGTTTAGTTAACTGAGACTTTAAGTTACCAGCTTTGTTAGAATGAATTACATTCTTCTTAGCTAATTTATCAATCATACTGATAACTGAAGGTAACATTTTTTGAGCTTCAGCAGCATCTGTTAACTCACGTAATTTTTTGATAGCATTACGTGTAGTTTTGTGCTGATATCTGTTAAGCACTCTTCTCTTTTCGTTACTTCTAATTCTCTTTAAAGCTGACTTATGATTTGCCATTTTATTTTTTTCTTATTAAAAAATTGTAGCCCGTAGGGGAATCGAACCCCTCTTACCAGGATGAAAACCTGGCGTCCTAGCCGATAGACGAACGGGCCATTTGGTTATTTATCTATTTAAATGAACCTGCAACGTTTCCATTGCGGATGCAAAAATACAACTATTTTTAAAAGTTGCAACTACTAATGAATTTTTTTTGAAAAAAAATTAATAGGCCTTTGCAAAGAGCACACGCTGTGTTGATGGATTACCTGTAAATACACACTTTCCAGCTTCTTTTTCACCTTCTAATGGAATACATCTAATCGTAGCTTTAGTTAATTCTTTTATCCTTTGCTCAGTTTCAGCAGTACCATCCCAATGCGCAGAAATAAAACCTGTTTTGTTTTCAAGAACCTTTTTAAATTCTTCAAAATCGTCCACCTTAGTAATATGTGTATTTCTAAATTCTAAAGCCTTGTTATAAAGACTTTCTTGAATTTCTTCAAGTAAATCCTCAATAACAACATTTATACGATCTAAAATAACAGTTTCCTTAGTAAATGTATCTCTTCTAGCAACTTCTACAGTATTATCCTCAAGATCCTTTGGCCCAATAGCAATTCTTAAAGGCACACCTTGTAATTCGTGCTGGGCAAATTTAGCTCCTGGACGCAAAGTATCTCGTTTATCGAACTTAACACTGATACTTCTTTCTTTTAAATCACCAATAATTTCATCGGCAACCTTAGAAATGGCTTCAAACTGCTCCTCATTCTTATATATAGGTACTATTACAACTTGATATGGTGCTAAATTTGGCGGCAATACCAATCCTTTATCATCACTATGTGTCATAATGAGTGCACCCATTAAACGTGTTGACACTCCCCAAGAAGTAGCCCAAACATAATCTTGCTTACCTTCTTTGTTTGTAAACTTTACGTCGAAAGCTTCAGCAAAATTCTGACCTAAAAAATGAGATGTTCCTGCTTGTAAAGCTTTTCCGTCTTGCATTAAAGCCTCAATACAATATGTTTCTTCAGCTCCGGCAAAACGTTCACTTTCAGTTTTTACACCTTGAATGACAGGTATAGCCATAAAATTCTCCACAAAATTAGCATAGACATTATTCATCTGTACTGTTTCTGCAATTGCCTCTTCTTTAGTAGCATGAGCAGTATGACCTTCTTGCCATAAAAACTCTGCTGTTCTTAAAAACAATCTTGTTCTCATTTCCCATCGCACTACATTTGCCCATTGATTCACTAATATTGGCAAATCTCTGTAAGACTGTATCCAACCTTTATAGGTATTCCAAATAATAGCTTCACTAGTTGGTCTTACTACAAGTTCTTCTTCTAATTTGGCTTGAGGATCTACTCTCAGTTTACCTTCATTATCCGGATCTGTTTGCAATCTATAATGAGTAACCACAGCACATTCCTTTGCAAAACCTTCTGCATTCTTCTCCTCAGCCTCAAATAAACTCTTAGGAACAAATAATGGGAAATATGCATTTTGATGACCTGTTTCCTTAAACATTCTGTCTAATTCAGCTTGCATTTTCTCCCAAATTGCATAACCATAAGGCTTAATGACCATACAACCTCTAACCGCAGAATTCTCTGCTAAATCAGCCTTTACAACCAATTCATTATACCATTTTGAATAATCTTGGGCTCTACTAGTAAGATTTTTACTCATTTTCAGTGTTTTGGCACAAATATTGTGACTATGTTAAATAAAAAAATAGTTCAGCAAAACTAACTATTTTTGCTATGTTCAACAATTAAATCACGGAGTTATGCAATTTAAAACCATTACCTTAAAAAAATTGCCATCGTTTATTGCACTAAGTATCGCAATGGTACTTACATCGTGCGGCTCTTATCAATATGTAGGATATGATAATGATGGTATTTATTCTACAGAACGAAATGGAGAAAATGCTGTTGTTGAACAACAACCAGAAGTTACAACATCTACAAACTCTGGTTTTTATGAGGCTTACTTTAACCAAGGTGTTGGTTCTGAAGGTGAAAGCGAAATATTTACAGATGTAGATTCTTACGAGAGTGATTATCTCGAAAGATTTCAAGACACTACCGAATACGCTAAGTCATTTGGCGGTTGGGGACAAAATAATGAAACAGTTACCATCAACATCATAGATAATGGTTGGGGTTGGAACAATCCTTGGATGTGGAACGCTGGTTGGGGATGGAATGATCCTTGGCTTTGGAATGGCGGTTGGGGCTGGAACCGATGGGGTTGGAACGCCGGTTGGGGCTGGAATGCTGGTTGGGGTTGGAATAACCCTTGGGCATGGAACGCTGGCTGGGGATGGAACCGATGGGGCTGGAATGCTGGCTGGGGCTGGAACAACGGTTGGGGCTGGAACAATGGCTGGGCTTGGAATAACGGATTTAGAAGTAATAGATTGGCATGGAATGCTAGTAGAAGAGGTTCATACTTTAACAATAATTATAACCTGAACGGAAGAAGAAGTTCAGCTATTTCAAGAAGAAACAATACATCTAGTAGAGTTTCTCGAGGTACTAGAACTAGAGCAAATAACACAAGTGTAAGAAGTTCTAGAGGTTCTACTAGGTCTAATAACAGTACTATACGCTCTTCAAGAAACTCAAGATCTAATAATAGTACCATTCGATCTTCAAGAAATAGTAGATCTAATAATAGCTCTGTAAGGTCTTCAAGAAGTTCACGTCCTTCTAGTAGTATGCGATCGTCAAGAGGCTCTTCACGATCATCTGGAAACATGCGCTCATCTAGAGGCTCATCTCGATCTTATGGCGGTTCTAGAGGCGGAGGTTCTAGACGTGGAAGAGGATAATAAACACTTAATATAAAATAACAAACACTCTAATTTTCATACAATTAGAGTGTTTCTTTTTTTAAACAAATTCACATATATTGATATCTAAAAAGTTAATTAATCTTAAAACATGGCATAATAGTTGTAGGTATTTACTTATGTTTAACTCTATAAACCATTAATTATGCTATTTAAATTTTCTCCTCAAAAAATCAATCCTTATTACTTTTTAATTGCTCTTGCACTTTTAAGTTCTTGTGCCTCTGCAAGACATCAAGACAATACTAGTTTGTCTGTAGCATCTGAAAGTACTGAGTCATATGTTTATGAAAATTACTTTAATGACAAACCTGTTAGTATTGAAGAACAGATTGAAACAAAAACCTTCATTACATTTAACACCAATATTAACAATACCTCTGAATTAGAATGGATGCTTTGGAACGGCGCTACAATATGGAATGCGGACTTTGCTTGGAGTTTATTTGATTTAAACAACCCTTTCGCAATAAGGATTTGGAACCCGTTTCCTTACAATTGGCATGGTACTGTAAACGGTGATTGGGTATATTATCGTGGCACTCAATGGTCATGGACAAATGGCCCGAATCAATTTGGATATAATCCTGGTTTTAGGCCGGCGCGCCTAACATTTGGTGGATTCTATTCTTTATCTCGCCTCAGGACTTTAGCCGGGTTTAGCTGTGGCCATAGCTTTGGTTGTGGCTGGAACCAACCAAATAGAGATGCCAACATGATTAACGGGACGGTAAATCTTATTGCTTCGAATTCAAACTTACAAAATAGCTCAAGTTTAATATCAAACGATAGAAGTGCAATTTCAAAATCTAGAAGAGCTATTAACCTTTCAAATTCTAGAATCAGCTCTGTTGAAACCAGAACTATACGCACAAGCAGACCAAGAGGAAGAGATTTAAGTTTAACTACAGTTAGAAGAAATAATCCAAATTTAGTTAGAGGAACAAATCCTGGTGGACCACAAAGCTCAGCTCCATCTAATGTAAGGTCTACTCCAAGAAGAGTTGCTCCTGTTAGAAACAATCCTACACCTAGAACAATAGCACCAGTAAGAAATGTGCCACGTTCAAGTAATATAGGAACAAGAAGAACCAATTAATGTCATCAATAAAAGTTTTAACTAATACAAAACACTCTAAACTTAGCAGTCTAGAGTGTTATTTTTGTTAAACGAGTATTATATAAAGACCATTAATTAAGTATTAAACAAAGTAACTGAAACATAGAAATAATCTCTAAAATTTATTAAAGGTGTTATGGTGATTTTCTTATCTTAGTTCATCAAATCATTAATTGTTTTATAAATATTTGTGGCATAGTTGTTGTGTATTTTACTTAAATTTAAATTAATTATGCTATTAAATTCCTCTCTTCTTCAAAACTCGATAAAATTAATGGCAATTAATTTTTTATTGAGCTCATGTGCTTCAGTAAAACAACAAAATTTAGAAAAAAACATACCCCAAACAGAAGACAACAATTCTAAATTTTACAACAATTACTTCAAGAATAAACCGATTTCCATTCAAGAACAACTTAGAGCAAAAAAAATTCTAGCATTTAATGAGGCATCAAATCCTACAAACACAATTGTTGAAAAAGAAGATTTTAAGCGTTCACTTAGAAACATCAGAAATACAAAGAAGATTCAATTCCTTACAAGGTCATGGGCTTATAACAGAAATCGCTGCATAAATGAAACAAGCAGGCCTCGTCTTATCAACGTATATCGATGTCTAGCAGACCCAAATGTACCAAGCAGATATAATAGATTTTTAATACCAGGCCCAGATAACATTGCTACAAATCCGAATTTATATAATAGCGCAAGTTTATTAATAACAAACGATAGAAGCGCCATATCAAAATCTAGACGAAATATTGATTTAAGAAGAAATAGACTTAGTGCAATTGATAATGAAAAAAGACCTTCAGTTAGACCAAGAGGTAGAGATCTAAGTTTAACAACGGTTAGAAGAAATAATCCAAGTTCAGGGACTTCATTAAATAATGGAAGAACCCAAAGTCCTCGTAGTGCTAGAATAACTCCAGCACCACGTTCAGTATCACCAACACCTGTAAGAACAAGAAGTGTCTCGATCAGGTCCACCAATTAGAATCGCTTTTAAAAGAAAATAATAAAACCTAATGCTATGAAAAAAATAATCGTATGTTTTTGCCTTTTTAGTTTCTGCAATTTGTTCTCACAAGAAATCACAGATGCATTAAACTATTCTTTAGACAATATGCAAGGTACAGCACGTTACAGAGCCATGAGTGGTGCTTTTGGAGCTCTGGGAGGTGACCTTTCTAGTATTCAAATTAATCCTGCTGGATCAGCTATATTTAATAATGGTTTTGCAGCAGCATCGTTAGGAATTTTCAATAGTAATGCTGACGTGAGATACAATACAAACGATATTAATGGAATTAGCTCATTTGATAATACTGAAGCAGACTTGAACCAGGCGGGTGCAACCGTAATTTTTGCAAATTCTAACCCTAACTCACCTTGGAAAAAATTTGCATTAAGTGGTGCTTATGAGAATATGTCAAATTTTAATAATGATTGGATTTCTAGTGGTGTAAGCACAACATCTATAGATAGTTATTTTCAACATTTCACAAACAATAATTCTATTGAATTTGGTGTTTTAAAACTTCAACCAGGTGAGTTTATTGAAGAAGCATATGCTGACATTGGTTCGGTTTTTGGATATGGAACACAACAGGCGTTTTTAGGATATTGGGCAGGAATTATTGATCCTGCAAATTTAGACGATGAAACAAATGACCTAGAAACAAACTATGTATCAAATATTGCTGAAGGAGAATTTAACCAAAATTATGCCTTTTCTGAACGTGGATACAACGGAAAACTAGCCTTTAACTTTGCAGCTGAATATGACGATAAATTATCCGTTGGAATAAACCTTAACGCCCATTTTATAGACCGTGAAAGATTTACAAGACTAAACGAATCTAACACAAATGATGGATCAATAGTCACTAATTTAGCCTTTGAAAATTTACTAACGACCACTGGTAGTGGATTCTCTTTTCAATTAGGTGCAATCCTAAAAGTAACACCAGAGCTTAGAGCTGGGTTTTCATATCAATCACCGACATGGTATAGGATAAACGAAGAATTAGTTCAGGGAATCAATTCAAATAATGCTGACCCAGAAATCAATTTTATAAGTAGTGTAGTTAACATTTTTCCTGAATATAGATTGTCTACACCAGGAAGCATGACTGGTAGTTTAGCTTATGTATTTGGAAAGAAAGGTTTAATTAGTTTTGATTATATGGTAAAAGACTATAGCAACACAAGATTTAGACCTACAAACGATCCATCTTTTGCAGCATTAAACAACCAAATTGATGATGTTTTTACGACTTCAAACTCATATAGATTAGGTGGTGAGTATAGATATAAGCAATTTAGTTTTAGAGGTGGTTACAGATTTGAAGAAAGTCCGTATGAAGATGATAGATTCTTCGGTGATTTAACCGGCTACTCAGCTGGTTTAGGATATAATTTTGGTCAATACAACATTGATATAGCTTTTAGTCAAAGTGAAAGACAAATAGAACAACAGCTTTATAACGTTGGACTAACTAACAGAGCTGCAATTGATTCTAAGTTTACAGATATCATTTTAACGTTTGGAATTAAGTTATAATACTTTACTTTTTATTTAACATTCAAAAACCAGAATATCCTTCTGGTTTTTTTTGTTTCTATATCTAGAGGTCAAGTATTATTTTAAAAAATTTTCTCAAGTCATTTCTCCCTTAACAAGTAATTGATTTTTTTATAACAATCAATCCTAAAGTAAGACTTAGTCTAGAATAAGTTTTACTTGTTTTTAAATCCTTTTCATTTG
>CAZFEV010000059.1:0-9377 GCA_964517835.1 uncultured Flavobacteriaceae bacterium | reverse complement strand
AAATCCCAGACGATCAAGCTGAAAACATTGCAACAGTTGGTCAAGCTATCTCTTACATAGAAGAAGCAAAATAAGAATATATTTTTATGGAATTAAAGCGAGTAGTAGTAACTGGTTTAGGTGCACTTACGCCAATAGGAAATACCAAGGATGAATATTGGGAAGGCCTAATTAATGGTAAAAGTGGTGCTGCCCCAATCACACATTTTGATGCTGAAAAGTTCAAAACACAATTCGCTTGTGAAGTAAAAAATTTCAACGTCACTGACTTTATTGATAGAAAGTTAGCACGTCAGATGGATAAGTTTTCGCAATACGCTATGGTAGCTTCTGATGAAGCAATAGCAGATTCAAAACTAGATCTTGAGACGATAAACAAATATAGAGTTGGAGTAATTTGGGGAGCTGGAATTGGCGGTTTAGAAACATTTCAACAAGAAGTGTTAAACTACGCTGCTGGTGATGGTACACCTAGATTTAGTCCACGATTCATTCCAAAGATGATTGCTGATATAGCACCAGGTAACATATCTATTAAGTATGGATTTATGGGACCTAACTATACTACGGTTTCTGCATGTGCATCTTCTGCAAATTCAATGATCGATGCCTTAAACAACATACGTTTAGGACATTGTGACGTTGTAATTACTGGTGGAAGTGAAGCAGCAGTTACTATAGCTGGTATGGGCGGATTTAATGCTATGCACGCAATGAGTACTCGAAATGATAGTCCAGAAACGGCTTCACGACCATTTGATGCGAACCGCGATGGTTTTGTGTTAGGTGAAGGTGCTGGTGCCATTGTTTTAGAAGAGTATGAGCATGCTAAAGCAAGAGGAGCTAAAATCTACGCTGAGGTTGTAGGTGGTGGTTTATCTTCTGATGCTTATCACATGACAGCGCCACATCCAGATGGTATTGGTGTAATTGCGGTAATGAAAAATTGTTTAGAAAATGCCGGTTTAAATCCTGAAGATGTAGATCATATTAATACACACGGAACATCCACACCATTAGGAGATGTTGCAGAATTAAAAGCTATATCAGAGGTATTTGGCAGCCATGCTAAGAACATAAATATTAATTCTACTAAATCTATGACTGGTCACTTGTTGGGTGCGGCTGGTGCTGTTGAAGTAATTGCTTCTATAATGGCATTAGAGCATGGTATCATACCGCCAACAATCAACCACGAAACAGTTGATGAAAACATAGATCCAGAATTAAATTTAACGCTCAATAAAGCACAGAAACGTGATATTAAAGTAGCAATGAGTAATACATTTGGATTTGGCGGTCATAACGCTTGTGTATTATTTAAAAAATTAGACTAAATCCCGAATGGCTAGCATTCGTAACATATTGAAGAATTCCCGTTCCTTTAAAGACGGGAATTTTTTTTTAGAGCTTAAGAAGATTTTAGGCTTTAAGCCTTTGTCTGAATCGCTTTATGAAAAGGCGTTTACGCATCGCTCAATGAATATCAAGGACAAAAAAGGCAATCCCATAAACTATGAACGTTTAGAATTTGTAGGTGATGCCATGTTAAGTTCTGTAATTGCAGCATATCTCTTTGAGCAAGTACCACATGGTGATGAAGGTTATCTAACGAAGATGAGATCTAAAGTGGTGAGTAGAGAACATCTTAACGAACTCGGTAAAGAGCTAGACCTCATTAAGTTAGTAAAGAGTAGAATACCTGTTTCTAATTTTGGTAATAACATTCATGGTAATCTTTTTGAAGCATTAGTTGGTGCAATTTATCTCGATAGAGGCTATAAGATGTGTGAAAAATTCATTTTTAAAAGAGTGATAAACCCACATGTAGACATTGAGACTTTAGAAGGTAAAGTTATAAGTTACAAGAGTTTGTTGATAGAATGGTGCCAAAAAGAGAAAAATACCTTTAACTACGATGTGTATGAAGACACTGGTAAAGATAAATTGAAGCACTTCTCAGTAAGATTAAGTGTCAACGACAAGGTTGTAGCCAAAGCAAGAGCAACTTCTAAGAAAAAAGCTGAGGAAAAAGCCTCTAAAAGAGCATTTTTTGCGTTTCAAAAGCAAATCACAAAATTCATTTAAAAAGCGTCAACAAATTGACATTACTATAACGTTTTCGTAGTTTAAATCGGCTAAGATTAACCTAAAGTTGATATTACAAACCTTTTAAAACACTATATTTGGCGCAAAGTTTTTGGCGCTATGGCTTTACATAAACTTCTTGTAGATGATTTTGATGATGTTTCATATAAACTCATTGCAATTCATTGCAACCTTGAAGATTATCGTTTGGCTTATTTGCTTAATGGCAGTTTAGAGCTAAATCTAAAAAGAAATAAAGAGGATTTAGATTTTAATGATTCTAAGTCGTCATACAGTTTTTTTGAATGGAATGACAAACCCCATTATGTCACTTGGAATTTAATCTCTAATATTTGTAAGAGAGAAGAGCAAAGTGAATACAGTGCTGGTTTATTTAGTAACAGTCAAAGAAAAGTTTTAAAGACATACAATCTTATACCAGAATATAGCAAAGTAGATTACTTTGTGAAGATTTCTTATGAGATTGAAAATGTAAACGAAAAACTCATTTTAGACCGATTACAAAACATTCCTCAGATCATTACCAGTTACGCTGTTGATCCGTTAAAAATAAAATCGAAAGACCATTTAATTTTTTAATTAATGCGAAAGAATAAGAAGACAAAAATTGTAGCAACCTTAGGACCTGCAACAAGTAGTAAAGAGGTTTTAAAAGCAATGCTTGATGAAGGAGCTAATGTATTTAGAATTAATTTTTCTCATGCAGATTATGAAGATGTAAAAGAGCGAATTAGATTTATTAGAGAGCTCAATGATGAATATGGTTATAACGCAGCCATCTTAGCCGACCTTCAAGGACCGAAGTTAAGAGTAGGTGTTATGAAAGGTGACATTGTTGTTAACGAAGGTGATGAAATTATTTTTGCAACAGGAGAACGTTTTGAAGGCACAAAAGAGCGTGTCTACATGACGTACGATAACTTCCCGCAAGATGCTAAACCAGGAGAAAAAATCTTATTAGATGATGGTAAATTAATCTTTGAGGTAGTTTCTACAGACGGAAAGAAAGAAGTTAAGGCAAGAGTTATACAAGGTGGACCATTAAAGTCTAAGAAAGGTGTAAACCTTCCAAATACAAATATTTCTCAGCCAGCACTTACAGAAAAAGACATTGAAGACGCCATTTTTGCAATTGGCCAACAAGTCGATTGGATTGCATTGTCGTTTGTGCGCCATGCAGAGGATTTAATGCAGTTAGAGGAATTAATAAAAGAACATAGCGAACACAAGATTCCTATTGTAGCTAAGATTGAAAAGCCAGAAGCTGTTGAGAATATCGACAAAATTGTAGCTTATTGTGATGGTTTAATGGTTGCTCGTGGTGATTTAGGTGTAGAAGTACCTGCACAAGAAGTACCATTAATTCAAAAGCAATTGGTACTAAGAGCAAAGCGTGCTAGAATTCCTGTAATTATAGCAACACAGATGATGGAAACCATGATTACAAGCCTTACACCAACACGTGCTGAGGTAAATGATGTAGCCAATTCTGTTATGGATGGTGCTGATGCGGTTATGCTTTCTGGTGAAACGTCTGTTGGACAGTATCCGGTGCAAGTTATCCAGAAAATGTCTGATATCATTAGAAGTGTTGAAGATTCTCAGCTTATTAAGGTACCGCAATCTCCACCACATATCCGTACAAAGCGATACATTACAAAATCAATATGTTTCCATGCTGCTAACATGGCAAATGAAATTAATGCAAAAGCCATTTCTACTTTAACAAATAGTGGTTATACAGCATTTCAGATTTCTGCTTGGAGACCAAAAGCACACATTTTAGTGTTTACTTCTAACAAACGTATCTTAACACAGTTAAGCTTACTTTGGGGAGTTGAAGCGTTCTATTATGACAGATTTGTAAGTACCGACGAGACCATTGAAGATGTAAATGCAATGGCTTGTAAAAAAGGGTATTTAGAAGTAGGTGATATGCTTATTAGTTTAGCGGCAATGCCAATACAAGCTAAAGGTATGGTAAATACATTACGTATTACAGAGATTGAAACGTGTAGTTTCTAATACGTATTTAAAATATAATAGTTTTACAAAGTGCCTTTTTTAAAAGGCACTTTGTATATTCTACTACATCCATTATCATATTTATTGATTTCAGTAAGTAATTCTTCAGTTGTAGAAAATCCACTTTCTTTAAAAGAAACATTACTTCTTCTACTGGTAAAATAGAGTGTTTCGTTAAGTACAAAAGGGCAATACTCCATGTGTTTAGAGTTAATTTTATCTCCAAGATTTTCGGCTTTTGTCCAATTACCATTTATGTTTTTACTTATGTACATATCGCCCGAACCTAGACCATCTGGTCTTCGCCAACCACCAAAAATGATATAAGATTCATCTGGTGCTATAAATGCATTATAATCTGCACCTTTGGTGTTAATGCTATCGCTAAGAATTTGCGGTTTAGAATAGGTGTTATTTTCCCATGTACTCACAAAAATATCATCAGACGACCCTAGTTCTTTTTTTACTGAAGTATAATATACATTTCCATTACTGGCTACAGAAGGATAAAATTCATCAGCTTCAGTATTAATTGGCGCTCCAATATTTTTTGGTTGAGACCAAGCTTCGGTTATAGAAGCACGGTCTACATACCAAATATCCATATCCTTTGTATTAGTGCTATCTACTGAGATAGGTCTATTAGATACAAAGTATAACTTTAGATTGTCTGGTGATAAAAAAGGTTCTAAATCGGTATACTTACCTGAAAAACTGCTAATTTTTGGTTCTTGCCATTTGCCATCTTTCTTGTCAATTTTCATGATTACAGAAACTTCTCTTGCAGGACTTTGCAAAGAAAAATAAGCCTCAGTTTCTTCAGTATTCATGGTGAAATCTCTAACATTAGAAAACTTTGAAAAAATGTGCTTTGCAAAAGGTTGAACACCTTCTTTATACTTTTCAATGATAATTTCTTTAGAATTATCTTTTTCAGTATTACATGAAAAGGAAATAATAATTAGAACAATTGATATTGTTGATTTAAGAAGTTTCATGATTGATTAGTTTTTATCTCTCTAACTTAATAAATCGTATGAATGAATACTTTGATTTTAACGGAATACTAACTGAAAATCATCCTTTTCTTGCTTTCCATTTTTCTAAAATGCCTTTTTCGCGTTGCATCAAAGAATTTGGGCCACCAAGAATATTGTCTCGCCTTTCTTGTGAAACAGCATCAGAATACCACCAATTTTTTGTAGCTACCACAGTATCTGACAATGACCTAAACGTTAAACCAGAAGCAATGGCTTTACTATTGTTGGTTTTAGACATGCCGGCATATTCTGGTAATTGAATTACCCATGGTTGTATTCCATAAAGACCATTTTCTTGTAAGAAGTCATTATCATCTATTTGGATATAGTTAATAGGCACATTACAATTAGCATGTATGCCATGCACAAATGCATTAGTCGTCATTTCAAATTCTGGTCCAGCACCATTGTATGTGCCAGAAGCTTTGTTTTCGGCCAATCTAATCATCCATTCACCTAAATCTCTCACATCAATATATTGTACAACTTCATCTTTACTACCAGGAATTATAAAATCTCCACCTTTTTCTACACGTGCTAACCAATACGGAAAACGGTCTGTTGGGTCGCCAGGCCCAACAATGAGATGAGGTCTTACAATGATAGACCTATCTTTTCCAAAGGTGTTTATAGTTGCTAATTCTGAAGTCGCCTTCATAATACCATATTCATACGTGCCTTTTTCTTCGGGTTTAGCATCGCTCGGCATTTCTGTAATCACTTTTCTGGTTTCTGAAAAATCATTTCCAAAGAAAGGATAATACACACTCACAGAAGATGTATACATGTAATAACCAACATTATCTACTAATAATTTGGCGGTATCTTCTGTCCATTTTGTTTTTCGACCAGAATTATCAATAACGACATCCCATTTTCTGTTTTTAAGTGCTTCAAGATTATCTTCTCTATCACCAACCAATTGTTCTACTTTAGAGAAAAGTTCAGGATGAATTTTTGGCTTGGTTTTACCTCTTGTAAATGTCGAAACTTCATGACCTCTTTTTAAAGCATAAGCGATTTGATGAGGTCCTAAAAAACTAGTGCCGCCAAGGATTAAGATTTTAAGTTTTTTATCGCTTGGTTGAATATTGATTAGACTAGAAAGTGGACTTGCTTGTACTACAGATGATAAGCCTAACATCATGCTAAGGCCTAAAAATTCTCTTCTACTATTTTTCATTTTTTGATTGATTAAAGTGATAATTCTGTGGATTCTATAAACTTACCATTTTTTAGGCAATTATATTGTTAATGATATCCTAGAAACTATGTGCAACGTTTAAAACTCAAACTTCAATTGTACACTAACAGCTTCTTTTTCAGTGGGTTTTTCTTTTCTTTCAGTATTTAAATTAGATAACGAAATACCTAAAAGACGAACAGAATTATTGAGTTTTTCTTGATATAATAAGTCTTTAGCAGTATCTAAAATAATATTCTTATCACTAATAAAATAAGGCAAAGTTTTGCTTCTGGTTTGCAGTGTAAAGTCACTATATTTTATTTTTAGTGTAACTGTTTTGCCAGCAACATTACTTTGGTGTAAACGTCTTGAAACTTCATCTGCAATGTGTTCTAATTTTTCGAGCATAAAGATTTCAGAAGACAAGTTTTTACTAAACGTACGTTCTGCAGCAAGTGATTTTCTAATACGATTTGGTTTTACTTCGCTTGTATGAATTCCACGAACAACATAGTAGTAATAGCGACCAGATTTTCCGAAGTTTTCATCTAAGTATTCTAAACTTTTAGATTTTAAATCTTTACCAGTAAAGATGCCTTTTTGGTACATTTTTTCGGCAGTGACCTTGCCAACACCATAAAATTTCCGAATATCTAGGTCTTCTAAAAATTGTAAAACATCTTCAGGATTTACCGTTTTTTGCCCATTAGGTTTGTTATAGTCGCTAGCGACTTTGGCAATAAATTTATTAATTGAAATTCCTGCTGACGCCGTTAAACCAACTTCGTCATAAATACGTTGTCTTATTTTTTGAGCTATTAAAGTAGCGCTTGGCAGTCCTATTTTATTCTCTGTGACATCTAAATATGCTTCATCCAAGGAAAGCGGTTCTACAAGGTCTGTGTAGTCTAAAAAAATAGCTCTTACTTTTTTTGAGATGTCTTTATAACGGTCAAACCGATGTCTTACAAATATTAAATCTGGACATAGTTTTTCGGCCAATCGACCAGACATTGCACTTTTTACCCCAAACTTTCGCGCTTCATAACTTGCGGCACTTATCACACCTCTTGCGCTTCCACCACCAACAGCAATGGGTTTACCCTTCAATTCAGGATTATCCATTTGTTCTACAGATGCATAAAATGCATCCATATCTACATGAATAATCTTTCGTATTGGTAGTGAGGTATCCATTGTTCAAATTTATAATATCTTTATCAAAGACTTATATAAAATGGGTAAATCGGTAATCTTATTGGGTGCTTCTGGGCTAACAGGAAGCTATGTTTTGCAGTACGTATTAAAAGATGATAGTTATGATGAGGTCATTCTTTTTAATCGAAGCGCTTTAGGTATTAATCATCCTAAGATAAAAGAGTACGTCATAGACCTTTTAGATTTAAAATCTCAAGAAGAACACTTTAAGGCAGATGTTGTTATTTGTTGTATTGGGACCACTAAAGCAAAAACCCCAGATAAAACACTTTATAAGCAAATAGACTACGGAATACCAGTTGCGGCTGCTGAGCTTTGTGTGGTGAATAATATTTCTAAGTTTTTGGTAATGTCTTCTTTAGGAGCAGATAAAAATAGTAACGTGTTTTACTCTAAAACTAAGGGAGAAATGGAAGCGAAAGTATTGTCTTTAGGTATTACGTCTACTAATATTCTACAACCATCTTTAATTTCTGGTCAACGGAATGAAAATCGAGCAGGTGAATTTGTCGCAAAATTGATAATGAAAGTTATAAATCCGTTACTTTTCGGAAGATTGAAAAAATATAAATCCATTCATCCAGATACCATTGCTAAAGCATTGATATATTTAGCCAATCATGAATATGAATCTGGAATTATTCCTTCAGATAAAATTGAAGAACTTGCCACATTATGAATATAGAAATAGAGCGTAAATTTTTGGTAGATTCAGATGCATTTAAGAATGAAGCGTCTACAAGTTACACTATTAAACAAGGATTTTTGAATAGTGATAAAGAAAGAACTGTACGTGTAAGATTAAAAGCTGAAAAAGGATATATCACTGTAAAAGGAAAATCTTCTGAAGATGGTTTATCTCGTTTTGAATGGGAAAAAGAAATTTCTAAAACAGAAGCCGAATCATTATTGAATTTATGTGAAAAAGGGATTATTGATAAAATACGTTACGAAGTAATTTCTGGAAAACATGTTTTTGAAATAGATGAGTTTTATGGAGATAATGAGGGATTGATTATTGCAGAAATTGAACTTAGTAATGAAAATGAAACCTTTAATTCACCAACTTGGTTAGGAAAAGAAGTGACCGGTGATATTAAATATTATAACTCACAAATAAGCAAGAATCCTTATAAAAGCTGGAAATAGCATGAAAAAAGTAGTAGTAATATTAAGTGTTTTGATTCTTACACATTCATGTAAAGACAATACTGAAACACCAATTAAAGAGCAAGTGTCTGAAACTGTAAAAGAAAAGCAACCTGAAAAGTCTGTGAAATCTTTAAAGGAGGAATTAACAAACAAAGGGTTTCAAATTTTTGATTATGTAGACGAAAAAACCAAGGACACTATTCTTATGCAGCAATATTATATTGCTTTTTTGAAAAAAGGTCCTATTAGAAATCAAAATGAAGAAGAAGCTAACAAATTACAATCTGAACATTTAGCGCACTTGGGTAAGATGTATGAACTCGGTTATGCTGATATTTCAGGACCATTTGGTGATGATGGAGATATAAGAGGCATTACCATTTATAATGTACCGACGAAAGCCATGGCAGATAGCTTGGCAAATGCTGACCCAATGGTTAAAGCAGGTCGATTAGAGATTGAAATCCATCCATGGTGGGCTGCTAAAGGTTTCCCATTAAGATAATAAACCAAAAACGCTCTGATTTACTCAGAGCGTTTTTAAGTTTATGTAAAAGGTGGTGTTTTTTATTGTTGTTGTGGTCCACCACTAACGATAAGGAATTCAGATCGTCTATTTTCTTGGTGTTGTTGGTCAGTACAATTAG
>CAZFEV010000058.1:0-9654 GCA_964517835.1 uncultured Flavobacteriaceae bacterium | reverse complement strand
CCATATATAGACCCAGAAAAGAATAATAGACCAACGAGCACCAAGTAAAAAACTATTTTTTTCGTCTTTAAATTAACAAAAGAAGTACCACCAAGTATGAGAAGAAAAAAGGCATGGTATATCTGATAACGCACTCCTGTTTCAAAAGTTTTTATTGCATCTGCATCGACTAATTTTTCTAAACCATGAGCTGCAAAAGCACCTAATACAATTGCAATAACCCCAAAAAAAACACCTGTAGCTAATATTTTTTTGTTCATAATTAAAGTAAAAACTGATAATAAAATCCCTTTTCTATTTCTTACATTCGTGTTACACAAAATTAGTCATATTTATATCATTATGCGAAAGATATTAATCATTGGGGCCGGAAAATCCTCCTCTTACCTTATCAAATATTTGGTTGATAAATCTAAAACTGAAAACCTCAAGATTACTATTGGTGATATAAATGTGGATGCAGCCAAAAAGCTTACCAACGACGATGCTGTAGATGTTGTTAAACTTGATGTTTTTGATGCTGAATCAAGAACCGAAGCTGTTAAAAATGCAGATATAGTAGTCTCGATGTTGCCTGCTAGATTTCATATTGAAGTAGCAAAAGATTGTATAACCTATAAAAAACACATGGTGACGGCTTCTTATGTCAGTAAGGAGATGGAAGCTTTAGATGATGAAGCAAAAGCAAATGGTCTTATTTTTATGAACGAGATAGGTGTAGATCCTGGTATCGACCATATGAGTGCCATGCAAGTTATAGATAGAATCAGAGACAACGGTGGAAAAATGATTTTGTTTGAATCATTTACTGGAGGTTTAGTTGCACCAGAATCTGACAATAATCTTTGGAACTATAAATTTACTTGGAACCCAAGAAATGTTGTTGTTGCCGGGCAAGGTGGAGCTGCAAAATTCTTGCAAGAAAACCAGTATAAATATATTGCTTACCATCGTTTGTTTAGGCGAACAGAATTTTTGGATGTTGATGGTTATGGAAGATTTGAAGCCTATGCGAACAGAGATTCATTAAAGTACCAACACGCTTATGGACTCGATCATGCACAAACCTTATATCGTGGTACGATGAGACGTGTAGGTTTTAGTAGAGCTTGGAATGTATTTGTACAATTAGGTATGACTGATGACAGCTATACTATAGACGACAGTATTAATATGAGCTATCGCGACTTTGTCAATGCTTTTTTACCTTATAGTCCAACAGATTCTGTTGAATTAAAGTTTAGACATGCTCTTAAAATAGATCAAGATGATATTATTTGGGATAAGTTCTTAGAATTAGATCTTTTTAACCCAGATAAAATGGTTGGTTTAGATAAAGCCACTCCAGCGCAAATTCTTCAAAAAATCTTAATGGATAGTTGGACGTTAGATGCTGATGACAAAGATATGATTGTGATGTACCATAAATTTGGTTACGAGATAGATGGTGAAAAACGTCAGATAGATGCTACTATGGTAGTTACTGGCGAAGACCAAACGTATACCGCAATGGCTAAAACTGTTGGTTTACCTGTTGCCATGGCAACTATGGATATACTTAACGGTAAAATAAAAACACCAGGAGTTCAAATACCAATAACTAAAGAAATTTACGAACCCATTCTTGAAGAACTTAAAACTTACGGGGTAGAATTTAATGAAAAGAAAGTACCTTATTTAGGTTACAATCCTTTAAACCTATAACTAGAAATTACTATGAAAAAGGTAGAGTTGTCCCTAGGCATTGGTTTATTATTGCTCATGATTTTAAGGCTGTTTGTGAGTTATCCGTATTCTGCTATTCTGATAACTTTGACTTCAATTCTTTTAGGATTAATCTACTTCTTTTTAAGTTTTCTTTTATTAAACGGAATTAAGCTTAAACATCTTACCAAGACAGGTGCGTTTGCTGGCATAAGTTCTTTAAGAATAATAGGAACCATATGCACAGGTATAATTTTATCATTCATAATCATTTATTCCCTTTTTAAATTTCAAGAATGGCCATATGGAAGTATCGGACTTGGTTTATCTCTTCAACTTATGGCTGTTATCGTCTTTGTTACAATCATTAAACTCATTAGGACTAAAAAACAATTCTACTCAACATTACTCATGAGATTAGGAATTATTTCTTTTTTATCATTGACGCTTTACTTTATTCCAGACGCAAAACTTTTAGAAATAAAGTATAGAGATTATCCTGAATATATTGAAGCAGAAAAAAACTTAAGAAAAGATCCTAGCAATAAAGTTTTACAGCAAAAAGCCCGAGAAGAACGAATTAAAATGGACAAGTCTTAATGCTTTTATTATTTCAATTTGAAATCTATTCACTAATTTTATATTTCAATTTAGAATACTAAAACTAGATTTCAATGAAAATAAATGACAAAGGCATCTATATTGATGGTATAGATAAAAAAATACTTCGTGCACTGATGGAAGATGCCAGAACACCTATATTAGAAATTGCACGTTTAGTGGGAATTTCTGGGGCTGCAATTCATCAACGTCTTAAAAAATTAGAGAAATCCGGTTTATTAGCAGGATCAAAATTCATAATTAATCCTAAGATTTTAGGTTATACAACCATGGCATTTGTTGGAGTATACCTAGATAAAGCAGTGAGTAATCCTGAAGCCGTAAAGCAATTACAAAAAGTACCTGAAGTTATTGAATGTCATTATACTACAGGCGAATGGAGTATCTTTATTAAAATCCTGTCTAAAGATAATGAGCACCTCATGCATTTACTAAACACTCAAATACAAGGTATAAAAGGTGTTTCTAGAACTGAAACATTTATTTCATTGCAACAGCAGATTAATAGACAGATTAAAATATAAGTATGTTCACTTCTGATTTTAAGGACATCTTTAAGGTTGATAAATTCCTGATTGTCTTAGTCTGTGTTCAATTGGTATTCTTTATTTATAAAATTATTCAAAATGACTATTTAACTTTAATTGATAGCGAAGAATACTATATCCTGGCCGAGAATATTTTAAATAGATTTAATTTTTATATAGGAGATCTAACCGCACCTATTCAACCAGAATTATATACAAAACGGCCACCGTTATACGCTATTTTTATAATTATTTCTTCGGGCTTCCTTAGTTCTAAAGCTTTAATATTGGGCCTACAAGGTTTGCTTTCAATCTTTAATATTTTAACTGTAAAGTTCATTTTCGAAAAACATTTTGGCAAGACTAATACCGTTTTATTATTCCTATTCACATTTTCATTCTTAAATCAGTTTATCTATTCAAACTTTATAATGTCTGAGATTTTTTTACAGTTTTTGATTGTGTTGTCATTTTACACGTTATATAAATTGTTTGAAAAAAGGTCTCTTAAAATTCTAATATCTTTTCAAATTCTAATCATATTACTATTTCTTACCAAACCAATATTTTATCTATTTGTTATACCCAACATCCTACTGACGTATCTGTTAAGCAAGCGAACAAAAATAAAGTTTGGTACAAGCACTGCCTTAATACCGATATTAGCTATTTTTCTCTATTGCCATTGGAATTATCAAAGAACAGGTTCATATAATTTTTCGAGCATTCAACAAATAAACCTTGTTGATTACAACCTTAAGTACTTTCATATGAACGCTTATGGAAGCACCTATGCAAATGACACAAATAGGTCGATAAAGGAAAAAGCTGCTGCTGAGGAAAACTACCCAAAACGTTTAAAAACAATGAATTCAATGGCTATAAATTATTTAAAACAAGATTTTATTTCTTACGCCATTTTTCATGCCAAAGGAATCGTAAGAATTTTTATTGATCCAGGAAGATTTGATATGGTACAATTCTTCGGATTTACTTCAGATATTAAGAACGAAACCGGACTTTTACAAGCAATAAATGAAAGCGGCTTAAAAGGTGCTTTTCATTACTTAAAAACGCAACCGTTGTTAATCATAATATGCTTTAATCTGGTCTTGATATTTAACCTTTTAAAATTTCTAGGGTTTATATGGTTCCTAATTAAAAAACTAAAAGAAACTAGCCTTATTTATTGGATAATGATTGGCTTTATATGCTATATAGCAGGCTTAACTGGCCCTTTAGGTGCATCTCGGTTTTTAGTACCTATTGTTCCTTTATACCTTTTTATTTCACTTTATGGACTATCTGATCTTTTAGTGAAATTAAAATCTTTTACTGGATTAAAACATCCTTAACTTCTCCATCTTCTTGATAATCTGTGTCTGTATTTATGTCCCATAAATTAATATCTGAATTATAACAGATTTTTTCAGCAGCTAAAATCCCCATTAAGATTGAATGATCTTGATTGTTATATTTAAAAGCACCATATCTTCCTATTGGAATTAGATTTTCAATAGAGTCTAAATAATTTTCAATGACCTTAAGGTGATCTTTGTATCCTATTTCATAAACTGGATAGCACTTAGGCACTCTTTTAACTGCAACATTTTTTATTTTATCCGTAGCGTCTAATAGTTTTATTTCCCTTAATTCTTTTTCTGCTATAGTCGCCATAAACTCATCAGCAGCAGACCAAATTTCATCATGGTCGAAAGCCCAAAACTCTAGACACAAAATTGTACTTTTTTTACCTTTATTAAGACTAGGTGCCCAATTTCTGAAGTTTGTAATTCTTCCATGCTTAACTTTTGGAGAATGAATGTAAATCCAGTTATCTCTAAAAAGATGTTCATTATCAATTTCTAAATACACAAGTATTGTATTTCTAAAATACAGTTTCTTAGAAGTCTCTAAGACAACTTTAGGTGTATTATTAATACCTTTTATCAGTGTTGTAATCGGCATTGAAGAAATGACAACATCCGCATAATGAGCTTTTCCAGATTTGGTTAACACACCTTTACAAATATTATTTTCAATAATTATTTTTGAAATTGGCTCTTCTTTATAAATAACCCCATCATTTGCCTCTATCGCTTCTAATGCTTTAGTGTAAAGTGCACCTGTGCCACCATTTGGATACTTAAATAAATCAACTAAAGTCTTGTGCTTATTATTTCTTCCACCTTTAATTGAATTGACGACAGCTTCAATTAAAGATAAACCTTTGATTCTTTGAGCAGCCCAATCCGAATCAATTTGAGAACCCGAAATTCCCCATAGCTTTTCGGTATAATTTTTAAAGAATATACCATACAGTTTTTTACCAAACCTATTTGTAACCCAACTCTCAAAACTATCAGGATTCTTAACTGGATTTATTTGCTGTTTTATAAAATAGAAAAGAACACTTACAATGGTGAAAAAACTGAGGTTTTTAAATACATTAAACAATTTTAGAGGATAATCAAAAAATCTTTTATTGTAATAAATGCGTGTTAATCTATTGACATTTGTATAGTCATCCTTTAATACTTCATAAAAAAATTGATTAACCTTAGGTTCTTTTGAAAAAAAGCGATGTGGTCCTAAATCTACAGTCTGACCCCATAAATCAAAACTTCTAGACATACCACCAACGTAGGGTGAAGCTTCAAAAATCTCAACTTTGACATTGTTCTTACTTAACATATAAGCGGCACTAATTCCAGCAGGACCAGCACCAATTATTATCACTTTTTTCATTGACGAGTAACTCAAAATCTAGGTTGGGCAAGATACATAAATAATGATGTGTAAATTCTTTTTTACGCTTATCATTAAAATAAAAAAAGCTCTGATTCCTCAGAGCTTTTTGATTATATATGTTTTGATAATTAATCTCTACCACCAAACACTTGTAATGCCCAATAAAGTAATGAAGCTAATGCACCAATTGCTGCAACTAAGTACGTTCTAGCCGCCCATTTTAAGGCATCTTCAGATCCTTTATATTCTTCTGGTGTTACCATATTTTTAGCTTTTAACCAAGCTAAAGCTCTGTTACTCGCATCATACTCTACCGGTAAAGTGATGAAACTAAACAAGGTTGCAAATCCCATCATAGCTAAACCAGCTAAGGCTACCCAATAACCTATACCAACTCCTGCAGCAGCGCCAAGTACAAGTCCACCGATAACTACCCATTGCGACATACCAGAAGTAACGCTCACAATTGGCACCAATTGAGATCTCATTTCAAGGTAACTATACGCTTGAGCGTGCTGTACTGCATGACCAACCTCATGTGCAGCAACGGCAGCTGCAGCTGCATTTCTTTGGTTATATACGGCTTCACTTAAGTTAACCGTCTTATTTTTTGGATTATAATGGTCAGTTAATTGACCTGGAGTTGAAATAACCTCAACATCGTATATACCGTTATCTGCTAACATTTTTTCGGCAATTTCTCTACCACTCATCCCATTTCTTAAATGGATTTTGGAATACTTTGCAAACTTTCTTTTAAGCGTGCTACTTACCATCCAACTCACAAGTGCAATTGCCCCTATTAAAACATAATATCCTAACATAGTTTTATTTTTTAGTAATGTAAATGTACTAAATGAACAGCAAAAAATAAGCCAAAATAATATTAAGAAAAAATGTCAGTTATTGACGCTTACATAGCATCAACTGACCAATCGAAAGCCTCGGCAATCTCTTCGTAAACTATCTTACCCTTTACAATATTAAGACCTTTTCTTAATGATGCATCTTTAGCACAAGCCACTTCCCAACCTTGATTTGCTAATCTTAACACATAAGGTAAAGTAACATTTGTAAGAGCCAATGTAGATGTATAAGGTACAGCACCTGGCATATTTGCTACACAGTAATGTACAACGTCATCAATGATGTAAGTTGGATTCTCGTGAGTTGTTGCTTTAGTCGTTTCTATACAACCGCCTTGGTCAACTGCAACATCAACAAGTACAGTTCCTGGACGCATATCCTTAAGCATATCTCGTGTAATTAACTTTGGCGCTTTAGCACCTTTAATTAATACTCCACCAACAATTAAATCATGATCTTTAATGCGCTTTCTGATATTAAATTCACTAGAAAACTCAGTAACAACATGATTAGGCATTACATCGTTCACATAGCGTAACTGTTTCATATTAATATCCATAATTGTCACATGAGCACCTAAACCTGCAGCCATCTTCGCTGCTTGAATACCAACAGTACCAGCACCAAGCACTAAGACTTTTCCTGGTGGTACACCCGGAACGCCACCAAGTAACACTCCACGACCTTTAATTGGTTTTTCTAAATATTTCGCACCTTGTTGAATTGCCATACGACCTGCAACCTCAGACATTGGTGTTAATAATGGTAATGATCCATCTTCATCCTCTACAGTTTCATATGCAATACAAACTGCTTCACTCTTAATCATTGCTTTTGTCAAAGGTTCACTTGAAGCAAAGTGGAAATATGTAAACACCACATGATGTGGTTTAATTAAACCATATTCTTCAGCAATCGGTTCCTTAACTTTTACAATCATATCTGCAGCAGCATAAACCTCTTCAATAGCATCTAGCATAGTTGCACCTACATCTTCATAGTCCTTGTCAGAAAATCCACTGCCTAAACCAGCAGTTTTTTGAACATACACTGAATGATTGTTTTTAATAAGTTCGAAAACTCCAGCTGGTGTCATACCAACTCTATTTTCATTGTTCTTGATTTCTTTAGGGACTCCGATTTTCATGGTTAATTGTTTATAAGGATTCAAAAGTCGAAATTCTATTAAAAAAGTAAGCTGTGCAAATTTGGACTCAAAAAGAGATGCATTATTATTGAATTGATATTATATGTTTTGTTTATTGAAAAATATGCAATAATACTCTGATTTTAAGCACAATAAATCAATAGACAAATGTTGTAAAAATTCGATGAAATGAAACCAGATAAATCCGATGAATAACAACCTAAGTTTTTGATGACAATTATTGATACAATTACAGGAAAAATTTAGTCAATAGCTAAGGTGACTTTATCAACTTTTCCGTTCACAAAAACAACCATTAAATATTCTGGTTCTGAATTAAAAAAACTAGGTGGATTCCCTAATCTGTAAGTAAAAAAGTCTTTGTTACCCTTTGATGTGTTTTTGGGGTTTCCTAATAATTGTAATACTTCATTCTTTCTCTTACCAATAAGAAGTCTCGACTCAATCAGATCATCTACCATTTTATGTCGTTCAGTCCAATTTGATTTCCACTGATCAGTATCAAAAGGTTCTTCAAAAAGCGAAATCAAAGAAAAACTAACAATAGAGGCTATGAAGAAAAGCAATACTAGTTTATATGTTCTATTTAGCTTATTTATCATGTGATTTGATGGAAATACTTCTGAATAAAATTTGTGAATTCTCTCGAATATTACAACCGAAGCATTTTGAATTATACTTCAACCTAGTCTAGACACTTCGATACTTCGACAAGCTCAGCACAGGCTATACTCAGTGTGACAACTTAGTAACAAAAGCTAATCTACAACTTTTTGCAACCTTGCCTTTTGAACTACAGTTATCGGATATGAAATGACTTCTACTCCATTTTCTCCTTCTGTTCCAGATTCATTTTTTGCCTTTTTGCTCGAAAAGGTAATCTCAAAATCCATATGGTCTTTATAAAAACGCTCAGTGGTAGTTAATATATTGCCTTGCACTTCGAACATTGAATATAAAGTATTGTTAATCAACTTAGCATCTAGGAAAATACCATTGTTTTCATCAACAATAAAATCACCATTTTCAGCATCCTTTTCTATAAGATTGTATAAGCGTTCTTGTCTATTACCATTCATAATATACACCAAAGTGTACTGATATTTCCCAATAGAGTCAGTTTCTTGTAAATGGAATTCCATATCCAACTCTTGCGTTCCATTTGCATTTACAATAGTTAACTTTCCTTTATAAACACCAAAGAAATCTTGCGGAAACTGCAAACTATCATTTTGCGCATTTAATAAAGATGTGAGGCACAACAAACAAACTAAGATATATTTCATGATAATTTATATTGATGAAACTAGACAGCTACGTTACAAGATACAAAAGACTATCTAAAAACATTATCTCTGTCATTTCGAGCGTAGTCGAGAAATCTATTTGAGAGCATCTCGACTACGCTCGATGTGACAGAATTTTAAAAAAACTGTTTTTTTAATTACCCAACAATATTCACAATCTTACCAGGAACCACAATCACTTTTTTAGGTGTGCGACCTTGCAATTGTTCTTGGGTTTTTTCGTTGGCTAACACTGCTTTTTCAATATCATCTTTACTCATGTCTAATGGTAATTCCATCGTAAAACGCATTTTACCATTAAATGAGATTGGGTAATTTTTACTGCTTTCTACCAAATGTTTCTCCTCAAATACTGGGAAAGGCACTGTAGAAATTGAACCTTCATTACCAAGTGCATTCCATAATTCTTCTGCAATGTGTGGCGCATAAGGCGAAATCAACACTAAAAGTGGTTCTAAAATTGCTTTAGACGTACACTTTTGAGCGGTTAACTCATTTACTGCAATCATAAATGTAGATACCGAAGTATTAAATGAGAAATTCTCAATATCTTCTTCTACCTTTTTAATGGTTTTATGAAGCGTCTTTAAGTTGTCTTTTGTTGGCTCTGCATCTGTAATCTTTATACCATTGTCGTTGTAGAACAACTTCCAAAGTTTTTTAAGGAAACTGTGTACACCTGTAATACCAGCGGTATTCCAAGGTTTGT
>CAZFEV010000057.1:0-10087 GCA_964517835.1 uncultured Flavobacteriaceae bacterium | reverse complement strand
ACTTAATCGAAGAGGCTAAAGCTTTAATTAGCAAATACAACGAACAACAAAAGAACGTAAGAAATAATAGAGAATACAATTCTTTAAGCAAGGAGATTGAGTTTCAAGAATTAGAAATTCAACTTGCTGAAAAGCACATTAAAGAATTTAAAGCTCAAATAGAGCAAAAGAAAGAAGTTATTTCTTCTACTAAAGATAAATTAAAGGACAGACAAGCGCACTTAAAGCACAAAAAAGGTGAGCTAGATGAAATCCTTAAAGAAACTGAAAAAGAAGAAGAAGCACTTTTAGGAAAGTCTAAAGACTACGAAAAGAAAATTGATGACCGTTTAGTGAAAGCTTACCACAGAATTAGAAACAATGTTAAAAATGGTTTAGCCGTTGTTGCTATTGAGCGTGGTGCTTCTGGTGGTTCTTTCTTCACAATTCCACCACAGGTACAAGTAGAGATCGCTTCTCGCAAGAAAGTAATTACAGATGAGCATAGCGGTCGTATCTTAGTTGATGCGGTATTAGCTGAAGAAGAAAAAGTAAAAATGCAAAAGTTATTTGCTAAACTAAGCAAATAAGATTTTCAACTTTATCATATAATGAGCCTTCGCAAAATGTGAAGGCTTTTTTATTTAATAAAACTTTAAAACATTTCAGTGTTAAGGAATCGTATTTTTACACGTCTATTGAAAAAAGAAAAATACACCAAACATGAAAAAGTTACTTTACGTCTTTACCTTAAGTCTATTATTTAGCTGTCATAATCAAGCACAAAACAGTCCAGAACAGCAAAAAGTCATCAATGCAGAACCTGTTGAAGTACCATTAGAAGATGGAAAAGCAAAAGCTTATTTTGCAAGCGGATGCTTTTGGTGTGTAGAAGCTATTTACGAAAGCGTAAAAGGTGTTGATGAAGTCATTAGCGGATTTTCTGGTGGACATACAGATGACATTACCTATGAAAAAAGTCACTCAGGAAGAACAGGTCACTCAGAAACCGTTGAAGTTATATACGATCCAGAAATTGTAAGTTTTGGGACATTAGTTGATATTTATTTTGGATCACAGAATCCGACGCAAGTTAATGGACAAGGACCAGATAAAGGCTCTCAATATCGTTCAATTATTTTTTACCAAAATGATGAACAAAAGAAAATCATAGAAGAGAAGAAAACGGCTTTAGCCAAAGAACTAGATGCCACAATAGCCGCAGAAATTTACCCTTTTCAAAAATTTTATCCGGTTTCTGCATACCATCAAGACTTTGAAAAGCGTAACCCAAATCACAGCTACGTTAGAGCTGTATCTATACCGAGATTAAATCGATTTAAAGCAAAGTTTCCGCACTTGCTAAAAGAAAACGCAAAAGAAAAACATTAAACTTCAGTTCGAGAAATTAAGGCTTTATAAAAAGTACTATTTTCTGTCATTTCGAGCGTAGTCGAGAAAACTTTAGGTTCAGCGCAGCTAAATCTAAACTTTTATTACCTCTATTTTAAGCTAAATTTTCAGTTTACCGATATAATATAAAATCTCAAATTCGAGTTTTATATTTATCTTTTGAAGAATTAAAGAGGCTTTTTCGTTGCCTTTATTTCAAACAACATGGGAAACAGTTGATTTTTCATGGCATACATGCCATTATCTTGTTTTATTAAATCAGGAAACACATCATACGGACTTTCATCATATTCATTTAAGTAATCTATTTGTAATCCAGCTTCAATTAGCGCGTTTACGACTTCACTTAAACCGTGATTCCAACCATATTCTTTGCTTACCATCTTAGAACTTTGGTCAGCATAAGTACCTTCATATTCCTCATAAATAACCTCATCTTGCATATAACCATATTTCATCACTGGTGTCCCTTCTAAATAATCGAACATCCAAAGAATAGGATGAAACTCTACGATATAAAATGTTCCACCAACTTTAAGTCTTTCGGCAATCATTTTTGCCCAAGGTTTTAAGTCTGGCAACCAACCTATAACACCATAACTTGTATAAATAATATCAAAAGTTTCTTTCACATATTCTGAGGTATCCAGAACATTACAGCACACAAACTCAGCATCTAAATTTAGCTCATTATTAAGTTGAGAGGCAAGTTTAATAGCTTCATCACTTATATCTATACCAACACATTTTGCTCCTGCTCTACTCCAACTTAAAGTGTCTTGCCCAAAGTGACATTGCAAATGCAATAAAGACTTTCCTTTAACATCTCCAAGTGCTTTTATTTCATAAGGCATTAATGAAGATTTACCCAACTTAAAACCTTCAATATCATACATTTCGCTTTTAGCATGTATAGCTACTTTCTTATTCCAGGTGTCCTTGTTAACGTTAAAGTATTTGGAATTAGTTGTCATGACTATTTAATTTTGCATGTAATTTAAAACATCTTTCTTACATGAAACCATTCATTTTTAGTCTTTCATTATTTCTAATGTTAACGAGTTGCAATACAGCAGAAAAGAAAAGCACAAAAGAAGAAACTATAGCACCTTTAACAGTAGCTGAAAAAATCGCAAATGCTCATGGTTTTGAAAACTGGAAAAATGTTAAAACTATAGATTTCACTTTCAATGTTGAAGTTAATAATCAAAAAGGTAAAGGCAGACACTGGAAATGGCATCCAAAAACAAATGAAGTCACAATGATTTCTAATGATACCATTACATATAACAGAAAGAAAATAGACAATACAACAATGGGTGCTGATAGAGGTTTCGTTAACGACAAATTTTGGCTACTCATTCCTTTTCAGTTGGTTTGGGATTCTTCAGCAACAATATCTGAACCTACGAAGGCAGAATCACCAATTAACAAAGAAGCATTAGATATGATAACTATTACATATCCAAATAAAGGTGGTTATACACCAGGCGATGCTTATGATATTTATTATGATAATGACTTTCTGATTAAAGAATGGACATTTAGACAAGGTAATTCTGCTGAACCTTCGTTAAGTAATACCTTTGAGAATTATCAAGATTTTAACGGAATTAAAATTGCTTTAGACCATAAAAAAGATAACGGTAATTGGAATTTATTTTTCTCTGATGTAGAAGTCACCTTAAAGTAAGCGTGAATAAATTTTTGGCATTACTTTTGTAATCTATAATGTAAGTTTCACGATGCGGTTTCGACCAAAAACGTATAGCTTACATTTTCCGCCTAATGGCGTCTATATATATCCTAAAGCGCTTTGTCTTCAAGGCACTTTTTTCATGTACATATGTAAAATTTCAACGCACTATTCCCTCTAAAAAGAAGCTTTAATTCTATCCATTAAATCCTTATTTTTGTTACAAACTGAAAATCAACAAACTTGTTCAACTATAAAACAGGTTTCGATTTTGCTAAACAGCAAGACGAAATAGACAAACTAAAATCTTTTAGAGAGCAATTCCATATGCCTAAAGACAAAAATGGAAATGAGCTTATTTACATGACAGGGAATTCTCTTGGATTGCAACCTAAGTCTACCAAAGATTATATTAATCAGGAATTAAATGATTGGGCAAATTTAGGTGTCGAAGGTCATACAGAAGGTAAAAATCCATGGTTACATTACCATGAATATCTTACTGAGACAATGGCAGATATTGTAGGTGCAAAACCTCTCGAAGTTGTAGTAATGAACTCACTTACTGCTAACCTACATTTTATGATGGTATCGTTCTACAAGCCAACAAAAAAACGCTATAAAATATTGATTGAAAGTGATGCTTTTCCGAGCGATAAATATGCGGTTGAATCTCAATTAAGACATCATGGTTTTGATGATAAAGACGGCTTAATTCTTTGGAAGCCGAGAGAAAATGAAGAGTTATTGCGTTATGAAGACTTAGAGGAAATTCTTAAAACCCAAGGCGATGAAATAGCACTGATTATGATTGGTGGTGTTAACTATTACACTGGGCAATTTTTTGACTTAAAACGTATTACAGAACTTGGTCATTCTTACGGCTGTAAAGTTGGTTTTGATTGTGCTCATGGTGCTGGCAATGTAAAATTAGATTTGCATAACTCAGGAGCAAATTTTGCCGTTTGGTGTACTTATAAATATTTAAACTCAGGTCCTGGAAGTTTATCAGGAGCCTTTGTACATCAAAGACATGCTCACGATAAAACTTTAAATAGATTTACTGGTTGGTGGTCTCATAACAAGGAAACACGTTTTAAAATGCGTGACGAATTTGACCAACTTCCTGGCGCCGAAGGTTGGCAATTAAGTAATCCACCTATTTTATCTATGGCAGCAATAAAAGCATCATTAGATGTTTTTAAGGCAGCTAATTTTGAAGAACTATGCAAAAAATCGAAGCAATTAACTGGTTATTTTGAATTTCTTTTGAATGAATTAGGCGATGATTCAATAAGAATAATTACACCTTCAAATCCAGACGAAAGAGGTTGCCAATTATCTATACAAGTAAAAAATGCTGATAAAAGTTTACATCACAAACTTACAGAAGCAGGAATTATTACAGATTGGAGAGAACCGGACGTTATAAGATGCGCGCCTGTACCTTTGTATAATTCTTATAAAGATATATTTGGGTTTGTAGAACGATTGAAAACTATATTAAACTAAGCTGTCATTCCTGTGAAAACAGGAATCTCAGAATTATATAAAAAAGATTCCTGCCTTCGCAGGAATGATAAACAAATGAACAAAAAAGACAACATAATTATTATTGGTGCAGGACTCTGCGGAAGCCTTCTAGCACTGAGACTGGCGCAACGTGGCTTTAATGTTAATGTTTATGAAGGCAGACCAGATTTAAGAACCACAGATATCTCTGCCGGTAGGTCAATCAATCTAGCATTATCCGACAGAGGATTTAGAGCGCTTAGACTTGCAGGAGTTGAAGAAAAGGCAAGAGAAATATGTATTCCTATGGTTGGTCGACTAATGCACGATATAGAAGGCAATACATTTACTTCTAATTATTCTGGCCGTAACGGTGAATATATTAACTCTATTTCACGTGGAGACCTCAATGGTATGCTACTTACAGAAGCTGATAAGTTTGACAATCTCACAATTCATTTTAATACAAGATGCACAAGTGTTGATTTAGATACAAATACAATCACATTTAAAAGAACAACTACAGATGAAAGCTTTGATGTAACTGCAGATGTAATTTTCGGGGCAGATGGTGCTGGCTCAGAGTTACGCAAAAGCTATTATTTAGAACGTAAGTTTTTATTTAGTTATTCTCAGAACTTCTTGAGCCATGGCTATAAAGAATTAGAAATTCCAGCCACATCAAATGGTGAACATCAGATTAGCAAAGATTATTTACACATTTGGCCGCGTGGAGAATATATGTTAATTGCATTACCTAACTTAGATGGTAGTTTTACAGTCACTTTATTTTTAGGTCTCGAAGAAGGCAAGTATAATTTTAAAGACCTTGACTCAGAAGATAAAATAAAAGCATTCTTTAATGAACAATTCTCTGATGCGCTAGCGCTAATCCCAAATATTGCTGATGAGTTTGCCAACAATCCAACAGGAGCTTTAGGTACTATTAAATGTTCACCATGGTATTATAAAGGTCAGACATTGATTCTAGGTGATGCTGCTCATGCAGTTGTACCATTCTATGGACAAGGTATGAATGCTTCTTTTGAAGACGTTGCTGTTTTAGATAGTATTATTGAAAAACATGAAGGAGACCTGTCTGCCGACAAGGCAGGTTGGGAAACCATTTTTAAAACCTATCAAAAAGTAAGAAAGGCCGATGCAGATGCGATAGGTATACTTGCCGAAGAGAACTATTATGAAATGCGCGACCATGTTGCAAACCCAATTTTTCAACAAAAACGAAAAATAGAAATGGCTTTAGAATCACAATTCCCTGAAGACTATTTCTCAAAATACTCAATGGTAACGTTCAACGAAGATATCGGTTACCATGAAGCTATGACCAAAGGTAGAGCTCAAGACAAGGCTATCTTGAATATGTTACATGATGGTATCATTTCAGTAGAAGATGATATAAAAGACATTTTTGATAAAGTAAAAACAGAAACGGAAGCAATTCTTCAAGACGATAGAGTTGCTGGGTTGTAAGAAGCCTTCCCTAACCCTTCCAAAGGAAGGGAACAAAAGGCTGATTAAAATATTAATATAATTCTTATTTCGCCCGAGTAAGAATTCCTTCCCTTTGGGAAGGTTAGGATGGGCTTTTTTAGCATGAGTACAGTAACACCAAGAGGAGCATATCCGCATGTAAAACAAGTTGGAGATTTCATATTTGTTTCTGGTACAAGTTCTCGTAGACCAGACAACAGTATTGCAGGAGTAGACATCATTGATGAAATGGGCACCAAACAACTAAATATTGAAACCCAAACCAGAGAAGTATTACAAAACATTGATAAAAACCTACAAACACTTGGAGCTTCACTTAAAGATGTAGTAGATGTAACGTCGTTTTTAGTAAACATGAATGACTTTGCTGGTTACAATAAAGCATATGCTGAATTCTTTGATAAAGAAACCGGACCAACCAGAACTACAGTTGCTGTACATCAGTTACCGCACCCAGACTTGGTTGTAGAAATCAAAGTAATGGCTTATAAGCCAATAGTCAATAGCCAATAGCCAATATGCTAAACATTCAAAACTACATAAACGGAACATTTCAAGACCCAATAGAAGACAATTGGATTGACAATTACAATCCATCAAATGGTGAAGTTTATGGGCAAATTCCTAATTCTTATAAAGAAGACATAGAACAAGCTTACCAAAGTGCCAAATCAGCTTTTAAGCTTTGGTCAAAAACTACATTAGAAGAACGTAGTCGTATTCTAATTAAAATATCAGAATTATTAGAAGAGAATCTTCAGCGTTTTGCAGAAGCAGAAAGCAAAGACAATGGCAAACCTGTATCATTAGCAAAAAGTGTTGATATACCAAGAGCTGCTAGTAATTTTAGATTCTTCGGAAATGCTATTACGCAGTTTGCAAGTGAGAGTCACGAAAGTGTTGGACAAAATGCAATAAACTACACCTTACGTCAGCCTATTGGGGTTGTAGGTTGCATCAGCCCATGGAATTTACCTTTGTATTTATTCACTTGGAAAATCGCACCTGCTTTAGCAGCCGGAAACTGTGTTGTCGCAAAACCAAGCGAAGTGACACCAATGACTGCATTCTTGCTAGGCGAAATTTGTAACGAAGCTGGTTTACCAAAAGGTGTTTTAAATATTGTTCATGGTCTTGGAACAACAACTGGTCAAGCTATTGTAGAACATCCAGATATTAAAGCTATTTCTTTTACAGGAGGCACAGCAACAGGTGCTCATATTGCAAAAGTTGCTGCACCAATGTTTAAAAAATTGTCTTTAGAACTTGGTGGAAAAAATCCTAATATCATTTTTGCCGATTGCGATTATGAAGATATGCTCAACACAACTGTTCGTTCATCATTTGCTAATCAAGGTCAGATTTGTTTGTGTGGAAGTCGAATTTTTGTAGAGAAATCTATTTATGATAATTTCAAAACTGACTTTGTCGATAAAGTTAAAGCGCTTAATGTTGGTCATCCTTCTGACGCAGACACAAATATTGGTGCTTTGGTCTCAAAACCGCATTTAGAAAAGGTAAAAACCTTCATTAAGATTGCTCAAGATGAAAATGGGACTATCCTTTGTGGTGGAAATGAAGTTACAGTTCATGGTTATGAAAATGGGTACTATTTAGAACCAACAGTTATTGAAGTTCCAACAGATGAATGTCGCGTAAATCAAGAAGAAATATTTGGACCTGTTGTCACCATTATGCCTTTTGAAAGTGAAGAGGACGTTCTTGAAATGGCCAACAAAGTAAAATATGGATTATCTGCAACACTTTGGACTAACAATTTAAAACGCACAATGCGAATGAGCAATGAGTTGCAAGCTGGAATCGTTTGGGTAAATACCTGGATGATGCGCGATTTAAGAACACCTTTTGGAGGTGTAAAAGCTTCTGGTGTTGGACGCGAAGGTGGTTTTGAAGCATTACTCTTTTTTACTGAACCTAAGAATGTTTGTATTAAATTTTAACTTTAATTTCCGAATAACATATCGCCTAAATTATATATCATGAAACGTAAAATTATTGTACTCTTAGCAGTTTCATTGAGTACTTTCCTTTTTGCTCAAGAGGATTGGAAAGTACTAAGTGAAGAAAATTACTCAATCAACTATCCAGAAAATTGGACTTATAGTAACAAAAAACCTCAACCAAGTATAAAATTTATGCTTCTTGCAGATGAATCATCACAAGAGAAAGATGCATTCAGAGAAAATGTCAATCTCACAACAGAAAGTCTTGGAGGAATTAATATAGATTCAAAAGACTATACTGACTTTGCAATAAAGCAGGTAAAGGCTCAAATGCCAAGTGCAAAAATCATGTCTAACAATAGCATTAAAATTGATGGTAGAGATGCTCAAGAAGTTATATGGACAGCTGACTTCGGTAAAGGTATGCTATTGAAGTTTAAACAAGTATTATTAACATATAACGACACAGGCTATGTATTGACTTTTTCATCTACTGAAGTAGAATTTGATAACTACATTATTGATGGAGATAAGATTCTAGATAGTTTTAAACTTGCCAAATAAATGGACTTACAACTTAATAACAAATACGCATTAGTTTGCGGAAGTACAGCAGGTATAGGAAAAGCTACAGCGCTCTCACTCGCAGCCGAAGGCGCAATAGTAACTTTAGTTGCAAGAAATGAAGAAAAATTGAAAGCAGTGCTTTCAGAATTACCTCAACACAGAAATCACGATTACATCGTTGCTGATTTTTCAAATCCTTCGGAATTAAAAGAAAAAGTAGAAAGCTACATTGAAAAAAATCACGGTTTTCATGTTTTAGTAAACAATACAGGTGGACCAGCTGGTGGACCAGTATTTTCTGCAAAAGTTGAAGAATTCGAAAATGCTTTCACACAACATTTAAAATGTAATCATGTGCTGGCACAGGCAACTGTTCCATTTATGAAATCTGAAGGTTATGGTCGTATCGTTAATGTAATTTCAACGTCTGTAAAGCAACCTTTAGATGGTTTAGGTGTTAGTAATACAATTAGAGGTGCTGTGGCAAATTGGAGTAAAACTTTAGCTAATGAACTTGGGCAATTTGGTATCACAGTCAATAATGTACTTCCTGGTGCAACTGGTACAGAGCGTCTTACTGAAATCATCAAAAACAAGTCGGCAAAAACTGGTAAAACAGAAGAAGAATCTGCTAATGCAATGAAAAATGCTGTACCTGCAAAACGTTTTGCTAAACCAGAAGAACTTGCGTATGCAATAACATTTTTAGCAAGTGAATGCGCAAGTTATATAAACGGAATTAATCTTCCTGTTGATGGTGGAAGAACAAAAAGTTTGTAAAAAAGCCCATCCTAACCTTCCCAATGGGAAGGAACCTTTTTGCTTAAAAATGTTTTATATTTATGTCTAAATAATATTAAACTCAAATTCCCGCTTTGAGTTTTTCCCCTATGGGGAAATTAAAAGGGGCTAGCATTATGAGCAAAGTATATCCGCCAATTAATTTTAAAGCTTGGATAGAAGAAAATAGACATCTTCTGAAACCACCAGTTGGAAATAAAGTCGTCTGGAAAGATGGTGATTTTATAGTGATGGTTGTTGGAGGACCAAATGATCGTAAAGACTATCACTACAATGAAACACCTGAATTTTTCTATCAAGTTGAAGGTGATATTGTATTAAAAATTATTGAAGATGGTCAACCAAAAGACATTCATATTAAAGAAGGAGAAATCTTTTTATTACCTCCAAAAATTCCACATTCACCTCAACGAGGAGCAAACACAGTTGGATTAGTTATAGAGTATCCGAGAGATGAAGGTGTAAAAGACAAATTACAATGGTATTCTGACGAAGATGCTAGTCTATTATATGAAGAGGAATTTACCTTAGAGAATATTGAAACCGATATGCCAGCTATTTTTGACAGATATGAAAAACGTATCTCTAAGAGTAGTGAGTAGTGAGTAGTGAGTAGTGAGTAGTGAGTAGTGAGTAGTGAGTA
>CAZFEV010000056.1:0-10218 GCA_964517835.1 uncultured Flavobacteriaceae bacterium | reverse complement strand
AATCATAGAGATTTCTTGCTCTCTATTTCCGCCTTTTTGACTTCCACCAGCTGTCATTAATTGCAAATAATCTATCATAATCATCTTAATGCCATACTGCGAGGCCAAACGACGTGCTTTTGCTCTTAAATCGAAAATAGAAAGTGATGGTGTATCATCAATATATAATGGCGCTTTTTCTAATGTTTTTACTTTAACATTAAGTTGTTCCCATTCGTGCTTTTCAAGTTTACCCGTTCTTAATTTTTCTGATGATAAGCCTGTTTCAGAAGAAATTAAACGCGTTATTAACTGAACAGAAGACATCTCTAAAGAGAAGAATGCTACGGGTTGATTAAAATCCACAGCAATATTCCTCGCCATAGTTAATGTTAGAGCTGTTTTACCCATACCTGGACGTGCAGCAACAATGATTAAATCACTAGGTTGCCAACCAGAAGTTAACTTATCTAGCTTAGTAAATCCTGTAGGTATACCACTTAAACCTTCTTTATTTGATATTTCTTCAATCTTTTTCTTAGCTTGAATCACCAAACTCTGTGCTGTCTCAGTTGACTTTTTAACATTTCCCTGAGTCACCTCATACAACTTTGCCTCAGCATTATCTAAAAGATCAAAAACATCTTTCGTCTCATCATAGGCTTCTTCAATAATTTCGTTTGAAATCTTTATTAAACTTCTCTGAATATACTTCTGAAGAATAATACGTGCATGGAATTCTATATGTGCCGAAGATGATACTCTTTGTGTTAAAGAAATGAGGTAAAAATCACCACCTATTACATCTAGCTTTGCATCTTTCTTTAATTGTGTTGAAACGGTTAATAAGTCAATAGGTTCGCTATTTTCGAATAGTTTGAAAATAGCTTCAAAAATGTGTTTATGTGCTTCTTTGTAAAATGCTTCAGGGCTTAAGATATCAATTACTTCGTCAACACCTTTTTTATCAATCATCATAGCTCCCAACACAACTTCCTCTAAATCAATTGCTTGCGGAGGTATCTTTCCTTTTTCTAAACTTATAAGTGCGCTTTTATCTACCTTGTAACCTTGTACGGGATTTGGTTGTTTCATAGTTTACGAAAGTAGCTAAATAGTTAACATAAACTGCAGATTGTGTATTTTCAATCTCAACAGGTCTTTAACAATCTAACTGTTAATAACTCAAAAATATTGTTAATAGCGACAAAAAAAACCGAAGCTAAAAACTTCAGTTTTTTAAGTTGCTTATGTTTAGGGGAATTAGTCTTTATAGACTCCCATTTGATCATATTTATTCATACGATTTTCTACCAATTCTTCTGGTGATAAGTTTTTAAGTTCCTCGTATGTTTTTATAATAGCATTTTTAACTGCTTCAAATGTTTTTTCTCTATTGGTATGTGCTCCTCCAAGTGGTTCCTTAATAATTTGATCCACCAACTTCATACCTTTCATGTCTTTAGCTGTAAGTTTCAAGGCTTCAGCTGCTTGCTCTTTATATTCCCAGCTTCGCCATAAAATTGAAGAGCAAGACTCAGGAGAAATAACAGAGTACCATGTATTTTCTAACATCATTACTTTGTCGCCAACACCAATACCTAATGCACCACCTGATGCACCTTCACCAATAATGACAGTAATTATTGGTACTTTAAGACGCGACATTTCTAAGATATTTCTAGCGATAGCTTCACCTTGACCACGTTCTTCCGCTTCTAAACCTGGATAAGCACCTGGAGTGTCAATTAAAGTCACTACAGGAATACCAAATTTTTCTGCAGATTTCATAAGTCTTAATGCCTTACGATAACCTTCAGGATTTGACATCCCAAAATTTCTATATTGTCTTGTCTTTGTATTGTAACCTTTCTGTTGACCGATGAACATATAAGACTGATCACCAATCTTACCAAGTCCACCAATCATTGCTTTGTCGTCCCTAACATTTCTGTCACCATGTAATTCTAACCAAGTATCACCACATAGGGCTTGAATATGGTCTAAAGTATAAGGTCTATTAGGATGACGAGACAACTGTACACGTTGCCAAGCTGTAAGATTTTTATAAATTTCTTTCTTAGTTTCTGCTAATTTCTTCTCAATTTGCTTGCAAGTTTCACTGACATCTACATCACTTTCTTCGCCAATAATCTGACACTTATCTAGTTGTTCTTCAAGCTCTTTAATAGGTAATTCAAACTCTAAATATTCCATACAATTTGAAATTAATTTGTTTAGTTAGTAGATGCAAATATAAAAACTTTAATCGGTTATACTTGAAGTTTTCTGTTTTCGTCGCTTGTAATTTTTGAACAAGGCATCAAGTATTAAAGTAACAATTATCACTAGTGCACCGATATAAAATTGAGGTGACATTTTCTCAGATTCCGGAAAGAATATTAATGCTAGAATGATGCCATAAACCGGTTCAAGATTATAACTCAGGATTACAGTAAATGGACTAATATATCTCATCACCTCTACAGCACCTATAAATGCGTAAGCTGTACAAACTGAAGCCAGAATAAAGAGGTATATCCAATCTTCATTTGAGAGTGAAAAGAATTGCTCATCAAAACTATTACCCGAAAAATATATAAATACAGTCAAAAACAACACACCACTAATAAACTCATAAAAAGATATTACAGTGGCGCTATGTCGTTCTATAAAACGCCCATTTATTACTGCAAATAAGGTTGAAAACAGTGCCGATAATAGGCCTAAAACAATCCCATTGATATATTTGAGTTCACTATTTAAAATTAAAGAAACACCTAAAACAACAACTACTCCAAAAATTATCTCATATGCTTGTATTCTACGTTTAAAAAAAATAGGCTCTATAAATGAGGCAAAAAAAGCACCAGAGGAAAACATGGCTAGCGCAATTGAAACATTTGATTGTTTTATTGATTCAAAAAAAGTGACCCAATGTAAAGCTATAATGATTCCTGCTGCGGAAAATTGTAGTATCGCTTTTTTAGAGACCTTTATATTAATCTTAGTCAGTTTTATAAAAAGGAACATTAAAATGGCTGCAATCACCATTCTATACCAGACTAAAGGACTAGAACCTATGGAAATTTTCTTTCCTAAAATGGCCGTAAAACCTGCGATAAAAACAAGTAAATGTAAATGAAGGTAATGCTTAATTTTAGCGTTTGGCATTTTGCAGAAGATAAACAGCTAAAATACCAAATAAAATATTAGGCAACCATACCGCTAGAATAGGGTTGAAACTAGATTGAGACGCCATAACGCCAAAGATTTTATCGAAGAACACGTATATCATTGCTATGGCTATACCAAAAGCAAGATTAATCCCCATTCCTCCACGTCGTTTGATAGAAGACACTGCTACAGCGATAATAGTAAGAATAAAGATAGACACAGGTATACTCCACTTTTTCAACTTTACAACTTCATACCTACCAATATTTTTTGAACCACGTTGTTTTTCATCTTCAATAAATTCCAACAACTCACCATACGATTTTGTTTCAGCTGCATACTGCACAGGTGCTAAATCTTTAAGTCTAAAAGGTAGAACAGTGTCCTTACGCCTCTGTCTTTCTACAAATTCACTGCCATCTACAAAAGTCCTCTTTACATAATTCATTAATCTGTAAGTACTATCTTTTTCCATAAACCTAATGTTATCGGCAAAAATCTTATACTTTAATTCATTACCTTCAAAATGTTCTAAAGTAAAATTAGAACCTTGTTTTCGTTTAGGTATAAATCGACTAACATAAATGAAATCGTTATCATTTATTTGTTGAAAAACATCATCAGTATCTTGAAGATTTTTATTCTTCTTGAGATATTTAAATCTAAATTCATTAAAGCCTTGACTTGCAATTGGCGCAAGGTACATTCCTAGAAACAAAGCAAATGACGCCACAATTATTCCACCTACAATATATGGTCTTAAGAATCGTGTAAATGACACACCAGAACTTAAAAACGCTACTATCTCAGTATTGTTAGCGAGTTTTGATGTAAACCAAATTACCGATAGAAATAAAAATAAAGGAAAAAGTAGATTGGCAAAATAGATGGTAAAGTTGACATAATACAGTGCAATCTCACCAAATGGTGCCTCATTTTCAATCATCTTACCAACTTTCTCAGCAAGATCAACCGTTATACCAATTGGTATAAACAGTAATAACATCATTAAAAATGTAAATAGATAACGCTTAATTATGTACCAATCTAATATCTTCACCGACTACAACCTCTTGTCCATTTGTTTAACCATCATATCTTTCCATAATCTAAAATCTCCAGCCATGATATGTTTTCTAGCTTCTCGTACCAACCATAAATAAAAACCTAGATTATGAATTGTTGCAATTTGTTTACCTAGCATCTCATTAACTGAGAACAAATGTTTTAAATAGGCTTTGCTATATTCCAAATCAACATAAGTGATTCCCATTTCATCAATAGGAGAAAAGTCATCAGCCCATTTTTTATTTTTTATGTTAATGGTACCATGTGCAGTAAACAACATTCCATTTCTAGCATTTCTAGTTGGCATAACACAGTCAAACATATCTACACCTAACGCAATATTTTCTAAAATATTGATTGGAGTACCAACACCCATTAAATACCTTGGCTTGTCCTCTGGCAAAATATTACAAACCACCTCGGTCATGCCATACATTTCCTCTGCTGGTTCACCTACAGACAATCCACCTATAGCGTTCCCTTCTGCCCCAACATTAGCGATATATTCAGCAGATTGTTGTCGTAAATCTTTGTATGTACTACCTTGAACTATCGGAAAAAATGTTTGTTCATAATCGTATTTAAACGGTGTTTTTTTAAGATGTGTTAGGCAACGTTCTAACCAACGATGGGTCATATGCATAGAACGTTTTGCATAATGATAATCGCATGGGTATGGTGTACATTCATCAAAAGCCATGATTATGTCGGCACCGATACTACGTTGCACTTCCATCACATTTTCTGGTGTAAATACGTGGTAACTACCGTCAATGTGTGATTTAAACTTAACGCCTTCTTCCTTAATTTTTCTATTTGCTGACAAAGAATATACTTGATAGCCACCTGAATCTGTTAGAATATTTCTATCCCAATTCATGAATTTATGAAGTCCACCTGCCTGTTCTAGGATTGGTGTTTGCGGTCTTAAATACAAATGGTATGTATTACCAAGAATTATATCTGGATTAATATCATTCTTTAATTCTCTTTGATGCACACCTTTAACTGAAGCCACAGTACCAACAGGCATAAAAATAGGTGTCTCAATTACCCCATGATCTGTTGTGATTTTGCCAGCTCTCGCCTTGGTTGCCTTATCTTTTGCTATGCAATTAAAATCCATTAAAAATTTAGTCTGATGGCAAATATAAATAACTCCATTGCAAACCGCTCTTAATTAAAATTAAAATTGTTAGCAATTCATCAAAATCGTTGATAAATGAAATTGTCAAGCCTTTGCATGACTGCATAAAAGGGCTATTTTTGCAGCATTAATTTAAGCAAATCAAAATGCCAAACATTCAACAATTAGAAGATTTAACAACGCAAGTTCGTAGAGACATTTTGCGAATGGTACATAAGGTAAACTCTGGTCATCCTGGAGGTTCGTTAGGTTGTGCCGAATTTTTTGTAGCACTTTACAAAGAAATTATGGAAACCAAAGAAGGTTTTGATATGGACGGAATTGGCGAAGATGTATTCTTCCTTTCTAACGGACATATTTCACCAGTGTATTACAGTGTATTAGCAAGATCTGGATATTTTCCGGTTGATGAATTAAATACATTTCGATTAATTGATTCTAGATTACAAGGTCACCCAACAACACATGAAGGCTTACCAGGAGTAAGAATTGCTTCGGGTTCATTAGGACAAGGAATGTCAGTAGCCATTGGTGCTGCTGAAGCAAAAAAATTAAATAACGACGATCATATCGTTTATAGTTTACACGGTGATGGTGAGCTACAAGAAGGACAAAACTGGGAAGCTGTAATGTATGCCGCTGGTAATAAAGTTGATAACCTTATTGCTACAATCGATGTTAACGGTCAACAAATTGACGGTTCTACAGACAACGTATTACCTATGGGCAACTTAAGAGCTAAGTTTGAAGCTTTTAGTTGGACTGTTGTTGATATTGAAGAAGGTAATAACGTTGAAGCTATTCTTAAAGGAATGTCTGAAGCTAAATCTTTGGCAGGTAATGGCAAACCAGTATGTGTACTTTTAAAAACAGTGATGGGTAATGGTGTAGATTTTATGATGCATACACATGCTTGGCATGGAAAAGCCCCTAATGATGAGCAATTAGCAACGGGTCTTGCTCAAAATGCCGAAACTTTAGGTGATTATTAATCTTCAATCTCAAGAAAAAATGAAAACATATACAAACACAGGAAATAAAGATACACGCTCAGGTTTTGGAGCTGGATTAACAGAACTTGGAAAGAAAAACGAAAATGTAGTAGCACTTTGCGCTGACTTAACAGGTTCACTAAAAATGGATGAATTTAAAGAAAATCATCCTGAACGTTTTTTTCAAGTTGGTATCGCTGAGGCTAATATGATTGGTATTGCTGCAGGTATGACTATTGGAGGTAAGATTCCTTTTACCGGTACTTTTGCTAATTTCTCTACAGGTAGAGTTTATGACCAAATTAGACAAAGTGTTGCATACTCAGGGAAGAATGTAAAAATCTGTGCTTCACACGCTGGAGTTACTTTAGGTGAAGATGGTGCTACCCACCAAATCCTTGAAGATATCGGACTTATGAAGATGCTACCTGGCATGACTGTGATTAATACTTGTGATTTTAATCAAACTAAGGCTGCAACATTAGCCATTGCAGAGCATGACGGACCAGTATATTTAAGATTTGGTAGACCAAAGGTTGCTAACTTCACACCAGAAGATCAAACTTTTGAAATTGGTAAAGCTGTACAATTAACAGAAGGTTCTGATGTTACTATTGTTGCTACTGGTCATTTAGTGTGGGAAGCTTTAGAGGCTGCAAAAGTGCTTCATGAAGAAGGCATTTCTGCTGAAGTTATAAATATTCACACAATTAAACCATTAGATGACAAAGCTATTTTAGATTCTGTAGCAAAGACTGGATGTATTGTTACTGCTGAAGAGCATAATTATCTTGGTGGTCTTGGTGAAAGTGTTGCCAGAGTTTTAGCGAAACATAATCCTACTCCACAAGAGTTTGTTGCTACCAATGACACCTTTGGTGAATCTGGTACTCCAGCCCAATTGATGGCAAAATATGGCCTTGATAGTGCTGCTATTCAAAAAGCAGCAAAAGCAGCTATAAAAAGGAAATAATTTTCTTTTGGCAACGTTTTTGATACTGTATACCTAATCTTAAAAACGAATAGTATGAAAAAATTAGTTATTACAAGTATGTTTTGTTTATGTGCCATGTTTTTTTCACAGGCACAAAATGGAAGTGGTTTCGGTATCAAAGGTGGTTTAAACTATGGTGGCACAGGAGATTACTTTCGCTCTATCAGTGACAACTATCAAAGTCCTGATAGAAATTTAGGTTATCATGTTGGTGTTTTTGGTAAAATTGGTGATCAAATTTACTTTAAGCCAGAATTAGTTTATACGCAACTAAAAAGTGATTACAACAGCGGTGACTTTGAAATGACCAAGTTAGACGCACCTTTACTTGTTGGCCTTAAAGTTTTAGGACCTGTAAGTGTTTTTGGAGGGCCATCATTACAGTATATTTTAGACACAGAATTTGAAGGTTTAAGCGTGAATGAAGTTGAGGATGATTTCTCTGTTGGACTTAACTTTGGAATAGCTCTTAACTTAGGAAAAATAGGTTTAGACCTGCGTTATGAGCGTGGATTCAATAATAATGAAGCGACATTATTTGACAACAACAACATCAATATCAATGACCGCTTAGACACACGACCAGAACAGCTTATTTTAAGCCTTTCAGTAAAACTTTAAAAGTTCTTAAATAAGAATTAAAAAGAGTCACCTTTGTGGCTCTTTTTTATTTTAATCCTATTTTTACAATAAAGTTATTGTATTGATGAGAATTGATAAGTTTCTATGGTGTGTGAGATACTACAAGACTCGTAGCATAGCTACCAATGCCTGCAAAAAAGGACAAGTAAAAGTCAATGATGCGGTTGTTAAACCTTCTAGGGAAGTTTATCCTACCGACAAAATTGAGCTGAGAAAAGATCAGATTGTATACAAACTAACAGTTAACGATCTTCCACCAAACCGAGTTGGTGCAAAACTTGTTGATATTTATAGAACAGATACCACACCAAAATCTGCGTTCGAAGCTAAGGAGCTTTTAAAATATAGCAAAGACTATTACCGCAAAAAAGGCACAGGAAGACCAACAAAAAAAGATAGACGTGATATAGACGACTTTTATGACATTGACTAATTTAGACTCGGACTATTGGGAAAAAAGATATCAAAACAACCAAACAGGTTGGGATATTGGCGAACCTTCAACCCCAATTAAAACATACATTGATCAACTTACGAACAAGTATATTAAAATTCTTATACCTGGTGGAGGTAACAGTTATGAAGCTGAGTATTTGTGGAGCAAAGGATTTAAAAATATTTTTGTTGCAGATATTGCATTGTCACCATTAAAAAACTTAAAGCAAAGAGTTCAAGACTTCCCAGATTCTCAACTTCTACACAGTGATTTTTTCAAATTAGATAATAAGTTTGACCTCATTATTGAACAAACATTTTTCTGTGCACTCAATCCTGATTTAAGGAAGCAATATGCCGAACATATGCACAAGTTATTAAAACCATATGGTAAATTAGTCGGACTTTTGTTCGATTTTGAATTAACTAGTGAAGGTCCTCCTTTCGGTGGAAGTATAGAAGAATACCAAAATCTGTTTGAAGCTGGATTTAGAATTAAGACACTTGAAAAATCAAGAAATTCTATAAAACCAAGAGAAGGAAAGGAACTGTTTTTTATCTTTGAAAAAAGATAGTATTATTATTTTATGGCGCTTACCAAAAATTCAATCCTGAGTCACAAAGAAATAGAACACAAAATTAAACGTATAGCCTACCAGATATACGAGTGTAATGTTGAAGAGTCTGAAATTATTATTGCAGGAATTGAAAACAATGGCTATTTATTAGCACGTAAATTGAAAGCCGTATTAGATAAAATTTCTGATATTGATTCTACCTTATGTAAGGTAAAAGTGAATAAAAATGAGCCTACACAACCTGTTGAAACCTCAATAAAATCAGAAGAGTATGCTAACAAGTCTTTAGTATTGGTTGATGATGTTTTAAACTCTGGAAGCACATTAATTTATGGCATAAAGCACTTTTTAGATGTACCGTTAAAGCAATTTAAAACAGCAGTATTAGTAAATAGAAATCATAAAAAATATCCGGTAAAAGCTGATTTTAAAGGCATTTCTTTGTCTACCTCATTTTACGAGCATGTCCATGTTCAATTGTCAAAACAACCATACGAGGCTTACTTAGATTAAAAGCATAATTATTTCCTCTAAAATATTCTTGATGCTTTTTTCATCTGTATTTATAACATACTTCGCTTGGCTGTAAAACTGCACACGTTCAAAGAGATGTTTACCTATAAATTCTGTTAAATCTTCTTGGGATTGAATATGACTAATTAATGGGCGTTTTTCACGTTCATTAAACAACCTTTGTGATAAATTAGGGATTGATAACTTCAGATATAAAGAGATCACATTAGCATTTTCAGCAATGGCATTCATATTGTCATAATAACAAGGTGTGCCACCACCTAAAGCTATAACCGTATTGTCTTTAGAACTTAAGATCTCATTGAGATAGTGGTGTTCTTGTTTTCTAAAATAAATCTCGCCTTTAGTTGTAAATATATCCGAAATTGATGATCCCTCGCTACTCGAAATATAGTTATCTAGGTCAATAAATTCATACTCAAGTGCATCAGCCAATTGACTTCCAATTGTCGATTTACCTGAACCCATATAACCTATTAAAACTATAATCATAATCGTTAAAAATTGATTATTAAACAACTAACTATTTACTCAACAAAAAAACAAAAAAATAAATGAAAAAAGTATTGTTTTATTAATTAAACCTTATATATTTGCACCCGCGTTCAGAGGAACAATGACCAGGTAGCTCAGTTGGTAGAGCATCTCCCTTTTAAGGAGAGGGTCCTGGGT
>CAZFEV010000055.1:3243-11475 GCA_964517835.1 uncultured Flavobacteriaceae bacterium | reverse complement strand
GGAGTATAAAACCTACATGGAAATCGCCGATTTGACAAAAACACTTTCCAATAGCAGAGCTATGGGAAAGGTTGATGTTTTGGTTGATCAAATGAACAGACATAAAAAAATCATTGCTTTTGATAGTTCTGTAGTAACCTTAAATTATTTTAAACATTTGATTAAGAAAAACTATCCGAAAATCAATGTTTTGGCTGCCACAGGTTCAAATAAAAAGGATAGTGAAGTTGTTTTAAAGAAGTTTAATCTAACTTCAGAGAATAAAGAACGCATAATAGCCCTGTGTTCTGATAAAATGTCAGAAGGCGTGGATTTACAGTTAGCTTCTTCCGTGACCCTTTTGGATTTACCGAGTGTCATTAGAATAGTAGAGCAGCGATTTGGAAGGGTAGATCGAATGGATACTTTGCACAAATCCATAGACATGTATTGGCCTGTTGATTCAGAGGTTTATTCTTTAAAAGGAGATAAAAGGTTACTTAGGCTAAATGATATTATTTCAACAATGTGGGGTGCAAATTTTCAGCCACCAAAAGAATTAAAGCATAGGCATTTTGAAAATGTTGAAAGTATCAATGATATTATTGAAGAGTTTGAAAACTACCTTTCCGAAGATAGCTCATGGGAAGGCATACATGATAGCTTTCAACCAATAATGGATTTGAAAGAAGGGTATAAGCAGTTGATTTCAGAAAAGGAATATGAACAATATAAGGGGATAAAGAACACCGTAAAAACAAAAGTTAGTTTTTTGAAGACCGAATCTGAATGGTGTTTTTTTGCAACTAGAGGGGATGGGAATAAAAGTCCGAAATGGTATTTTATCAAACCGAGTTCTGAAAAAGGTATTTATACTGAGTTTCCTGAAATATGCGATCAGCTTAGAAGTCATATTTCAAAGAAAAGTAGTTCAGTGAAATGGAATGACAAGTATCTTAGAAAGTATCTGAAAATCCTTCAAGATAAAGAAATAGACTTGCTTCCAGTCAAGAAGCGAAGGGCATTGAAAGTTGCAGAAATTATTTTAAGGGCAAAATTAAAAGATAAAAAACTTGACTATAAATACAAGTTAAAAGTTAGAGAGCTTCTAGATTTATTTCACCCAAGAAAAAAGGATGTTGACTTTGAAACATACGCAAAAATTTGGATAGACATTCTACAGCCATATCTAGAAGAAAAAAGAAATCGATATAAATCCTCTCGCTATGTTTATAATTTAAATAGTTTGACAACTAAGGCAGAAATAAGTCGGATTCAAATTTCTTATGAAAGACTTCAATCAATTTTGGAAGATTTACCTGTGAATGAAAATATTGATCATAAAATTGCTGCTTGTATAGTTGGGGTTCCGGACAAAAAAAATTAGCTACTTATACGAAAGATTAGACAGACTTACTTTTTTCAATGTCTAAAATGATTGTTTCCAATTTGTGTCCGATAATCTTACAACCCTTATATAATATAGTCTAAAATCATATAATGAGTTTTTTCTTTGGTTATTAATCTGTTTATTTGATTTATATAAAATTTATTGTTACCGTATAATTATCACTTAGTTTTTTTCGACTAAAAACTATTTAAAGTTTATTAATTAAGATAAAAATATCCTAATTAAGGATATTATTCCTTAACTTTGTATCATTAAGTGAAAAAATATGTTTTCAAAGGCTTGTGAATATGCTATAAAGGCTTGCATTTTTGTTGCTAAAAGCTCTATGCAAAATAATAGGGTTACTCCAAAACAAATAGCTGAAGAGATTAATTCTCCAGTAGCTTTTACTGCAAAAATTATGCAAGAATTGGTGAAAAGTGATTTGGTGGATTCATATAGAGGTGCTTATGGCGGATTTGAAATAGATAAAACTAAAATAGATCAGATTTCACTATCAAAAATTGTTAAAGTTATAGATGGTGACAAAATATACGACGGTTGTGGTTTGGGGCTTGATGTCTGTAATGAAAATCATCCTTGTCCAGTACACGACCAATATAAAACGATTAGAGAAGATTTAAAACAGCTTTTAGATTCTACTAATTTAAAGCAGCTAGCTTTAGGAATTGAGAATGGTCTATCTTACCTTAAAACATAAAAAAATTTATATCAAAATAAGATAAAAACATCCGAATTAAAAAATTATATATTATGGAACTTACAATGGATAAAGAAAAACAAATAGGAGAGTATGTAGCCGAGGATTTTAGAACTGCTGCCATATTTTCTAAATACAAAATTGACTTTTGCTGCAATGGCAATCGTACCGTTTCAGAAGCTTGCAAAGCCAAAAGTGTAGATGAGCAAAAGGTAAAAGAAGAAATACATTTTATCCTAAATTCTGTTTCTGAAGAAAAGATTGATTATAAGTCTTGGCCTTTGGATTTACTTATGGACTACATAGAAAAAAAGCATCATAGGTATGTTGAAGAAAAAATACCAGTGCTTCGTCAGTTTCTAGATAAGCTTTGTAAAGTACATGGTAAGAGACATCCCGAGCTTCTAAAAATTTATGAGCTTTTTATGGCTTCGGCTGGAGAGTTAACAGCTCATATGAAAAAGGAAGAACTTATACTTTTTCCTTTTGTGAGACGTATGGTAGAAGCTAATTTGAGTAATACCACAATAACATCTCCTCAATTTGGAACTGTTGAAAACCCAATTGCAATGATGATGGATGAACATGATAATGAAGGTCAACGTTTTAGACAAATAGCAGAGTTAACAAACGACTATACTCCTCCGGCAGATGCCTGTAACACATTCAGAGTTACGTATGCTATGTTAGATGAGTTTGAGAAGGATCTGCATTTACACATTCATTTAGAAAATAATATTCTGTTCCCAAATGCAATTAAACTAGAAAATGCACTCAAATAACCCTTAAAACTAAACCTTAGTTAAATCCCAGAGCGTTGCTGTGTCTGGGATTTTCTATATATTTTTAATTGGAATAAAAACTCAAAAGACTATGCTTAAAAAGTTTAGTATAATTTGTCTCTTTAATTTTTTCATAGCTTCGGTATTAGGACTTTTGTTGCGTTATGCATCTATTGATGCTTTAGGTATTAATTATAGATATTTTACGCATGCACATTCTCATGTGGCGATGTTGGGTTGGGTGTATTTAATGCTATATACTTTTATAGTTTTTAATTTTACAAGACAGAATCGAAAAAAATACATAAGACTTTTTTGGATCACTCAAATTTCGGTTTTTGGAATGCTCCTCAGCTTCCCATTTCAAGGATACGGAACTGTATCTATAGCATTTTCAACTTTACATATAATATGCAGTTATTTTTTTGTGTTCTGGGTTTGGAAAGATTTAAAAAATAAAACAGGAGCTTCTATACTCATGTTGAAATCGGCTTTAGTATTTATGCTAATATCAACTATTGGTGTTTGGTCCTTGGGACCTATCATTGCAATTTATGGTAATGGTAAACCTTATTATGATATTGCAATTCAATTTTTTCTTCATTTTCAATTCAATGGTTGGTTTTTGTTTGGAGTGTTAGCTTTATTAATAAAAGAATTGAACATAAAAAAGAGCACTTTATTCAAATCATTTTATCTTTTACTCACTTTTGCTACCATAGCTACAATTGCTCTACCTATTTACTGGTATCAACCTAGTATTGTCTTATTTTATCTTAATGGATTGGGTGTTTTTTTACAATTAATTGCTGTACTTATATTATTTAGATTAATTTATCTTCATATAAAAAAATCAAAACCGACTTGGTCTTCCTTGAGTATTTTTACTTATGCGTTTGTGTTGAGTTGTATTGGGTTTAAGGTACTAACACAAGGTTTGTCTTTAATTCCTGGGTTAGCAGAAGAATTATATCAATATCACAGTTTAATAATAGGATTTATACATTTAGTGATGCTTGGTGTTATTACGGGATTGCTGTTTTATATGTTGCTAAATAGTTTTTTGTATCATAAATCAGTAGTGCTAAAATTAGGATTTTATAGTTTTTATTTTGGTTTTGTTACAACCGAGTTCCTTATCCTATTTCAGGCGATTAACTATTACTTCTGGGAATCTGGAATTGAGAACTATAATACATTTTTATTTGTAGCAAGTATTTTTCTTTCTTTAGGTATTTTTTTAATTGCATTAAGCATCATATTTGCTATACCAAAGCCACAATATGAGTTAGACTTTTCTCTGAGTAAAAAGTAGTTTAAAACTATTTTATACACCCGTTTTTTGTTTTTTTGGGCTCCTTGAGATATTGTTAATAACGTTTTTAATAACTATAAGTAACTAAAATTCTCTATGGAAAACTATTTGGGTATTTTTATAAAAGATTAAAAGGTCTTTTATTATTAATATGTATTATCACGATTTTAATGTAGTGCTTCAGGAAGTGCCGGGAGAAATAAGTTTATGTTTTACCATATCTGGCTGTCCATTAAGATGTAAAGGGTGTCATTCTCCCTTTCTTTGGAAAGAGGGGAGTGGTTCTAAACTTACCAACAATGCATACAACGAGATACTATACAAATATCTCGGTTTTGCTACATGTGTTGTTTTTATGGGAGGTGAATGGCATGCAAAGGAACTAATTTATAAGTTAAAATATGCCAAGTCACAAGGTTATAAAACTTGCTTATATACAGGCGAAGACACTATAGATTCTAAAATCACCAAACATCTTACCTGGTTAAAAACAGGTAAATGGGATTTTACAAAAGGTGGACTAAGTAGTCCAAATACTAACCAACACTTTATAGAAGTTGCAACAAACAAGAAACTAAACCATTTATTCCTTAAATAATTTACTATGATAAGATTATCAAAAGAGCAAATAAACAAAAAGATTGATTTTATTCAGCACTACCTTCATTCTTCAAACGCAGCAGATGGCTCTAAAATGGATGCAAACGCTAATGTTACATCCAAGAATATAGCAACAATGGAGGCCGAAATAAATAAGGATATTAACATTCAGGTCAATCGCGAATTAATAAAACAGAAGATACAAGAACTCTTCGGACACCAATTAGCCAATGAATATATCCGTCAAATAGAAGATCATGAAATATATATTCATGATGAAACATCACTAAAGCCTTATTGTACATCTATTAGCATGTATCCATTTCTGTTAGATGGTCTTACAAAATTAGGTGGAGAAAGTAGAGCTCCAAAGCATCTAGAAAGCTTTTGTGGTGAATTTGTAAACCTTGTTTTTGCTATTAGTTCTCAGTTTGCTGGTGCTTTAGCAACGGTAGAGTTCTTAATGTATTTTGATTATTTTGCATCAATAGATTATGGTGAACATTATCTTCAAACTCATCAAAAAACTATTGAAAATCATTTACAACATGTTGTTTATGCCATAAACCAACCTGCAGCAGCCAGAGGCTATCAATCTGTTTTTTGGAATATTTCGTTGTATGATGAGCCTTATTTTAATAGTATGTTTGGTGATTTTGTATTTCCTGACATGAAGATGCCTAAATGGAGTAGTTTAAAACAACTTCAGAAATTTTTTATGTCATGGTTTAACAAAGAGAGAACAAAGGCTATTTTAACCTTTCCTGTTGTTACAGCTGCAATGCTAACCAAGGAAGGCAGTCCTGTGGACTTAGATTTTGCAGAAATGTGTGCACAAGAGCTCAGTGAAGGTAATTCGTTTTTCATCTATCAGTCTGAAAATGCAGATAGTTTAGCGTCTTGCTGTCGTTTAAGAAATGAGATAAGTGATAATACATTTAGTTATTCATTAGGCGCAGGTGGTGTAGCTACTGGTTCTATTAACGTAATTACCCTTAATATGAGTAGGCTTATTCAAAAGAATGCCAATATTTTGGAAGAAGTACAAAAACTCCATAAATACCAGGTAGCCTATAGAAAACTAATGGAAGCATATTATAATGCAGGACTTTTACCTGCTTATAATGCAGGTTTTATTTCGTTAGACAAGCAATTTCTCACAATTGGTATTAATGGTATGGTTGAAGCTGCTGAGAGTAAAGGAATCACTGTTGGTAATAACAAAACGTATAAAAGCTTTGTAAACAAGTATCTAAAATTAATTTTTGATGAAAACAAAGTAGCAAAAAGCAAGTATGGCTACATGTTTAATACGGAGTTTGTGCCTGCAGAAAATTTAGGTGTAAAAAATGCTAAATGGGATAGAGAGGAAGGTTTTGTTGTAAAAAGAGATTGCTACAATTCTTACTTTTATGCAGTTGAAGATCATAATATTAATGCGTTAGATAAAATAATTCTTCACGGAAAAGAAACCATCAAATACTTAGATGGTGGTTCTGCATTGCACCTCAATTTAGAAGAAACACCAAATAAAGCTGGTTTTATAAATCTTATAAACGCAACTGCAAAAGCAGGTTGTAATTATTTTTGTTTCAATATCCGAATTACTATTTGTAATCATTGTTCTCATATCGACAAAAAAACTACTTCGGTTTGTAAGAAATGCAACTCAACAGATGTTGACCATGCCACTCGTGTTATAGGCTATTTAAAAAGAGTCTCTAATTTCAGTTCAGGAAGACAGCGAGAACATCATTTAAGACACTATCATAGAGAAGAAAAAGATGATTCACTAAATAAAAAGCGAATAGCTCAGGTAAAACATTATCTAAGTACAACAGATGCCATTAAAGACCATGCTGCTTATAGCTAAGAAAGAGTACGTACAAGATGTATTGTGCTAATTGATGTCTAATCCCTTTAAAGATATTAGGGTTTTGTTCGCCTCAATGTCATTTGCTAATTCATTTATTGTTTTTTCTTTAAAGTCTGCAAGTATTTGTTCTTTAAAGGGTGAAACTATGTAGTGAACAGGGCATGGGTTTTGGTCATCGCAACGCGATAATCCTAAAAAGCAACTATCAAATTTAGTAGTGCCATCTATATTAATTATGATGTTCAAAATGTTTTTATGTTTATCCTTATCTGTAAGGTAGAAACCGCCAGTTGGCCCTTTAGATGATGAAATAATTTCTTTAGAAGCAAGGTCTCGTAATAACTTTGCCAAAAAAGGTGGTGGTGCCTGTATGTCTTTAGCAATTGTTTTTGAGCCTATTTTATTTTGGGTATCACTATATTTTGCGAGATACAAAACAGCTCTTATTGCATACTTTGCAGCATTAGAAATCATAGTATTTTTTTATAAAGATATAAAAAGATCGATTAGTCTTATTTTACCCAAAACCAACCATGACTTCCGGCTACCGCACCTGCTGTTGTGATTAAGCTAATAACTAATAAAACCCAATGCAATTGATGCATAATTCTAAATGTTTTATCGGGTGCTTTATTGGCATATTTGGCAAATACCTTATGAAGTATATACGGTTCTAATATGTAGAGAATTAATGAAAAAATAATCCAAACCAAAGTCATTGAGTGTAACCACCAAAAGCGGTAATCCAAATATCTAGACCAAGCATTCATTTCATAAAGCATATAAAAACCAGAAAGGCCTGTTAACAGTGTCGTTATTTTTGCCTGTATCGCAAACTTACCTTCAATTGTTTCAAATGTTTTAATCTGCTCTTCTTTAGACTTTATTTTCTTTATCGCAGGAATTAAAACGGTAGTTACCATAGATACACCACCAATCCATAAAATCACTGCGATAATATGTACAATCCTTGCAATTGTAATATTTTCCATAAGTGCGTTTTAATATGTAAATTCTTTTATGTTTAAGTGTTTGTAAATTAAGGAAATAAATAAGATAAGTTGATATAAAAGTTTCGTCCTTGTCTTGGAATGTTATTCCAATCGGCAAAGGTTGAATAGTTGGTGTCTAAAATGTTTTCAACACCATATTTCAAAATTGTTCTACCATGATTTCCATAAAACACATGCCCCAAATTAAGATTTAATACAGCATAAGAAGCGGTTTCATTTTCACCATAAAAGCTACTAAAGTGACTTTGGTTACCATTACCTTCTAGCTGTATTGCAGCGTTAAAGTTGTGTTGTGTATAGTTGAGTTCTGCAAAGTAGCTAAAGGGTCTTATTAATGGTAAATTTTCACCATTGCTTCCTCTTCCTAAGTTATATCCAATTGTAGTGTTGGTAGAGAAATGGTCAGAAAACTTATAGCTGCCGTTAAGGTACACATCAAAAATAGAAGCATGGTCTAAGGCTTCATAAACACGTACACCATTAGCTCCAATATTCATAGAGCTAATATTTGGTGCAATTTCTCCAATAATATAATCCATAATGTAGAAATATGATG
>CAZFEV010000055.1:0-3233 GCA_964517835.1 uncultured Flavobacteriaceae bacterium | reverse complement strand
AGATTGTGTGTAGCCAAAACTAGCTTCTATAGCTTTTTCATTTTTTAGATTCGGATTACCGATATAATCATAATTATCAAAACTATTGAATAAATAAAATCCGTAACCTTCACTAACAGAGGGAGCACGTTCTCCATAACCTAACCCAAATGATATATTCTTTGTGTCTTTTTTAATGTTATAAGATGAAGAAAGACTCATTAACAAACGGTTTTTACGATCGCTAATATTTGGGTGAAAAATTTGAAGGCTTTCAACACCTACTCTGTCTTCAATTTTATTGGTATGGTACCCAAGTCTTAATGAGGTAGATAGTGTTTTGTTACTATTGATATGCCAATCGTCTTTGGCAAAAATACCAGCATAAAGTGTTCTTATATCTGGCCATGTAAGCATAAACATGTCTGGTTCATTTGGGTTGTTAGAAAACATAGTCATTTCTGCCAAAGAACGATTGTAAAAACCATTTGCATTAAAGGTAAAATGATGGTTGTTTTTAACAATATCTGCTTTACTATAAAAGCCATAAGTATCGCTCCAACCAGGCATATCCATCCGAATAGGTACATCTGGGCGCTTACTATCATCCATAATGTGGGTTATGGTGTTAAAATACAACTTGGTTTCTAAAGATTTTAAGCTTTTCTCTTCTGGGCTGTAATAATGAGTTAAAGATGTGATTAAAGCTTCTGCCAACGAAACATCCATTGGTAGTGCAGGATAACCAACATCTGTTGCTCTATCATAAATGATGTTAGCATCAATATGCTGAGTTTCGGAAAACTTATATCCTGACTGCAATGAGATATTATACTTTTTAAACTGAGAAAATAATACTTCTTGGTTGCCTCCAGCATCATAATTATCAGATTTCCTTAAGATACCGTCTGCACTGATGTAAAATTTACTACCTGTATATTCAATATCTATACCTGTTGCAAAAAAATTACCATTGGTTTCGTAGCCTAAATCTGTGCTGGTTTTTAGACCAGTATCTGTAAATTTGGATGTTGGTAACTTTAAATCTATGCCACCACCAACGCAATGTCCATTCTCAGTACCCGATTGGCCAGAGCCAATAGTTACTTTTTCTAGATTAGAAACATCTACATAAGAGGTTATAGGATCCATTTTGTCAGTACAAGCTCCAAAAATCTGCATGCCATCAATGGTAACAACCAAACGATCACTTACCATATTGTTTATAGCAGGTTCCCAGGCGTAGTTACCTCTTTTTATCATAGTGATGTCGTTAGACTTTTCTAAATAATCATCAATACTAGATAAGGTTTTTTCTTGTCTGTTGTTACTTAGTTTTCTTCTAGTTACTATAATGACTTCCTCGAGTTCTGTAGTGTCATTTTTTACTTCTTTAATTTCTTTTTCTTGAGAAAAACCATGATTAAAAAAGATGGAGTAAACAATTATAAAGATTAGCTGTTTCATAGCTAAAAGGTTTTAGATTATATGATTTTCATAGTAGAGCGTAGCCGAGAGTTGTAGTAACTCTCGACTGCTAACTCTACAAAACAATGTTTTAGCTTGAAGGGAATCTAGAATTCAAGTTCTAAATACAGACTGCTCGATTCATTTTGTTCGGTTACATCTTCACCTTTTAGTACGTCGTTTTCTACATTTAAAAGTTTTAGATTTAACTTCCAATATCCTGTCATCGTCAATGATAAATCTCCATAATAAAAGTTGTCTGCGTTGTTGAATGATAAATCGGTATTATTAGGCGAGCTATGATTACCCATGCCAGGCATACGAGGATCTAAAGCAATGGTATAATTTTCTACCACAGGAAATGTCATCATGTTTTCCATTTTAAATAAGCCTACTTTCATTTCGTTAATGGCAATGCTTGGATTTAGAGGTTCAATTAAAGCTAAGATGTAGCGTGTATCATCAGTACCCATAAAGCTAGCTACATTCTGGTTTTCATACTGAAACACTTCAATGGTTTCTGTAACACTATACGCTTCACCATTAATGTTATAATTAATTGTAAGTGACCAACCAGAACCATCTGTGTTTGTCATTTGATAAATTATAAAGCCTTCATAAACGGTATTCTTCCCTATAACTTTTGTAATATTAGATTTAGGGCATGAATGTTGCATTGTAGGCATTTGCATTACTGGCACCCAGGATAAAGAAGCATCTTCAATATAGGTGTTAGTGGTATTGTCTTTTATTCTAAGACTTATCGCATTGTAACCAGTTTTAAACATCCCTGTTTTATTGAATAATTCAATGGTTTGGTCGCCATTTGTGATTTCTTGAATGAGAAATAAATTAGCGACTTCATTATCAGGTGTTGTGTCGTTGTTGTCGTCTGTTGAGCACGAGAATATAAGTGCCATTAGCACTAATGGTAAAATATATTTAAGTTTCATTTTATTTTTATTTTAAGTTAATTTTAATGTGTAGTCATCTTAAATAAAGCTTTTAAAAGCCCATTTTAAGAAGTTATACGCTAAGCGTGCCGATAAAAAATTAACTTAAAATAGGTGGAGGAGTATCTATATCGTAGTATTTAGAGATTGTACTCTTAGAATAAAAATTTACTTGACTACTTCTGTCATTATTAATAATGATTTGCACTTCTGTGCTGTGTTTTTCACTAAAAAAGACAAAAACATCTAACCGTGTACGTTCTGTTTTTTGTAGCGGATTATTTGGTGTATTACTGTTGCTTTCTTTTAGCTCTTTACGTAACTGACATTTTCCATTACAACCCTTTTGTTCGTCTTTTTGATTACAAAGTGTTTTCGCTATTATGTCTTGGTTAATCACAAAATCTGCGACTATAACAACAGTTTTAATGTTGTTAAATAACAACGCAATAGTTAATATTATTGCTAAGGCTTTATGTAGTACTTGAGCGATCACAACACAAATTTCGGACTAAAATATCTTAAATAAGATGATAAATGTCATGAGAAATTAAACTTTAAAAAACTCAAAATACTTGGCAACAAGAAGTTTTAATCGTTTTATTTTTTGTGCCTTAGCAGTATCATTTTCTTCGTCTTTTAAATCTGTTATTTCTTCAAGTATAGGTACAAGAACAATGTGAAGCTGATCGTGTGCTTCACCTTTCATGTTGCAACTTTTAATGATGTAACTAGTCTCTTTTGAAAGTACGTTGCCTAATGTTTTTGTATCAATTGAGGTTTCTGTTTTTAAGATGGAATCGATGCGTTTCATTCCGATGTGCGTTTCCTGAT
>CAZFEV010000054.1:0-13783 GCA_964517835.1 uncultured Flavobacteriaceae bacterium | reverse complement strand
TTCACCAATTACTCTAATTGTTCTGCGTTGACCACTGTTAATTAGATTACCAGCAGACATGGTCATGTTTTCTCTACTAATGGTATTGATTATATCGTCAAAACTTACTTGGGCTGCCATCATTTTATAGATGTCAACAGCTACTTCAACTTCCTTGTCCTGAGCACCTCTAATGTCAACTGCTTTAATTTCTAGAAGACTTTCTATTTTATCTTCTAGATATTCTCCATATGACTTTAGCTTATCAACAGGATAATCACCAGAAATATTAATATTTAAAATAGGTGTTTCTTCAGAAATACTTAAATCAAAAATATTTGGTTGCACTTTGGCGCCGTTGAAAGTTGGCCAATCTTCACTCGAAGTTTCTACATCTACTTCATCCTTAATCTTTTGTTTTGCGGCTTCTACAGTAATACCTTCATCAAACTCTACAGCAATACTTGAGTAATTTTCTAAAGATGTTGAAGCAATTTCAACAACATTACTTACAGATTTAATTTTATCCTCAATAGGATCTGTTATGAGCTTTTCTATATCTTCAGCCGTGTTACCGGGATAAACAGTACTGATATATATTTTTGTTTCCTTAATTTCAGGGAAATTTTCTCTCGGCATACTATTATACGCTGAAGTTCCCAAGATTAAAATAACAGCAATTAAGACATACATCGTGGTTTTATTATCTATTGCCCAAGATGATAAGCCAAATTCCTTATATACTTTTTTAAATTTTTCAGACATTGTGATCGTCTTATTTTGGTTAGTTTTATTTTGTCTCTAGAACTTTTACTTCTTGTCCGTCTTTTACGCTTCTAGCGCCTTCTTCAATAATCTTTGAACCATTTTCTAGTCCAGAAAGAATTTCTATATAATCACCACTAGTCTTACCTGTTTCAATAATGGTTTGTTTTGCAACTGCAACACTATCATTTTTAGTTGTAACCGTGTAAACATATTGTTGTCCTTCAGAATTTTCGGAGATAATACTTTGAGGAATTAATATGGCATTCTCACTAGTATAGTCGTTAATTTTTAACTTAGCTGTAAGATTTGGCTTTATAGTTCTTTCTTTATTTGGGACAGCAACCTCTACTTTAAAGGTTCTGTTAGCCGGATTAATAAAGTTACCAGCTTGTCTTACTTTAGCAGTCATTGATTTTCCTAAAACCGGGAAGAAGATTTCAACGTCTTTTCCTTTTGTCACATTAGTGATATAACTCTCTGGTACATCAGTTTCAATATACATATCATCTAGATTAACAAGTCTAAATAATTGCGATTGTCCTGGTCCAACAACAGTACCTTGATCTGTAATTACATCGTCAATTGTTCCTGAAAATGGTGCGCGTACAATGGTCTTACCAATTTGTTTTTGCATTTGGCTGATGGCTTGTTCCTGAGCTTCATAATTAGATTTAGCTTGAAGATATTGAATTTCACTACCAATTTTTTGATTCCAAAGACGCTCTTGACGTTCAAAAGTTGTTTTTGCCAATTCAGCCTGAATTTGCATTTGCGCCAATTGCTGACTTAATCCACCATCATCTATTTTAGCTAATGCTTGTCCTGATTTTACATTTTGACCTTTCTTTACATAAACTTTTGTCAAAACACCAGCATACTCCGGATAAATAACAATATTCTTTTTTGTGCTGACATTACCTTGTAAGTCAACAAAATGCTCAAATTTCTTCTGTTCAGTAGTAAAAACAGTGACTAAAGGCATTTTTAGTGCTGGACTAAGTTCTTTGATCTTTTCATCTAAACTTTCAATTTGAGCAATTAACGCTTTATGTTCAGTATCTAGTTCAGTCTTTTTAGCACGTAGTTGTTCTAGGCTTCCAGAAGCAACTAGTTCTTCTACTGATTGATTTTTGTCGCTTCCACCACATGACATTAATATGGCCGCTGTAAAGGTGATGATTATATATTTTTTCATTTTTAGGTGTTTAAAAATTGCTTGTTGTATTAGTGATTGTCTCTAGTTCTGCTTTACTGTTAATAACATTCAGCATGGTTTGTAATAACTCTTGTTGCGCACTGTATAGTTGCGTTTGTGCTTGTCTCAATTCAAAACTTGAAGCGATACCTTCAAAGAATTTTGTTTGATTTTTTTGCTCTATGCGCTCAGCAAGAGACAAGTTTTGTTTTTTGTTATAGTAATCTTCAGTCGCAAATTTATAATTGCTTTTTGCGGTTTCTATTTCTAGTAATAAACGCTGTTCTGTTTCGGTCAGTTGATCAATAGATTTTTCTAGGTTGATTTTTGCACGTTGCGTCGCAGCACTTCTTCCGCCTGAACTGAATATTGGTAAATTTAAATTAAATCCAAACGAGGAAAAACCAGCCCAATCTTGCTCTCGGTCTAAAAATGTAAATTCATTGCTAAAGCCTAAGTAACCACCATTAAGAAAAGCACTCAATTGCGGTAATGCTTTGCTTTTTTCTAGTTTAAGCAATAATTCTTTGGAGACTTTATCATTTTCAGCAATTTTGTAATCTATTGTTGAGGTAACGTCATTTGCCTGTGTTAATGCCTCAAGAGAAATATTATTTTCCGCCAAGCTTTCTAAGTTGTCTGTTAGTGTGATAGAAGAATTATAATCAATACCTAGAGCGACATTAAGCATTTGATATGCAATGTCTCGTAAGCGCTTTGCGTTGTTGAGACTGCTTTGTAAGTTAGACAGTGTAATTTGTAATTGTTCTACACTTTCTTCTTCTTCCAATCCATTTTCATAGATTTTTGTGACTTCATCAAGGTTCTTTTGAAGTACCGTAATATTCTTCTCGTAGATTAGTACACTTTCTTTGGCTAAAAGGACATTACCATATGCGTTGATAATCCCTTTTCTCACCTCTAAATCTGTCTTTTCCTTTGCATTTTTAGAAATTTCTAGAAAAACTTTGGCAGATTGTAAACCTACTAGGTATGATCCGTCAAATAAAAGCTGGCTTAAAGTTGCCGTGGCATTAACGTTTTGTTGAGTACCAAAAATAACCTCAGCAAATTCACCTGGCTCGCCACCAAAAAATTCTGCAGGAACTAGAGATACCTGTTGTTTAAGAAAGTTTTGATAGTTAACTGTGGCATTCAATTGTGGTAAACCAATGGTTGTAGTTTCCCATTTCTGCTTTTCGGCAGCTTTAATGTCTCTCGCTGCGTTTTTGGCCTGTCGGTTATTTTGTAGTGCATAATCTATAGCTTCTTGCAAGCTAAAGGCGTTCGGAATGTCTTGCGAGTTTCCTAAACTAAAGCTCAAAATTGATATGACTATTAGAATGTGTTTCATGTAATATATTATGATTGATGTTTTACAATAAATTGATTGAGTATATCAAAGCCTTTTTCTGTTACTATGGCTCTTAGATGATATTCTAGATAGCTTTCCATGAGATATTCCATTTGATATTTCTCAGCAGGAAAAAACATATTATCTTTAATTCCTGTCATACCGGTAAAGTACATTCTAGAAATAAAGTCAATATCAATATTATCTCTAAACACGCCGGTATCAACACCATGCTGCAAACTTTCTTGCACAGAACTGTGCATTTTTTCAAACTGTTTAAATTTTAATTGTGCATGAATTTTTGGGTAATATTTCTTCAGTTGGTATTGTGGTGATGTTTTCTCATTTTTTAAATGCTGCATCACATACATTTTGATAGAATATAGCTCTTCAATAGGGTTTGGTGCGTTAGTACAAATACCATCTATTCCATCACAAATGGTATCAAATAAATTAAATGTTACAGCTTCAACAAGTTTAGTTTTATTGCTAAAATGAACATAAATGGTCTTTTTAGAAATACCAAGTTCGTTGGCTATATCATCCATAGTTACACTCTTAAAACCCAGTGTAAGAAATAGTTCCGCTGATTTTTGAATAATGTTTTCTCTCATAATCTGGCGCAAATGTACACACGGAAACTTTAAAAACAAAAAAAGTTTCCAAAGTTTTAATAATTATTTAACATGGGTAACATTGGCTTTAAATAGGCTTATTGCTTTATTTTTGCCTTATGCAAAACATTGAAGCCTATCAGAAATCTTTTATCTCTTATTTAGAAGATTTTACGACCGAAAGAGAACCTAAAAACCTTTATGAGCCAGTTAATTACATATTAAAATTAGGTGGAAAACGCTTGCGCCCTGTATTAACCATAATGACTGCGGACATTTTTGGCGCTCATATTCATGAAGCTATGGATGCTGCATTATCAGTAGAGGTTTTTCATAACTTTTCTTTGGTACATGACGATATCATGGATGATGCACCGTTAAGAAGAGGAAAAGAAACAGTGCATGAGAAATGGGATATCAATACTGGAATATTGTCAGGTGATGCGATGCTAATTTTAGCCTATCAACTTTTTGAGAATTATCAACCACAGGTTTTTCAGGCATTGGCAAAACTGTTTAGCAAGACTGCATTAGAGGTTTGTGAAGGGCAACAGTACGATATAGATTTTGAAACTCGTAATGATGTTACAATACCTGAGTATCTCAAAATGATTGAGTATAAAACGGCTGTTTTGGTAGGTGCTGCCATGAAAATGGGTGCAATTGTAGCTAGTGCGTCCATAAAAGACCAAGAGTTAATTTATGACTTTGGCCGATTTTTGGGCATTGCCTTTCAGCTTCAAGATGATTACTTAGATGCTTTCGGCAATCCTGAAACATTCGGTAAACAGGTTGGTGGTGATATTATAGAGAACAAAAAGACCTATTTGTATCTTAAAACTTTAGAATTAGGTGCTGAAAAGCAAAAAGACGAGTTCCTATCTGTAATGCAAAATGCAAACATCTCTAATGATGAAAAGGTAAAAATGGCGAAGAGGTTGTTTGAAGATTCAGGTTCTGCTGAAGCCACACAACAAGCTGTAAGAGCTTATACTGCAAGTGCGTTTAATGTGTTGAACGACTTAAATATTTCTGAAGAAAAGAAACACGTTTTAAAAGTGTTTGGTGAACAGTTGATGAATAGACGTGTATAATGGCATTGCCTGTTAATTTTGAAGATTTAATTTCTAAAGCTAATGCTTTAGAGCTTTACGAAAAATTGATTATTCAATTGAACAAAGACCTATTGTTGGCTAATATAGATCTAGAGTTTGATAAAGAAACTTTACCGATAAGTTTAAAATTAGTACTTCAAGAAACAATACAACATCTCATTCAACATCGGTTTACAGACTATTTCAATTTGTTATATCAAATAGATGTATCAGAACACAAAATCAGAAGTTTAGATACTGAAGACACATTGAGATTATCCGAAGAAGTTACTTTTTTAATTCTTCAACGCGAATGGCAAAAAGTGTGGTACAAAAACATGTATAAATAAGCAGCACAGATACTTCAATATTAATGGTTTTTACTACGCGATGAGTTCCCTTTCCTCTGGAAAGGATTAGGAAAAGCTTCTAGAACCAAAATCTAACAAAAGGCATCCATGCTTCTGGTTGTATGCTTTTATTTGGGTCATAAAGCACATCGTATCTTATCCCAAAGGTGACATTTCCATTATTAAAACCAATTCCTAGAAAAAGTGCAGGATACCAATATTTATCTTTAATATCACCGTTAAATGCGTCTTCAATATTTCTGCTAACATAGAGTTGTTCAAATTCGGTAGAGAATTGAATTTCTTGCGAAGGGTTAAATAAACCTATGACACTTCCACCGAGAACAGTGGAGTTAAAGTCATTTCTAAATGAACTGTATTGAAAATTAAGTCCAGTACCTGTGGCAACATAAGGATTAAATCTGTACAGCGCATTAGGTGCTAACATACCACTAAAAAAGCCATTTCCAAAGTTTAGACCAACACCACCACCATACTGAACTCTATCCCAAAAGTTCTGAGGTTCGTCATTAGCTTGACCAAAAGAAAAGATAGAAAAAGTAAAAAAAGCAAGGCTAATTATAAGCACTTTTTTAGCAACAAACGGCTTCGTAAAAATCATATTTAAGAATCTTCAAGTCTAATTATCATAAATATAACAAAACCGCATCTAATTTTATCAAAAGTTGTATTTTTGCTTAAATTTTGTTGAAACGACAACGTCTCGAATTTAGTAATGGATAAATATTCCTTTCTCAACGCAGCCCATACAGCATACTTTGCTGATTTATACGACCAATACCTTAAAAATCCTGATTCTGTAGAACCAAGTTGGAGAGCCTTTTTTCAAGGTTACGATTTTGGCTCTGAAAATTATGGAATGGATGGTGAAATAGTAGAAGGTGTTTCTACGCAAATACCAGAACAAATTCAAAAAGAATTTCAGGTTGTAAAACTTATAGATGGCTACAGAAGTAGAGGACATTTATTTACTAAAACCAATCCAGTTAGGGCTAGACGAAAGTATGCACCAACTTTAGAGATTGAAAACTTCGGTTTGTCTAAAAGCGATTTAAATACTGTTTTTTCGGCTGGTGAAATATTAGGATTAAAAGCAGTTACGCTTCAAACAATCATTGATCATTTGGAGCGAATTTATTGCGATTCTATTGGTGTAGAATATATGTACATCAGAAATCCGAATGAAATTCAATGGATTCAAAACAAGCTTAACGTCAATGATAATCATGGTAACTTTACCAATGACGAGAAGAAGTATATCCTTAAAAAACTGAATCAAGCCGTTGCGTTTGAATCATTTTTGCACACAAAATACGTTGGTCAGAAACGTTTCTCATTAGAAGGTAACGAATCTTTAATTCCTGCAGTAGATGCGATTATTGAGAAAGCTGCTGATGAAGGAGTAAAAGAGTTTGTTATGGGTATGGCACATCGTGGTCGTTTAAGTACACTAACAAATATATTCGGTAAGTCTGCTAAAGATATTTTTAGTGAGTTTGATGGTAAGGATTATGAAGAAAAAGTATTTGATGGTGATGTAAAATACCATTTAGGTTGGACGAGTAATCGTGAGACTTATAATAATAAAAAAATCAATCTTAACATTGCACCAAACCCATCGCATTTAGAAACTGTTGGTGCAGTAGTGCAAGGTATTGCAAGAGCAAAGCAAGATAGAGATGAGATAAAAGATGCTTCTGAGGTATTGCCAATTGTTGTACACGGAGATGCTGCTGTAGCCGGTCAAGGACTGGTTTATGAAGTTGTACAAATGGCACAGCTCGATGGTTATAAAACAAATGGAACTATTCATATTGTTGTTAATAACCAGATTGGGTTTACTACAAACTATTTAGATGGTCGTTCGAGTACATATTGTACAGATGTTGGTAAAGTAACCTTGTCGCCTGTACTTCATGTTAATGCAGATGACGCAGAATCAGTAGTTCACGCTGCACTTTTTGCTTTGCACTTTAGAATGAAGTTTAAAAGAGATGTATTCATTGATTTACTAGGATATAGAAAGTACGGTCATAATGAAGGTGATGAGCCGAAGTTTACACAACCATTGCTATATAAGGCAATTGCTAAACATAAAAACCCAAGAGATATTTATGCTGAGCAATTAATAGCTGAAGGTGTCATTGATGAAGGTTATGTAAAGCACATCGAAGCGAAGTATAAAGAATCACTAGAGGAAAAATTAGAAGACTCTCGAAAAGAAGATAAGACTGAGATTACTGCTTTTATGCAGGAAGAATGGAAAGGTTTAGAAAGAGTTACAGAGGTTGCTATGATGCAACCTGTGGATACAAAAGTATCTAAACAAGTACTTGAAGATATTACCAAAGTAATCTCTAATCTTCCTTCAGATAAAAAGTTTATTCGTAAGATTCAAAGACTAATAGAGTCTCGTCAAAAAATGTTTGATGAGGATCGATTAGATTGGGCAATGGCCGAGCACTTAGCTTATGGTTCTTTGCTTAATGAAGGCTTCAATGTTAGAATATCAGGACAAGATGTTGAGCGTGGAACCTTCTCTCATAGACATGCTGTTGTAAAGGTTGAAGATAGCGAAGAAGAAATCATCTTATTAAATAATGTTTCAGAAGATCAGGGACAATTTAATATTTACAATTCATTATTATCTGAATATGGAGTTGTAGGATTTGACTATGGTTATGCCATGGCGAGTCCTAATACTTTAACTATATGGGAAGCTCAGTTTGGTGACTTTAGTAATGGTGCTCAGATAATGATAGACCAGTATATTTCTTCAGGTGAAGACAAATGGAAAACCTCTAATGGTTTAGTAATGTTATTGCCTCATGGTTACGAAGGTCAAGGTGCAGAACATTCTTCAGGTCGAATGGAACGTTATTTACAATTGTGCGCAAAGGATAATATGTTCATAGCAGATTGTACGACACCTGCAAATATGTTCCATTTGTTGCGTAAACAAATGATAGCCAAGTATAGAAAACCTTTAGTTGTATTTACACCAAAGAGTTTATTACGTCATCCTAAAGTAGTGTCTTCTGTAGATGAATTTGCTAATGGTAGTTTCCAAATGTTAATAGACGATGCGGAGGCTAATGCAGATAAAGTAAAAACTTTGGTATTTGTGACTGGTAAGTTCTATTACGATTTATTAGATGAGAAAGAAAAATTAGAGCGCGATGATATTGCTTTGGTTAGAATAGAGCAATTGTTCCCTTTACCAACAGAAGATATTAAAGCTGTTTTAGAGAAATATAAAAATGCAGACGATATAGTTTGGGCACAAGAAGAACCTAGAAATATGGGAGCTTATGGTCATATGTTAATGCATCTTGAAGAAGCAAGAGCTTGGAGAGCAGCAAGCAGAAGACCATACGGTGCGCCAGCAGCTGGTAGTGCAGTAAGATCTAAAATAAGACATCAAGAAGTTATAGATTTCGTTTTTGATAAAACAAAAGACAACCAAAGAAGAACAAAATAATATAGCTGTCATTCCTGCGAAAGCAGGAATCTGATAAAACCAAATAAATAAATAATGAGATTCCTGCAAAACAGGAATGACAAAAGAAGAATTATGATTTTAGAAATGAAAGTGCCTTCACCAGGCGAATCAATTACTGAAGTAGAAATAGCAGAATGGTTAGTGCAAGATGGAGATTATGTAGAAAAAGACCAAGCCATTGCTGAGGTTGATAGTGATAAAGCAACATTAGAGTTACCTGCAGAAGCAAGTGGTACTATTACTTTAAAAGCTGAAGAAGGTGATGCTGTAGAGGTTGGTGCAATTGTTTGTCTTATTGACACGGCAGCAGCAAAACCTGAAGGTAGTGAGTCAGCTGCTAAGGTTGAAAAGAAAGAAGAAGCACCTAAAAAGGAAGAAGCTAAACCAGCAACTTCTGAATCTAAAACATATGCAACTGGTACGCCAAGTCCGGCAGCTAAAAAGATTTTAGATGAAAAAGGGATATCTGCTAGTTCTGTTTCTGGTTCAGGTAGAGATGGAAGAATTACTAAAGATGATGCTGTAAAAGCTGTGCCATCAATGGGTACACCAACAGGTGGCAGTAGAGGTGAATCTCGTTCTAAATTATCAATGCTTAGAAGAAAGGTTGCAGAGCGTTTAGTTGAAGCTAAGAATACCACGGCAATGTTAACGACTTTCAATGAAGTTGATATGTCGCCAATATTCAACTTACGTAAAGAATATAAGGAAGCGTTTAAAGCTAAACATGGTGTAAGTTTAGGCTTCATGAGTTTCTTCACATTAGCTGTTGTAAGAGCTCTTAAGATGTATCCTGCTGTAAACTCTATGATTGATGGTAAGGAGATGGTATCTTATGACTTCTGTGATATTAGTATCGCAGTTTCTGGTCCTAAAGGATTAATGGTACCGGTAATTAGAAATGCTGAGAATTTGACCTTTAGAGGTGTTGAAGCAGAGGTTAAGCGTTTAGCATTAAGAGCTAGAGATGGGCAAATTACTGTAGATGAAATGACAGGTGGAACATTTACTATTTCTAATGGTGGTGTATTTGGCAGTATGTTATCTACGCCGATTATTAATCCACCTCAAAGTGGTATTTTAGGTATGCACAACATTGTGGAGCGTCCTGTTGCCGTTAATGGTAATGTTGAAATAAGACCAATTATGTATGTGGCCTTATCTTACGATCACAGAATTATTGATGGTAAAGAATCAGTTGGTTTCTTGGTAGCGGTTAAGGAAGCTTTAGAAAATCCGGCTGAATTGCTGATGGACAATGATCCTAAGAAAGCCCTTGAGATGTAAAAAGTCTAAGTATTCAAGATATAAGAAAGCGCAACTATTAAATAGTTGCGCTTTTTTTTAATAATTGTTTTGCCTTACTAACTAAAACATGTTTATAAAAAATTAACTGCGACGTTAATGAAAATTACAATTAATGAGCTTAATGCAAGTAATACAATTAATAGCTTGTCTTTTGAAGTTGTAGTATTATTATTCATCGTGCAATTGATTAAATTAATTATATAAAAAGCTCTGAACTTATATAACCATGAACATCCAGAGCTTTTTGGGAACTTAAATTCGAGGCATTAATTAATAGCACTGTAAAGTTGCAAATAATTGTAACACAATACTATACGTAACGTTACGTATTTTTTATTTAATTTATTAAAAACAAAAAGCCTTGACGAATGTCAAGGCTTGAGTAATCCCCTAAGAACTAATTAATAGCGCGTTGTTAACCCTTACTTAACAACAAAGTTTAATAATAGTAACCATTAAACCTATGATGTAAAGGTCTGAAAGAATTCTGCATAAAACTATACGTAACGTTACGTATTTTTCATTTTTTTTTCAACTATAAGAATTCAGCATTTTCTTTAGCCCAAATAAGCAATCTATTTTGTTTGCCATCTATGCCAAGTTTCCTAATAATATTGCTTTTGTGTTTTTCTATGGTTCTTCTAGATATGCCAAATTTTTCGGCAATTTCAGATGCAATCATGTTTTGAGCAATAAGCTTTAAAATTTCTCTTTCATGATTGGTAAGTTTACTAAGATTAATAGGTTCCTTGTTTTTATGTAAGTGAGTTATTAAGTCTGAACTAAAATAATTACTATTATTAATGACGGCGTCAATACAGTTTTCAATTTCTTCCAGAGCAAATTCCTTTAGTATGTAGCCGTTTACCCCAAGATTTATAGCGTCATTGTATGTCTTTTCATCTTTTTCGAGAGTAATAAGAATTACTTTAGTTTGTAATGTTTCTGTCTTACATTTTTTAGCAACTTCTAATCCAGTTAGAAAAGGCATTTGAATATCGAGAATAGCGAGATCTGGTTGATGAGCTTTAATAAGAGCAAAAGCTTCCTTACCATTTTTTGCGCTAGCAATAACATTATATTCGTTTTCCTCTAAAAAATCCTCAAGGCCTTTGAGAATTAGCGGGTGATCGTCTGCTATAATAATTGATGGTTTCACTTAAGTTAGATCTTTATTTTCTTGTTTCGGTCAATTTTAAATAAAGGTACTTTTTTTCGTAGTCTATAATTGCTTTTGATTTTTTTAATACGTCAGCACCAATAATACCATCAACAGGATCTGCATTATGACTAACCAAACCATTATTTACATGAGATAGATTAAATAAAATTAAAGCCACACGCTTTCTTTTCCAGTTACCTATTTTTAAATTATTTGAGTTTGATATTTTAGTCGTCATATTAGAGGCACCAGCACCAACGGCTTTTATCTCAGAATCTTTTACTTTTAGGTTGAATCGTTCTATCGCTTCAAACCCAACACAACTACTAGAAGCACCAGTGTCTAAAATAAAACGTCCTTTAACTCCATTTATTGAGGCCTTTATTTCAAAGTGATTGGTTTTAGTCAATTTTAACTTAACCCTAGAATATCCTTTGTTGAGCAGGAAGTCCTTTAATGTTTCCATTTTTGAGATTTGTACAAATATAATACTCTAATCGATTATTTTTGCGGCATGATAATTACAGATACACATACACATTTATATAGTGAGGCATTCGATGAAGACAGGTCAGAAATGATACAAAGAGCTATTGATGCTAAAGTTGAAAGATTCTTCATACCAGCTATAGATTCAGCATATACGGAGGCAATGCTTCAATTAGAAAAGGACTTTCCAGATCATGTGTTTTTAATGATGGGTTTGCATCCTACACATGTTAAAGCTAATTATAAGGAAGAATTGGCTCATGTAGAAGAAATGCTTGCCAACCGTAACTTTTGTGCTGTAGGTGAAATAGGTATTGATTTGTATTGGGATAAAACGACTTTAGAGATTCAAATTGAAGCTTTTAAGCATCAGATTAATCTAGCAAAAAAATACAAGCTTCCAATCGTTATACATTGTAGAGAAGCCTTTGATGAAATCTTTCAAGTCTTAGAACAAGAAAAGTCAGACGATTTATTTGGTATTTTTCACTGCTTTACAGGAAATTTAGAACAAGCACATAAAGCTATTTCCTTTAATATGAAATTAGGTATTGGTGGTGTTGTAACCTTTAAGAATGGTAAAATAGATCAATTTATTAACCAGATAGATCTTAAACACATCGTGTTAGAAACAGACTCACCTTATTTAGCTCCTAAACCGTATAGAGGTAAACGGAATGAAAGTATGTATATTGAGAAGGTTTTAGAAAAAATATCCGAACTTTATGGAATTAGTGCCGATGAGGTAGCTAAAATTACAACTCAAAACTCAAAGGAAGTATTTGGAATTTAGTTTTATGAAAAAACCTAAAATATTACTTATTTATACTGGTGGTACAATCGGAATGATAAAAGATCCACATACTGGTGCGTTAAAAGCGTTTGATTTTGACAGTCTTTTAGATAAAATTCCAGAAATACGATTGTTAGATTGTGATATAAGTACCATAGCTTTTGAAACACCAATAGATTCATCCAATATGAATCCAATATATTGGAAAGACATCGCTAAGGTTATAGAATCTAATTATTCCCAAACAGACGGATTTGTTGTGCTTCACGGCAGTGATACAATGAGCTATACTGCTTCGGCATTGAGTTTTATGTTAGAAAACTTAGATAAGCCAGTCATATTTACAGGTTCCCAATTGCCTATTGGTGATTTAAGAACAGATGCCAAAGAGAACTTAATTACTTCAATAGAAATAGCCTCTTTAAAGAAGCATGGAGCAACTGTTATCCGAGAGGTGTGTTTGTATTTTGAATATAAATTGTATCGCGCCAATAGGACAACAAAAATTAATGCAGAGCATTTTGAAGCTTTTGAATCACCAAACTACCCCACGTTAGCAGAATCAGGTGTCCATCTTAAGGTGAATCAAGAGTTTTTGAGAAAAGAAAATTTTACTGAAGACCTTATCGTTAGAACGGCTATGGATACTAACATTGGTATTTTGAAATTATTTCCAGGTATTTCACAACCTATTGTTACAGCAATTTTAAAAACAGAAGGATTAAAAGGATTAATTATTGAAACCTATGGTTCTGGTAATGCAACTACTCAAGATTGGTTTATCAATGAATTGAAGGAGGCAATTGAAAGAGGTATTCATATTGTTAATGTAACACAATGCGCAGGAGGAAGCGTAAGTATGGGGCAATATGAGACGAGTGCACACCTAAAAAAAATAGGAGTCATATCAGGAAAAGACATCACAACTGAAGCCGCGGTTTCTAAATTAATGTATCTATTAGGCTATAAAATAGAGGCTAAGGAATTCCAGTATTATTTTGAAAAACCACTACGTGGTGAAATGACCTAAAATTAACGGCTCAAATTTTAGTGTTTGAACTTTTTTTCGTTATTTGCCAGTCTGTAATTTTAGTACTAAGATTTACAGAGAGGTGGCCGAGTGGTCGAAGGCGCACGCCTGGAAAGTGTGTATA
>CAZFEV010000053.1:0-14171 GCA_964517835.1 uncultured Flavobacteriaceae bacterium | reverse complement strand
AAGTATCACACCTAAAGGATTTGGAGTTATTATTCGTACTGTCGCAGAAGGCAAAAAAGTAGCCGAACTCGACAATGATTTACAAAATTTGCTGACGAGATGGACAGCAATGTGTAAAAAGCTATACAAAGCACATCATCCTACAAAAGTTTTAGGAGAGATGAATAAAGCGTCTTCAATTTTAAGAGACATTTTTAATGATTCATTCTCTGGTATAGTAGTAGATGATGAAGAATTGTATATACAAGTAAAAGATTATGTGCAAAAGATTGCACCAAAGAAAGAGTCTATTGTAAAGTATTACAAAAATGGTGTTCCTATTTTCGAGAAATTTGGAATTGAACGCCAAATTAAAACGTCTTTTGGTAAAACAGTTTCTATGGCCAAAGGTGCCTATTTAGTAATAGAGCATACAGAGGCAATGCATGTTATTGATGTAAATAGTGGCAACCGTTCAAATAAAGAAAAAAGCCAAGAAGACACTGCTCTAGAGGTTAACCTTATCTCTGCTACAGAAATTGCCCGTCAATTACGATTGCGTGATATGGGCGGAATTATAGTTGTAGATTTCATAGATATGGGTAAACCAGAAAACCGCAGACAACTTTACAATCATCTTAGAGAAGAGATGAAAGACGACAAGGCAAAACATAAAATATTGCCTCCTAGTAAGTTTGGTTTAGTTCAGATTACAAGACAAAGAGTTAGACCAGAGCGAAAAATTAAGACTAAGGAAGAAAATCCTAATTCAGCAGGTGGAGACGAAATCGAGGCACCAATTAAAGTTGTGCAACGCATTAAGCAAGACCTAGAACGTCTTTTGAAAAAAGACTATAAAAGGATAACACTAAACGCTCATCCTTTTATAGCTGCCTTTCTAACCAAAGGGTATCCATCAGTACGTACAAAGTGGTTCTTTGAACACAAAAAATGGGTAAAGATTTTACCTAGAGATGCTTACACATATCTTGAATACCATTTCTTTGATAAAGATGGTAACGAAATCAAATAATATCTAAGTAAAAACCCTTTTCGAAATATCGGAAAGGGTTTTTTATTTAGTTCTACTCCTCAGTATTTATCTAAGGTGCAGGATTTGGAATTTCTGCATGTACAGCATCAATAGCGTCTAAAATGTCCTGAGACAATTCAATATTTATACTGTCAATATTTTCTTCTAATTGTTCAAGATTTGTAGCACCAATAATATTACTAGTTACAAATGGTCTTTGATTAACAAAAGCTAAAGACATTTGTGCTAAAGTCATACCATTATCTTCTGCAATTTGTAAATAACGTTTTGCAGCTTCTGTAGATTGTTCGCTACTGTAACGTGCAAATCTTGGAAAGAGTTTTAATCTTGCATTATCAGCAGCAGTACCTTTAATATATTTACCAGAAAGCACACCAAAAGCCATTGGTGAGTAGGCGAGAAGCCCAATATTTTCTCTAAGAGCTACTTCAGCTAAATCACCTTCAAAAGGTCGACATAACAACGAATATGCATTCTGAATGGTTATCATTCTTGGTAAATTATGTGTTTTAGATTCTTCTAAATAACGCATTGTTCCCCAAGCTTTCTCATTAGAAATACCAACATGTCTTATTTTACCAGACTTTATAATCTCATCGAGATTGTGTAGAATTTCATTGAAGTTATCTTCCCAACCATCATTAGGATTATGTTTGTAATCTCTTATCCCAAAAGTATTAGTTTGACGTTCTGGCCAATGTAGTTGATATAAGTCTATATAATCAGTTTGTAAACGTTTTAAGCTATTGTCAACCGCTTCGTTAAGTGAAGCTTTACTAAATCCAGTTGTTCTAATATGAGCCGTATAATCGCCAGGTCCAGCAATTTTAGTTGCTAAAACGACTTTATCTCTATTTCCGGTTTTAGTAAACCAATTACCAATAATTCGTTCGGTATCTGCATAAGTTTCTGCAGTAGCAGGTACAGGATAAAGTTCGGCAACATCAAAGAAGTTGACACCTTTGTCTAAGGCCATATCCATTTGGGCAAAACCTTCGTCTTGTGTATTTTGATTTCCCCAAGTCATTGTGCCAAGGCAAATTTTACTGACTTTAATATCTGTATGTGGTAGTGTTGTGTATTTCATATGAATTCCCCACTAAAGTGGAAATCTTTTAAGTTAAACTTTATTTTTTGTTGAGATTCCTGCCTCGCTTCGACAAGCTCAGCACAAGTCGCAGGAATGACAATGTTTGGTCATTGAGGTTCTCGAAATGACATTATAATTCTATTCTGGTGACTTCGAGAACCTCAGTCACCGAAAAAATAATAACAAAAATAAAAAGACCTTTCAGGTTTTTAAAACTTGAAAGGTCTAAATCTATGTTAAGGTTTTTAGTGTGTGAGATTCCTGCCTTGCGCCTCCGCTAAAGCTTCAGCGAACGCGGACGCAGGAATGACAAATTATATATCATTCAATAACTTAGAAATCTCGTCTAATTTTGGTGTTAAAATCACCTCAATTCGTCTATTTTTAGCCTTGCCTTCAGCAGTCTCGTTAGTTGCAATTGGTGCATATTCGCCACGCCCAGCAGCTGTTAAATTTTCTGGATTTATACTATTATTCTCTCTTAAGATGTTAACGATAGCTGTAGCACGCTTTGTAGATAAATCCCAGTTGCCACTTAGTTGTGCATTTCCTTTGTATGGTACATTATCGGTATGACCTTCAATTAAAATGGCGATATCAGGATTTTCCGCTAATACATTACCAAGTTGCTTTACAGCTTCTTTTCCTTGAGAACCAACTGCCCAGCTTCCAGACTGGAATAATAACTTATTTTCCATAGAAACATACACTTTCCCATCACGTTGCTCTACAGTTAAACCTTTACCTTCAAAGTCAGTTAAGGCCTTAGAAATGGCGTCCTTAAGTGCTTTCATATTAGCGTCTTTAGCAGCAATCACACTTTCTAATTCAGCAACGCGTTTAGAACGATTTTCGAGTTCTTTCTTTAATTTTTCTAAACGTTCATTTTCTGAAGCTAAGGCTTGTTCTTTCACCTCAAGCTGTGCTAGTAGTTCTCTGTTCTTTTTAGAGTTTTTAGCAATTTCAGCAGAACTGTTCTTCTCTAATGCGTCGTAACTTGCTTTTAAGTTATCTAAGTTTGTTTTGGTAGCCGCTAAATCTGATTGCAATTTGTCTCTTTCAGCGACAGATTTATCATAAGCTGTTTGTAAACTCGCTAAGTCGTTATTGAGTTTAGTGTTTGCAGCAGAAAGTGATTCTACTTCATCGTTTAAGCCTCGATTCTCTTTTTTCAAGTTGGCATATTTGTCTTCAAGTTCTGTGTATATTTTTTTCGATACACAAGATGAAAAAAGAGCTAATGTGATTGCTAATAAAGAAATTCTTTTAATCATAATTCAATCTATATTTTAAATATCTAATTCTAATAATATTGGACAATGGTCGCTATGTACTGCTTCGGTTAGTATAACGCTTCGCTTTATGTTTTCTTTTAAAGGCTCTGTTACCATGGCATAATCTAATCTCCAACCTTTATTATTGGCTCTAGAATTTGCTCTGTAACTCCACCAAGAGAATTCTTGGCGTTCTGGATGCAAATATCTGAAACTATCTATAAAACCACTATCAATAAATTGTCCAAGCCATTCGCGCTCTTCTGGTAAAAATCCAGAAACACCTTTCATCTTTGGGTTGTGAATATCTATGGCTTCATGACAAATATTATAATCACCACATACCACTAAGTTTGGTGTTTCGTTTCTGAGGTTGTTCAAATAATCATGAATTAAGTCCATATATTCAAACTTATGGGCTAATCTAGCATCGTTGGTGCCAGAAGGCAAATACATGCTCATAACAGAAACGCCATCAAAATCTGCTCTAAGGTTTCTGCCTTCAAAATCCATAGATTCTATTCCGGTGCCAAATTCTATATGATTCGGTTCGGTTTTACTCAAAATAGCAACACCGCTGTAACCTTTCTTTTGCGCGCTAAACCAATAATGGTAGTTATAACCAGCGTCTTCAAACAGTTGTAAGTCGAGCTGTTCTTTCATTGCTTTGATTTCTTGAAGACAAATCACATCAGGATTTGTAGCTTTTAACCAATCAATAAAGCCTTTATTTATGGCAGCTCTAATGCCATTTACGTTGTAAGATGCTATTTTCATATGTATTGCCGCGAAAGCGGTAATCTTTTTAATTGTACGGTTAGAACAAAATTACTAATTGTTGAAGTGGTTTCGACTGCTTCGCAGTGTGCTTTCAATCAAAATATATTTTGACATCAACCAATGCTCAACCTGACATCTTGATGAATATGTCTTCTGCAAGATGTATAACTCGACAACGACCAAAATTAAATAATACCCTACTTTTACACTATTATTTTGCAGCTATTTTAACATTAAAATATTTTGCTGGATAAGAAGTTATAGTTCTAGATGAAAAAAGCGATTCTTTTTCTAACACTTTTATGTTGTTATCTTGGTTCTGCCCAAGATAAAAATAATGGATATCAGAAAAAGCGATTTGCAGTAAAGGATACCATTCAAATTGATTCGGTAAGTATAAATCCTTCAAAATTTATTGTTACGACAAAAAACAGTAAAGTGCTTGATTCTGCCTATTTTAAAGTGGATTTTGCCAAGTCTATTTTAATATTCAAAAAGCCTTTAGAATTAGATTCTATAGATATTGAATATTTAAAATATCCAGACTTTATAACTAAGGTATATAAGCAGCTAGATGATAATGTTATAGTTGATAGGTCTAAAGGTGCTGAAGCTTTATATAAGCTACGAAATACAAATACACGAAATACGTTTACACCTTTTGACGGATTAACAACTTCTGGAAGTATTTCGCGAGGTGTTACCATAGGAAACAATCAAAACTCTGTATTAAATAGTGAGTTAGACCTTCAGATTTCTGGTAAATTAAGTGATAAAGTATCCTTAAGAGCATCTATACAAGATGCTAATATTCCATTACAAGAAAGCGGCTATTCGCAGCGTTTAGATGAGTTTGATCAAGTGTTTATAGAGCTTTTAAGTGACAATTGGAACATTAGAGCTGGTGATATAGACCTTGTGAATACCAATAGTTACTTCGCTAAATTTTCTAAACGTGTACAAGGCTTGATGGTGAATGCTAATCTCAGTGATAAAACTTCTGTATTTGCATCTGGTGCATTGGTAAGAGGACAGTTTACAACAACACAGTTTACAGCACAAGAAGGTAATCAAGGTCCATATAAGTTACGTGGTCCAAATAACGAATTATTTGTACTTATTGTTTCAGGTAGTGAAACGGTTTATGTTAATGGCGTGCCATTAGAACGTGGTGAGAACAGAGATTACATTATTGATTACAATGCTGGTGAAATTATTTTTAATTCGACGTATCCGATTACTTCCGAAATGCGAATAACGGTAGATTACCAATTTAGCGAACGAAATTATTCCCGTTTTACAGTTTTTGGTGGCAGTAGTTTTAATACCGAAAAGTTAAGCCTGAATGTCTCGGTTTATTCCGAAAGTGATGCCAAAAATCAGCCATTACAACAAAACTTATCTGTTGAACAAACTCAGATTTTGGCTGATGCAGGTGATGATGAAAGTCTTATGGTTGCACCTTCAGCGACACCAGAATCTTTTTCAGAAAATAGAATTCTCTATCGGCAAGACGTAGTTGATGGTGAAGCCATTTTTGTGTTCTCACAAAATCCGGATGACGAATTGTTTAGTGTTCGGTTCACTTTGGTTGGCGCTAATCAAGGTAATTACGTGTTAAGTAATGGGAATGCAGTGAGCAATATTTTTGAATATGTAGCACCAATTGGTGGCATACCTCAAGGAAACTATGAACCCATAACACAATTGGTTGCACCAGAGCGCTTGCAAATTGCGGTATTGAATGGAAGATATAAGCCTTCTGAAAAAACCGATGTCTATTTTGAATTGGCTGGAAGCAAAAACGATAATAACTTATTTTCAAGTTTAGATGATAATGATAATAATGGCTTTGCTGGTAAGTTCAGGATTAATCAAAACCTCATAAAATCTGATAGTCTTTGGAATCTTTCGGCATTGGTAGATGCAGACTATATTCAAAATAATTTTAGAACCATTCAGCGTTTATATAGAGCAGAATTTAGTCGTGATTGGAATTTAGATAACACTGAAAACAACCAAGGTAATGTGAACTTTGGGAATCAACTATTAATGACTTCAGGATTACAATTGTCGCATTCTAAAAAAGGTGTGGCATCCTACAATTTTGAATTTCTTGATTATTCTGAAAATATCAGTGGTAACAGACATAATCTTAAGGCAAACCTTCAGCTTGGCAACTTTAATATATTCTCTAATTCGAGTTTTTTAAATAGTGAAGGTACTATTAATAAGTCTACATTTTTGAGGTCATTTAATAGAGCTGTGTATGGCAAAAACAAAAAATGGGTAGGTACTAAATTTGCTATTGAAGATAACGAACAAACCACTGTAGAAACTGAAGAATTAACACCATTAAGTCAAAAGTTTCAATCTTATGAAGCCTTTGTTGGTATTGGTGATAGCACCAAAGTTTTTGCAGAAGTTGGTTACATCAAACGTTTAAATGATAGTATTAGAAATAACGTGTTAGAGCGTGTAAATAGGTCTAATACCTTTTATTTAAAATCGCGATTAATTCAAAATAAATTCACCAACCTTCAACTCTTTGTAAACTATAGAGATTTAAAAGCCGTAATAGAAGATTCGCCTGACGAACAGAGTTTGAATAGCCGTTTAAATTTTAATCAAAAATTGTTTAATAATCTCATTTTCTGGAATACCAGTTTTGAAACTAATTCTGGTACCTTACCGCAACAAGATTTTACTTATGTTGAGGTTGAAGCTGGTCAAGGTGCATACACTTGGATAGATTATAACGAGAATGACATACAAGAACTCAACGAGTTTGAGATTGCTCAGTTTGCAGACCAAGGCAGTTATATTAGAGTGCTGCTACCTAATCAAGTGTTTGTACAAACGCACCAAAATAGATTGAGCCAAGCAATAACTATTAATCCGATACAATGGGCGAAATCTGAGAATAAAACCAAGAAATTCTTTTCACATTTTTATAATCAGACTTCGTATTTAATAGATAGAAAGTTTAGGCGAGAAGGCAATAACTTTAACCTCAATCCTTTTGTAGAAGATGAAGAGAATGAGTTAGCATTGAATAATAGCATAAGAAATGTATTATTCTACAACAGAGGAAAACAACGCTACACAACGTCGTATACATTTTTGTCTAACAGAAGTAGAAACTTATTGTCAATAGGCTTTCAAGAAAACAAATTGTTGAATCATCAATTACAGTTTAATCATAAGTTCGCCACAAATTGGCTATTTAATGTTATTGCGAGCTTAGGTAAGGATGAAAGTTTTAGTGAGAACTTTAGTAACAGAAATTTTGAAATAGAAGAAGAAAGTTTCCAACCAAAACTATCTTATGTATTTAGTGAAAATGCACAGTTCGATGTCTTTTATCAATACACTACAAAAACTAATACTATTGGAAGTTTAGAGACCTTAGATCAGAATAATTATGGACTTTCGTTTACCTATAATAAAGCTCAAAAAATTGCCTTGACAGGCGAGTTTAATTATTTCAAAAATGCCTTTGAAGGTAATGCCAATACACCAGTAGCTTATCAAATGCTAGAAGGGTTGCAACCAGATAAGAACTTTACTTGGAGTTTATTGGCACAGAAGAAATTGACCAAGTTTTTAGATTTAAATCTTAACTACTTTGGAAGAAAAACAGAGACTTCTAACACCATTCACACTGGTACAATACAGTTGAAGGCTTATTTTTAAGATAATTCTCACGCAACCATTTTTATTTTTTTGTATCTATGAACTATAATTGTGTTAGCAATTGTTATCTAAATCAATTCAATCAATATTATGAAAAAGATGCTTTTGGTATTTGTAGTGCTCTGTTCAATAAGTACTATTAATGCTCAGAATGAAGAAGCTGTAAGTCAAGAGATATTAAAAAAACATGAAGTAAAACTCAATGCTTTTATGCTCGTATTGGGTGCCTTTGAAGTAGGATATGAGCATTTGTTAGATGAAGAATCTGGTGTTGGAATAAGTGTTTTTATACCATATGATTCTGAGATAAGTGATGATATAAGTTATTATGCGTCGCCGTATTACCGATATTATTTTGGGAAAAAGTATGCGGCTGGTTTTTTTCTTGAAGGTTTTGGAATGTTGAATCGAGTGAATAGAGATGTCGATTTTATTTTTGATGATGGTGTAGATAATTGGACGACTGACTTTGCTCTGGGAATAGGTTTAGGAGGAAAATGGATTACAAAAAAAGGACTCACAGGTGAAGTTAATTTTGGAATAGGGCGAAATCTATTTGAAAGTGGTGATACCGATTACGACTTTATTGGAAAGTTTGGGATCACTGTAGCTTATAGATTTTAAGAAAGACTATCATTCAGGTGTTTTCTCTTCAGGCCAATCTTTTTTAAAGTTACTCCAATAACTATCAACAGTTGACTTCATGTCTTTTCGTAGCATCAGAATTCCGAATAAGTTCGGAACCGTCATTAATGCAATTGTAATCCCTGAAAGTGTCCAAATCACTGTAGTATCTGCAAACGAAGCAATAAAAAAAGCAAACACATATACAATTCTGTAATACACTACAGATTTAGATCCTAAAAGATATGTCATTGCTCTTCCACCGTAATAAGACCAGCTTATAGCAGTGCTAAAGGCAAATAATAATAAACCTATTGAGACAATATACTGGCCATAACGACCAAAGAAACTTCTGGTAAAAGCTTCTGCTGTTAGTGGTGCACTGTGTACTAATGATTTTCCTTCAAAAACAAGAGTTACATCTTCGGGTTTACCGTTGGTTATATTTATGACTTCGTTGATAGGCTTTTCATTTCTAAAAATGACAATATCCTCAGCTAAGGATCTAGCATTAATTATTGAGATATCTTCCTGTATTTTACCATCAATAACATTGAGTTGTCCTGTAAAAAGTGGTAATGGCTTTTCTTGACTTATATGATTTCCTAAGGCAGTTCTTCCTTCATCTGTGGCATCTGAATATGTGCCATCAAGAATTTCCATATCAACAAAATCAAACTTATTTTGAAGTTTTTCTGTCCATACACCAGAGGACAATAATACCATTGCAGTCAGAGTGCAAATCACAATAGTATCAATAAAAGGCTCTAAAATAGCAACAAGACCTTCAGAAACCGGTTCTTTTGCTCTTGCAGCAGCATGTGCGATAGGAGCACTACCTTGTCCTGCTTCGTTAGAAAAAAGTCCTCTACCGACACCTTTATTAAATGCAAATGCTATACTCGCACCTAAAAAACCGCCTGTTGCTGCAGAACCTGTAAATAGGTCGGAGAATATTGATATAAATGAAGGTATAATATTCTCATAATTATAAATAATCACTGATAGTGCACCGACAAGGTAAATAAATGCCATTGCAGGGACAAGTCTAGAGGTTACAGCGGCAATTCGTTTTATTCCACCAATAATAACGAGACCAAGTAAAACAGCTAAAATACCGCCAACAAGCATCTCATCTAAACCAAAGGTAGCATTGAGTGATGCAGATATACTATTTATTTGTGGTAAAGATCCTGTACCGAAAGAAGAAAGAATTGTCGCAATAGCAAAAATGGCGGCTAGCCATTTCATATTCAGTTTATTCTTCATGTAGTACATTGGGCCACCTGCCATTGTACCATCTTCGGCTTTTTCTCTGTATTTATGTGATAGCGTTACTTCAACAAACTTTGTACACATACCAACCGCAGCAGTCATCAGCATCCAAAAAACTGCAGCAGGACCACCAATATGAATGGCTAATGCAACACCTGCAATATTACCTGTACCAACTGTACCAGATAACGCTGTTGTTAAGGCTTGAAAATGATTGGTATCACCTTCATGCTCAGCTTTGTCAAACTTACCACTAACAACACGTAGTGCAAATCTGAAGTATCTAACTTGTGGAAATCTTAAGTATATGGTAAAGAATAAACCAGTACCTAGCAGTACATAAGGAAACCAAGCGGCGCTACCAATATAACTGTCAATTATAGTGAGTATGTCGTTTAGTTCTCTCATGGTTAGGTATTAAAAAGTTTGTATTTATTTCATCTTCATGAGCCAATGTTTCACATCAACTTCAGCTTTAATGATATCTCTAAGTTCATCAACCTTTACACGTTTTTGTTCCATTGTGTCACGATGACGAATGGTTACAGTATTATTTTCAATACTTTCACCATCTACAGTAATACAGAATGGCGTACCAGCAGCATCTTGTCGTCTGTAACGTCTTCCAACAGCATCTTTTTCATCGTAAATTACATTAAAATCCCATTTAAGGTCATCTACGATATCTTTTGCCATTTTTGTTAAGGCTTCATCTTTTCTAACTAATGGTAATACGGCAGCTTTTGTTGGTGCTAAAACTGCAGGTAATTTTAAAACAGTTCTTTCACTGCCATCTTCCAAAGTTTCGTCTTGCAGACTGTTAGAGAACACAGCTAAAAACATACGGTCTAAACCAATAGAGGTTTCTAACACATAAGGTGTATAGCTCGAATTTTCTTCATGGTCAAAGTACTGCAATTTTTTACCTGAGTATTCTTCGTGTTGTTTTAAATCAAAATCTGTACGAGAATGAATACCTTCCAATTCTTTAAAACCAAATGGGAATCTAAATTCTATATCTGTAGCCGCATCAGCATAATGCGCTAATTTTTCATGGTCGTGGAAACGGTAATTGTCGTCACCCATTCCAAGAGATTTGTGCCATTTTAAGCGCGTGTCTTTCCAATAGTCAAACCATTCTTTTTGAGTGCCTGGTTTAATGAAAAATTGCATTTCCATCTGTTCAAATTCACGCATTCTAAAAATGAATTGTCTTGCAACGATTTCATTTCTGAAGGCTTTACCTGTCTGAGCAATTCCGAATGGAATTTTCATACGGCCCGTTTTTTGAACATTCAAAAAGTTAACGAATATACCTTGAGCAGTTTCTGGTCTTAAATATAAGTCCATAGCACTTTCAGCGCTAGCACCGAGTTTAGTGCCAAACATAAGGTTAAACTGTTTAACGTCTGTCCAGTTTTTAGAACCAGTCATTGGGTCAGCAATTTCAAGTTCTTCAATAAGCGCTTTTACATCTGTTAAATCTTCATTCTCTAAAGATTTACCAAGACGTTTAAGAATTGTGTCAATTTTTTCTTTGTAGCCTAAAACTCTTCCGTTGGTAGAAACAAATTCTTCTTTATTAAAAGCATCACCAAAACGCTTAGCCGCTTTTTTGATTTCTTTTTCAATCTTAGCCTCAATTTTGGCGCAATAATCTTCTACTAAAACATCTGCACGATAGCGTTTCTTTGAATCCTTATTATCAATTAATGGATCGTTAAATGCATCAATGTGACCAGAAGCTTTCCAAGTGGTTGGATGCATAAAAATTGCAGCGTCTATACCCACAATATTTTCATGCATTTGCACCATGGCTTTCCACCAATAGTCGCGAATGTTTTTCTTTAATTCAGCACCATTTTGAGCATAATCATATACTGCGCTTAATCCATCGTAGATTTCACTACTCTGAAACACGTAACCATACTCTTTTGCGTGAGAGATTACCTTTTTGAATTTGTCTTCATTTGCCATAGGTGCAAAAATAAAAAACCGTTCAAATTAAGAGAACGGTTTTTCAAAAATTATGATGGGAGAATTATTTCAATGTAATACTTGTAGACCCTATTCTTTGATTTTGATGAAAGACGTTAACGTAATAAATGCCTTTTTGAAGTGGTTGGTCTTTGGTATCAGCCACTACTTGAGAGCAGAATTCTAATGATTCGTTATTGTAATTCACCACTTCTTTTTGGCTATATAGTAATGAAGTGTCCCCAAATCTCACTTCACCCTTGTCCGCAATGACATTTCCTTGAGGACTAACAATCTGTACATATATGTCCTTTTTACCTTCTTGGGTCAATGGATTTTCTGGTAAATAAATACAAATGTCTAAGGTATTTACGCGTTTTGCTTTTTCCGAGAAACGTTTCTTACCAGACTTTAATTTATATGATGTTGCTTCAATATGACTTGCCTTTAAAACAGCTGCCTCATCTATAGACTTATTTAAAGAAGCATTAACCTCTTTAAGCTTGTTAATGTTTTTAGATTTATTTTCTATTGTATTTAAGGCATACAGTTGTTCTTCTTTCAGCCTTAAATTTTCAGCATTTAAAGAATCTATGGTACTTAATAAAACTCGACTCTTTGTTTTAATAACAGAGAGTTGATTTTTAAACTTCGTGATAATTGATAAGTCTCCTTTTAATAATCTTAAAGAATCTAAAGCAATTTTAGTTTCTAATTTTGCCTCTTGGAGCTCGGTAGACAAAAGATCGTAATCTTGGCTTAATTCGTCATAACTAGACAAGATTTCTGATAGTTCTTTTTCTATCAAAACCTTTTCTTGCACCAAGAAGTTTTCGTAGGATTTAATAGATTTATAGTTTGTGAAACTATATACTCCTAGTGCAGTTAAAACAACCAATAAAGAACCTATAATTAATCTGTAGCTAAATAAACGAGGGTTAACTAACATATTAATTTCTATTAATTGATGACGAAATTATAGTATCTTGAATCATAATCTTATTTTATTCGATATAAGTGATAAAAAATTTGATAAACCTGTTTTTCCCTCCTGTTTGCGAGGCTTGTGATAATGCCTTACAAGACAATGAATCAAGCATTTGTATAACTTGTCGTCATGAGTTACCTGTAACTAATTTTCACTTTGATAATTGTGAAAATGTAAAAAAAGTGCTTTATGGTCGTGTGCAGTTGGAGAATGCAACCGCACTTTTATATTTTTCTAAAAAGGGAAAAGTGCAACAGATTTTACACAACTTAAAGTATAAAGGACATGAGCATATTAGTGAACTTTTAGGTAGTTGGTTAGGAGCAGAATTACAGTCTTTAGAGGCTTATCAACAATTAGATGTTGTAATACCTGTGCCATTGTATAAAACTAGATTGAAAAAGCGAGGTTATAATCAGGTAACTGGTTTTGGCAGAGCAATAGCTAATGCTCTAAATATTGAATATAATGATACTGTTTTACAACGCATTAAATCTACTCAAACTAAAGTGTTCAAAGGACGATCTACAAGATATGAAGATAATTCAGTGTTTGATATATCTCCTAATAGTTCATTAAATGGTAAGCACATTTTATTGGTTGATGATATTATAACAACAGGCGCTACAGTTGAGGCTTGTTCTAAACAATTATTAAAAATTCCTAATATTAAGTTAAGTCTAGCAACTATGGCAATTGCAAATTAATTTTTGCGTTTTGTGTGTAGCTTTTAAAATTGTTTCTTTGTGCTAAACTATTCTATTCAGATGACGACGTCATTAAAGCGTATTTTTTTTATTGCACTTACGGGAATTATTCTTGCCAGTTGTGCAAACAGAGGTTCCCCAACTGGTGGTGAAATTGATGAAGATCCTCCTGTAATTGAAAAATCAGTGCCAGAGAATTTCTCAACTAATTTTAACGCAGCTGAAATCAAAATTTATTTTGATGAATACATTAAAATAAAGGATATAAGAAAACAGCTTATTATATCGCCACCAATGGAGTATGACCCTGTGATTTATCCTATGGGAGGAGCAAGCAAGTATATTTCTATCAAAATAAAAGATACTTTAAAAGCAAATACAACTTATGCTTTTAATTTTGGGGAAAGTATTGTAGATAATAACGAGGAAAATCCATATCCATACTACAGATATGTATTTTCAACAGGCGAGACTATAGACTCTTTATCTGTAAAAGGCTATGTAAAGGATGCTTTAATGCAGGAGCCAGATCCTTTCATTTCAGTGATGTTGTACGATGTAGATTCTACATATACCGATTCCATAGTATTTAAAGAAAAGCCAATTTATGTTACCAATACGCTTGACAGTGTAACCACATTTAGTATTGATAATATTAAAGCAGGAACGTATAAATTGATTGCATTAAAGGATAAAAACGGAAATTTCACCTTCGATCAAAAGACTG
>CAZFEV010000052.1:0-14374 GCA_964517835.1 uncultured Flavobacteriaceae bacterium | reverse complement strand
GTATTAATAGCAAGTAAAAAAACAATAATAGATAATCTCATTTTCAATTTTTTTTGCAAATATAATTCTATTTTTAGATATGTCTAAAAATATATTTAAAGAAATAAAAATAGAGCTAATTAATTGCACTGTCATTGAATACAGTGATACTTGAAACCACGAATTGATATAATTATTATATTGCAGTTACTCTGTTAATCTTGTTTATATGCCAGAAATTCATATTAAGACACTTTTCTTAACCATTCTTTTTGGTCATATTATATCCTTGATAATTTTTAGCTATAATATTTACAATCGGAATACAGAAGGGAATAAAATCAAGATTTTTATCTATGGTATTCTCTTAGAACTCATAGCCACTTTATTTGGATACCTTGAAGTGAAGTCTCATAGTAATTTCTTGTTATTATCTTCAGTTCTCACACATTATTTTGGTATAGCATTTTTAGTATATAGTATTACATATATTAACAAAGTCAAAACTTCTATTCAGTTTAAACGACTCATGATTATTACTTTTATAGCATTTGTATTATACACGTGTTTTATAAATAATGTAATGTATCGTGTATTCTTAAACGGATTATTTCTGAGTAGTTTGTTTTTGTTTCTGTTTTACAAAACCATATTTGACAGCAATCAAAGTAGGCCACAATATGTAGTAGGTATCATTGCGCTGTTCTGTGTTTTTGCGAATGGAAATAGAGCAGTACAATCAATAATGGGAAGTGAGCTTTATATGTTTCAAGACAATATTGTTCAAATAATCTGGGCGATTTCTTACTTACTTATTACCTACTTTTTTCCACTTTTACTGCTATTTTCTATACAAGAACAAAACTTAAAATTGGTTAAAGACTTAAACAACACAAAAGATATTTTTTTTAAAGTAGTAGCGCATGATCTTAAATCTCCAATAATCCAAATGATACAACTTGCCGAATCTGTTGAGAGTAACAAAGAAGATTTAGACAAGGATATTATTATAGATTTTGTAAGAGAGATGAGACAGTCTTCAGAAAGAGGATTTAAAGTTCTTGAAAATCTTATGGAATGGGCAAAATCTCAAACAGAAGGCATTGTATTTAACCCTACTACATTTTCTGCTAAAGCATTAATTGAAGAAAATATAGCCTTAGCTCAAGGAAAGCTTGATAAAAAACATATTACTATTTCTACTTTTCATGATGATTTTGAAAGTATTACTGCAGATAAACATATGTTAAATACAATAGTACGTAACTTGCTTTCTAACGCCATTAAATTCACTTATCAGAACGGAAATATTTTCATCTCCTTTAAACAAAGTCCAGAAGAGATTACTTTTTCTATTAAAGATGATGGAAAAGGTATGACGAGTAAAGAGCTGGATAAACTGTTTAAAATTGAATCTAGCTTTACAACACCTGGCACAAATGATGAAACAGGCACTGGTATTGGATTATTACTTTGCAAAGAGTTTGTAAACAAACACAATGGGAAAATATGGGCTGAAAGTGAACTAGGCAAAGGGTCTACTTTTAGTTTTTCGATACCCGTTCAATAAAACTAAGCTTATTTAAATCCACGTTCTTTTTGAATATGATCATAAGCTTCTTGCACTTGTCTAAACTTCTCCTCTGCACCTTCTTGATGTTCTTCTCCCAAATGACTTAAACGATCTGGATGATACTTCTTAGCCATTTTTCGATAGGCACGTTTGACTTCATCATCGGAAACATTTTTATCTATTTCTAAGATTTTATAAGCATTATTAGTTTCATCATAAAACATAGATTTAATACTCTCAAAATCTTTACTACTAATGCCTAAGTATCCAGACATGGTATATATCTGTTTCAATTCAACCTCAGCAATATGTCCATCGGCTTTTGCAATACCGAATAGAAAGTGTAATAACTGTAAACGAGATGCGTGGTCCATCATTTGTTTTATTTGCATACAAACCTGACGCATAGAGATATTTTGCTTACTCACACGTTTAAATAATTCAAATGCATGATTTGCCCGATCTACACCATACATGTTGCGAAACTGTTGACGAACATAGTCTAATTCGCGTTTATCTTGTTTGCCATCTGCCTTAATAATTATAGAGGCCAAAATAAGAAGACTAACCTCAAAATCACCCGATTGGGTTTTAGGTCTCTGATCTCTTCTGGTCTGTTTTGGACGCGCTCTGTAAGGATCTCTTCTAGATTTTTTTCTTGAAGGTCTATCACCTATTAATGGAGTGCCATCACCTGACATATTATCAACAAAACTACCTAAGGCTATTCCTATAATAGCACCTATTGGACCTCCAAAAGACCAGCCAATAGCTCCACCAATCCACTTTGCAAAACTCATATTTTAACTATAGATTTTATGAATGCATAAATATACTATTAGTTAGTGTATTACTTAAGGTAATTGTTACACATTATATATCTTTGTGCTTTGTGAAACTGATAATTAAAAATATTAAATATGTATCCAGCGGAATTAGTAAAGCCAATGCGCGAAGATTTAACAAAAGTAGGTTTTGAAGAACTACACACTGTAGAAGCCGTTGACAGCGCAATTGCTAAGGAAGGTACAACGTTAGTAGTTGTAAATTCTGTTTGTGGCTGTGCAGCAAGAAATGCAAGACCAGGTGCTACTATGAGTTTAGAAAATGCTAAACGTCCTAATAACTTAGTCACTGTTTTTGCAGGTGTAGATAAAGAAGCTACAAATAAAGCAAGAGAATATATGATTCCTTTTCCACCAAGTTCGCCAAGTATGGCATTATTTAAAGATGGTGAATTGGTTCATATGCTAGAGCGTCATCACATTGAGGGTCGCCCTGCAGAATTAATAGCAGAAAACCTTATGGATGCTTACAACGAGCATTGCTAAAAATCTTAATGAAAAAGAGAAATTAAAACCACGAATTAATTCGTGGTTTTTTTGTGCTTTTTATCCATTGATTTACATTTGCAACATGCAGAAACTATTAGCTTATCCACTGACTATAATCTATTTTATTTGTTTTGGACTAACCTTGGTTATATTTCATCCAATACAATGGGTTTGCAATAATATCTTCGGTTACAAAGCGCACAAAGTAAGTGTGGATTGCCTGCAGTTTTTTTTACTACGTTGTCTTAATATTTTAGGCACTAGGTTTACTTTTACTAACCCATATACCATTGAAAAAGGAATACCTCTAATTATCGTTTCCAATCATCAAAGTATGTATGATATTCCACCTCTTATATGGTTTATGAGAAAGCACCATGTTAAGTTTATAAGTAAAAAAGAACTTGGGAAAGGCATACCTAGTGTATCCTATAATTTAAGGCATGGAGGTTCTGTATTAATTGACAGAAAAGATGCTTTAGGCTCCATAAAAGCTATTGAAAATTTTGCAAAACGTGTCTCAAAAAATAATTGGGCAGCTGTTATTTTTCCTGAGGGTACTAGAAGCAGAGATGGCAATCCAAAGCCATTTAAAACAAGAGGTTTATTATCCATGATTGAACATGCACCCAATGCGTTGATTGTTCCAGTTACCATCAATAATTCCTGGAAAACGTTGAGATATGGAAAATTTCCTATGGGTTTAGGTGCAAATATTACTTACTCAGTTCACAAACCAATACCTATTGATGAGTATGAGGATAAAAACGAACTCATTAAAATTGTTGAAGCTCAGGTAAAGCAAAGTATAGTAGTATGACCAAAAACCAGCTAATAGAAACTACCATAGCATTTGTAAAACAAGAATTACAAAATGCTGAAGGAGGACACGATTGGTTTCATACGCAAAGGGTTTATAACAATGCTAAACTTATTTCTAAAAGTGAAGATGTTGACGTAACCGTTGTTTCTTTAGCAGCATTACTACATGATATTGCAGATTCTAAATTTCATAATGGTGACGAAACCATAGGTCCAAGAAAAGCAAGTGAATTTCTTCTCAAACAAAATGTAGATAGTATCATTATAGAACATGTGACAAATATTATTGAACACATGTCTTTTAAAAACTCTTTTGACTTAAATACTTCTTTTACTTCAAAGGAAATGGAAGTTGTTCAAGATGCTGACCGATTAGATGCTATAGGTGCCATTGGTATCGCGAGATGTTTTAATTATGGTGGGTTTAAAAACAGAGCACTATATCATCCAGATATAGCACCAAACCTAAATATGACAAAAGAAGAGTATAAGTCAGCTAAAGCGCCTACTATTAATCACTTCTACGAGAAATTACTCTTACTTAAAGATCAAATGAATACCAAAACAGGTAGGCGCATAGCTGCATCGAGACATAAATATATGGAAGACTTTCTCGATCAATTTTACGCTGAGTGGGACGGTGAAAAGTAATTACTTTGTTGTGATTCTAACTTTCACAACAATTACTTATTGCACCACTAACTTCAACTCACTTCTATATTTTGAAGCACTTTTACCGGTAAATTCTTTAAATAACTTATTAAAATGCGAAAAGTTATTAAAGCCACATTCGTAGCTGATGTCAGTAATACTCATTTGGCTTTCTGATAAGAGTTTTGTAGCATGTACTACACGGTATTCATTAACCAACTTAGTAAATGTTTTACCGGTTACTTTTTTAAAGTATCTACAAAACGCTGGCACTGTCATACTAACCTCATCAGCAATTTCGTCTAGACTTATATGCTCTTTAAAATTGTCATTAATATGTGCAAAAATCTTATCTATTTTGGCACTGTCTTGCGGTTGCGTTTCAAAGGTATAACCATCAGCATTTAAAATGGTGTAATCATCAGTTTTAGACAAACTATGTAGAATTTCTAAAAGCACTAAAATCTTTTTAAATCCTTTTTTTTCAGGAAGTTTCGAAATCTTTTGCCCTAACTTTTGCTTGGTTTTAATTCCAAATAACAATCCGTTCTTGGCGCGCTCAAATAAATTATTAATGGTTTCCATTTCTGGAGCACTAAAAAATTGTTCACCTAAAAAGTCTGGTCTAAATTGTACGATAGTCTCAGAACCGTTAACAGTAAGTCTGTCTGTAAAACCATGATGCGGTAGATTAGACCCAATTAATAAAAGCTGACTATTATTAAAATATGATAAATGATTGCCTATGTGACGTTTTCCTTTTCCTTTATTTACGTAAACTAGCTCAAGCTCTGGATGAAAATGCCAAAAAGGTTTGTTTTCACCAATATAAGCTTCGTTTTTAATGACTCGTAAAGAACTACCAAACTCAGGACTTATCTTCTCTAAAGTAGGTTTTCTTGTTTTCATAACAAATAGCAATAATGCAAAGATACTTCTAAATAGAAATTGAATTCTATCTACAATTATCTCTAATATACACTAAATTATCATTATCATATGTTAATTTATCGTAAAGAGTTAAAATAGCACACAAATAAGCCAATATTCTTGTTCTATGCATGCATAAGAAGTATTAATTTTGTTCTGTAAGATTATTTGAACTGATTTTACGTTGCTCTTAGCAGAAGGATAAGAAAGAACGGTAGAGCAAAAAACACACATTAGAATATAAATTTGTTGTTTATATATTAGTTATTTATTTAGTTATAAAATGGGCCTTACGGCCCATTTTATTTTTGCCCTCATTTTAATTCCTTTTTCTTTATTAGCCTTTTTATAGCAGCAAGCATTAGATATACTATTGAAAAGTTCAGTTATTTTTTAACTATCGTATTGTCATTTATCTCGATTATGTACTATTTTAACTTTTTATGCAAAAATTGATGTTTGTTAAGTTAATTTAGGACACATATTTGCCAAAACTGATGTTTTTCAGCTCATATTCTCATTATAATTTTGTCCCGTTGAATTAGAACAACCATTTTTTAAAACAAGAATGCCTTGTTCATAAAACGTATTGAAAATGAAAAAAATAGTAAACAAAATTTTAGTAGTTGCATTAATGTTTGGAACATTAAGCGCAGGAGCAAACACAAGATCTAATGGTGTTGTTTCTAAAAATTCTGAACTTATTAATAAAGGAAGCCATATCATCATTACAGACCATAACGGCACTGTACTTTATAGTGGTGAATTAAAAACTAGTAATGACCTTACTAAGGTCTATGATTTTTCTCATCTAAAAAATGGGATTTACTCAGTTGAGATTAGCCGAGGATTTGAAATTGAACTTACCTCAATAGAAGTCAAAAATCAAATGGTTAAGCATCTGCCTGAAAGTAAAACCAAACTATTCAAACCAGTTGTAAGAACTGAAGAGAATAAAATAATCATCTCTAAAATAGCATCTGGCACTAAAGCAATGTCGGTTAAGCTTTATTTTGAAGATGAATTAATCTATGAAGACACTATTAAAGGAGATGCAGTTTTAAACAGAGTTTACCAACTTGATAACATAAAAAGAGGTTCTTACACTGCTGTTATTACATCTGATAAAAGAGTGTACACAGAAAACTTTGAAATTTAATAACCCATTTAAAACTAAACAAAAACATCAAGATGTGTCACTAAACATATCTTGATGTTTACTTGTATTAACGCAATAATATGTTAAACCCGTTTGCAAATATTGCATATATTTTTGTTAATATACTTGTTTACAGACGTTTAAATATTTTTAAAATTTGCAAAAAATAGAATTATGAAAACTAAGTATGCCCTTATCTTAATTTTTAGTCCAATAATACTATTACTTTTATTGGTACTAAGTCCATTTTACGTATTACATAGACTTATTGATGAAAGATCTTATAATACATCTAATGTAGATGTTGAAATGGAAATGACTTGCTAATAGCTTATTTCACTACTTTCCAGGAAAATCAGCCTTACGTTTTTCTAAGAATGCTGTAGTGCCCTCTTTAAAGTCTTCGGTTCCAAAACAGTTACCGAAAGCCTCAATTTCTATATCATAGCCATTAATGCCATCTTTGTAATTAGCATTTATTGCATTGATGGCTTGCGATATAGCCACTGATGAATTACGCATTATTTTTGATGCAATTTTATAGCATAATGGTAGTAATTCTGCTTGTTCTACAACATGGTTTACTAAACCATAGCTTAGAGCTTGCTGAGCATCTATCATGCCAGCCGTCATTACCATTTCCATTGCTCTGCCTTTACCGACAAGTTGCGGTAAACGCTGCGTACCTCCATATCCTGGAATAACCCCAAGCGAGGTTTCTGGTAATCCCATTTTGGCATTAGAAGAAGCCACTCTAAAATGACAAGACATTGCTAATTCTAATCCACCTCCAAGAGCAAAACCATTGACAGCAGCAATAATTGGTGTGCTGAGGTTTTCAGCAAAATCGAACAATAATTCTTGACCTTTTGCTGCAAGTTTTCCGCCTTCTTCCACGTCAAAATCGGCAAACTCACTAATATCTGCACCAGCAACAAATGCCTTTTCCCCACTACCAGTTAGAACAATTACTTTTGAATCTGCATCATTATTTGCAGCGTCAAGAGCGTCATGTAGTTCACTAATGGTTTCTTTATTTAAAGCATTAAGCTTTTTTGGTCTATTTATGGTAATTGTGGTGATACCATTTTCAAATTCTGAAAGGATGTTGTTGTAAGACATATAGTTGTTAGTTTATTTATAGTTTTTCTTATTGCACTTCGACTGCGCTCAGTGTGACATTTGCTTTGGTGTGAGATTCCTGCTTTCGCAGGAATGGTAGTTATTTTTTAGGAAAGGCAACTGTAAAAGTAGTGCCTTTATCTTCTTGTGAGGTAAAGGTAATACTTCCATTAAAGGTTTCCACAATATTTTTTACCATTGCCAATCCAAGTCCCATTCCACTAGTTTTTGTGGTGAATTTTGGTTCGAAGATTTTTGGCTTTGTCTCTTCTGAAATTCCAATGCCATTATCCTCTACAGTGATTTTAACTAAATCATTCTCAGAAAACACCTTGACTTTTATTCTTGGATCAATCTTATCATTTGGCATGGCTTGTATACCATTTTTCACCAAATTAGTTACCACTCTAATCAGTTGTGTTCTATCAAACTTTGCAATGATTTCATCCTCTAAGGCTTCGTATGAAATATAGTGTTCATTAAATATATCTAAAGCCAGCCTCACAATATAAACTACGTTTAACTCTTCACTTTTTTGCGCTGGCATTTTTGCAAAATTAGAGAATGCCGAAGCTATAGAACTCATGGTATCAATTTGTTGAATTAAAGTGTTGCTATACTCTTCAACTTTTTGATGGATATTGTCGTCTTCAGGATTAAACTTTCTTTGAAAACTCTGCACACTTAATCGCATCGGTGTCAGCGGGTTTTTGATTTCATGCGCAACTTGCTTAGCCATTTCTCGCCATGCTTGTTCGCGCTCGCTAGTCGCTAATTTTACGGCACTCGCTTCAAGCTCATCTATCATACTATTGTATGAATTCACCAATGTTTCTATCTCTTCACTTGTTGATTCAATTTGAATTTTTGTGTTTCGTTTTTCAAGTCGTATTTCATTCATCTTATCACTAATAGTTTTTAGCGACTTTGTGATGTATTTTGAAATAAAGTAAGCAAATACAATTGCTGCCAAAATCATTGCTAAATAGGCATAGCCTAAGCGCAACAAGAATTCATTCAATTCCTTATTTAAAAAATCATCGTTTTCTAGATAAGGTAAATTTAGAATAGCTAAGTTTTTAAATTTTTCATCTGTGATGTATGAATAAGACGACTGGAAAACTTGTCCATTTTCATTTGTTTTAATAACATGACGATGCTCAACGGTATTTGATAATGCGTTTAATATTTCAGCATCTAGACATTGCTCAGTAGTATCTCTTTGTATGGTTCTTTTAGAGGATTTTAAAAGTTGACCTTCAAGATCATATAGGTTAATCTGTAGACTATGAATGGCATCTATTTCAAAAATAGCCTCTCTAAAAATGAGTGGAATATTTTCTGTAGTTACCGGATATGTTGTTTTTTGAATCGTAGAGCTGATACTCTTTCGGATGGCTTTTTCCTTACGTTCTAATCGCTCTCTATGATAATCTTTTGCTTCCTCATTATACTGGTATATGGTTACAGCGGCAATTAGAACCGAAGCTAACAATACCAAAAGAATCATGGCAATGAATATTCTAGACCTTAAGGATAGTTTTTTTAGCTTCATGTAGGATTTATAATGCTTTAAATATAGCAATAATCGCACCAAAGGCACAATGTGCAAATTTCAAATCTCAAAAAATAAAATTCCAAATAATAGTCTTTGGAATTTGAGATTTAGAAATTGATATTTTTAGGTTATGCATCTGGATTTTTAGCTCTTATATTCTTGTACAGTCTAAAACCTAGCATTAAAAGAATTCCTAATACTATAATACCAATCACACCAAAAATCCAATTGAGAGCACTTTTTAAAATCACTAAAAACACCACAGCAAACAAAATAAAAGTTGCGCCTTCATTCCACATTCTCATGTAATTTGAAGACACTTTAATCTCATCGCGTTGCAACTGTTTATAATACACATGTGTCTTAAATTGATAAAGGAATAATAAAACCACGAAAGTTAGTTTTACATGCATCCATCCTTCTTCTAACCATGTCGGAACCAAAATCAATAACCAAATAGCAAATATGGTTGCTAAAACTGCTGATGGCCATGTAATGATAAACCATAAACGCTTGGCCATAAGTTTTAATTGCTTTCCTAATATTTCCTTTTCTGGTGATGGTTTATGAAAGGCTTCAATTTGATAAACAAATAGTCTTGGTATATAAAACAAGCCTGCAAACCATGTGATCACAAAAATGAGGTGTAGGGATTTTATGTAACTGTAGTACTCCATAAACTTAATTTATTGTCACACTGAGCTTTTCGAAGTGTTTTCTCAAAATTTACTTTTATTGAAAAGATGCTGAAATAAATTCAGCATGACAAAATTAGATTTTATTCCTCAACAAATAAATAATTCAACTTTTTTGAATTGAACGCTGCATTAAATGCTTTCACCTCATCATTTAAAATGGTATCAAAAGCAGATAATTCCTTTTCTATCTTAGCAGTTAATTCATTTTTAACGGCGATGTCTTGTGCTGTAGGCGCAAAATCTCCCATGCTTACAAGAGAATTTAAATGCCCTAATTTATTGGTTAACCTAATCGGGAAATTTAAAGGGTCTTGACCACTTCTGTTTTTGGTTTGATATAGTGCTTTCTCTATTTCTGAAAGTTGATCTTGCAGTGTTTTTGCTTTTTCAACCAATTCTTTCACATTATCATCATCTTTGTATTGCTTTTGAAAAGCAGATAGTTGCTTATTTATTTTTCTAATCTTCTTAATAGATTTATGAGCTTCATCCATGGTTTCATTCACATCTTTAATGAATTGGAACTGTGCCTTCATATCTGCTAAAGTACTTTCTGCTCTTGGGTCTGCTAAAATTGTAAAATTTTGAGACATCTCGACTGCGCTCGATGTGACAGTTTCGTCTGATTTAGACTCCACTCTTAGAGTGACTTTATATTCACCTGGAATGGCTCTTGGGCCTTGCAAACTTGCCCACCATAAAATCATACCTTCAAGTCGTTCTGCGCCATCATAAGTCATATTCCACACAAATTGATTGGCACCTTTTTTTACTTCAAGTTTATTCTTTTTATCATCAGTTGAAAAGGTTTTAATGGTATCACCTTTCACATCGAAATAGGTTAAAGACACCTTATCTTCATCTTTAAAATCTTTCAAATTAAAATATGTCATGACACCATTAGGATGATTGGTACCAGACGTTTTGTTGCCTTCAAAACTTCCACCTCGCATTCTGTAAGTGTTCTTTGGCTTGAATAGCACATTCTTACTTAAATCTGCATCGAATAATTGATGTATTACTGTTAAATCGTCAATCATCCAAAGGCTACGACCTTGAGTCGCTACAATTAAATTATTGTCTTTTATAGTTACGTCTGTAATTGGCACAATTGGTAAATTTAACTGAAATGGTTTCCAATCTTTTCCGTCATTAAATGAGATGTACATACCTGTTTCTGTACCAGCATACAATAATCCTTTACGCTTTGGGTCTTCTCTTAGCACTCTTGTAAAATGTTCTTCATTAATACCATTAGTGATTTTTTTCCAAGTTTTGCCATAATCTGTAGTTTTGTATAAATACGGCGCAAAGTCTCCTGTTTTATACTTTGTGCCAGCCACATAGCAAGTACCTTCATCAAAAACACTTGGCTCAATACTATTAATCATCATCCATTCTGGCATGCCTTTGGGCGTAACATTATCCCAAGTTTTTCCCCCATCTTTTGTAACATGAATTAATCCATCATCACTACCAACCCAAAGTAAACCTTCTTTTAAAGCAGATTCTTGTGCTGCAAAAATGGTACAATAATATTCTACCGATGTATTGTCTTGTGTAATTGGTCCACCAGAAGATTTTAACTTTTCAGGGTCATTACGTGTTAAATCTGGACTGATAATATCCCAAGATTGTCCTTCATTTTCAGTAACATGTACATGTTGAGAAAAGGTATATAACCTATCTGGATTATGCTTTGAAAAAATGATAGGGAAATTCCATTGAAAGCGATATTTCATACCTTCTGCTCCATGACCCATTGGGTTATCTGGCCAGACATTAATAGCTCTGACAGTTCCTGTTTTATGATTCACTCTAGTTAAAAACCCATCATAACTTCCACCATACACAATATCATTATCTTCTGGATCAATGGCTATATGTGCTGATTCTCCACCAGCTGTACTTTCCCAATCGTCTTCAGTAATTGAATAGCCGTCTGTTCTATGTGGAATTCTAATAGTTGAATTGTCTTGTTGTGCTACATAAATTCGATATGGAAAAGCATTATCAGTCGTCACTCTATAAAACTGTGATGTTGGTTGATTATGGTAGGTGCTCCAGGTTTCTCCACCATCATAAGTCACTTGTGCTCCACCATCATCGCCAATAATCATTCGTTTCGAATTTTCTGGTGCTATCCATAAATCGTGATGATCACCATGTGGTGCATTATACGTACTAAATGAAGATCCTCCGTTGGTGCTTTTATGGTATCTTACATTAAGGACATAAACCGTGTTCACATCTTCGGTATCAGCATAAACTCTAGTATAATACCAAGCACGTTGGCGCAACTTACGTTCGCTATTGACTTGCTTCCAAGTTTCTCCACCATCTTCACTTCTGTATAAACCACCTTTGTCTTTATTTTCAACAATTGCCCACACACGTTGATTATTTACTGGTGAAACCGTAACACCTATAATGCCTAAAATACCATCAGGAAAACCATCTTTTTTAGATATTTCTGTCCAAGTTTCTCCACTATCTGTACTTTTCCATAAGGCTGAACCTTCACCACCAGAACTTAAACTGTAAGGTGTGCGCTGTACGCGCCAAGTAGATGCATATAAAATCCTTGGGTTCGTTGGATCAATAATTAAATCTACAACGCCAGCATGCTCATTAGAGAATAACACCTTTTTCCAAGTCTTTCCACCATCAATACTTTTATACACTCCACGCTCTTGTGTTGGTTTATAAATATTACCTAAAACACCAGCATAAACAATATTATGATTGGTTGGGTGAATTGCAATACGTGGTACATGTCTGGATTTTGATAATCCTGAAGCAGTCCATGTTTTACCAGCGTCTTCACTTTTCCAAATACCATAACCAGAAGACACATTTCCTCTAACTGTTTTTTCTCCACCACCAACATAAATAACATTTGGGTCGCTTTTAGACACCGCGATAGAACCTATGCTTCCTCCAAAAAAACCATCGGAAATATTTTCCCATTGACGACCTCCATTGGTTGTTTTCCAGATGCCTCCACCAGTAGAACCGAAGTAAAATAAATTAGGTTGGTTAGGTACACCTGTAACAGCCGCAGATCTACCACCTCTAAATGGTCCGACTAATCGATATTCTAAGGCTCCATAATTTGATTCATCAAAAGATTGGGCGTTAATTTCTAGACAGAAAAAAGATAGCACGAATGCTAAAAACATGTAATTCTTCATCTTCAGTTTTGGTTAGTTATTTCATCCTAAAATTAAGGATTATAAATTAGTCTATTTCTTTTGGTAATAAATTTAACTTTACCTCACGGTGCAAAAAGTAAACGGTTACAAGCGTTGCTAAGACATCTGAAATTGGAAAAGACATCCAGACACCAAGCTCACTATAAAACTTTGGCAAAATAAATATTAACGGTATGAAAAATATGCCTTGCCTTAATAAGGTAAGAAGCAGCGCCGGTTTTGCCTTTCCGATAGCCTGAAAATAAGCTGCTCCAATTAATTGAATTCCGATAATTGGGGTCACTGCAAATACCCAGCGCATTGCTGGCGGTGTTTTTTCTAACACCTCAGCATCAGTAGTAAAAAGACTCGTAATTGCCTCTGGAAATAACATTAATAATGCAAATACAATACATGCTAATGCAATACCGTATTTAATAGCAGTCATTATGGTTTCTCTTACACGCTTATATTTTTCTGCACCATAATTAAACCCAGCAATTGGTAAAAATCCTTGTGTTATACCATATACTGGGAATAAAGCAAACATGATCATTCTACCTACAATTGCATAGGCAGTAACTGAAGTTTCTCCACCAAAATCAAATAAAATATTATTCATTAAAAGGTAAGTAACACTTACAACTGCCTGTCTTGCCAAGGTTACTAAACCTAAACTCGAGATCTCCTTAACAATCGGTAATTTTAACTTGTAGAAACAATCGGTAATTTTAAGTTCCGAGTTCTTAGAAAGAAAAAACCAAAATATAAAAGCCAGACAAAGGATATAAGAACCTGTGGTTGCCCAAGCGGCTCCATGCATGCCATATCCCAAAAGTTTAATGAAAATATAGTCTAGCAGTAAATTCCCAACAGAAGGAATCATCATAGCATACATAGCAAATTTAGGTTTTCCTTCAGCGCGAATCACCGTATTTCCCATCATGCATAATGCCAAGAATGGAATTCCGTAAAGTACAATTACGTAGTAAATTTTCGCAGGTTCGAAAATAGCGCCTTTTCCACCAAAAGCCGGAATAATGCTATCCACAAATAACAATCCGGGAATGACTAACGAAACCGTTAATAATAACGTTAGTGTAATTTGATTGCCAAACGTGGTTAATGCCTTTTCTCTATTATTAGCACCTAAGGCTCTAGAAATAATTGAAGAACCACCAATACCAATTGCCATACCTAATGCTGCGATAAAAAAGGAAACTGGTAGTACTACATTTATGGCGGCTATGGCATTAGGACCTATCCAATTGCCAACAAATATCGTATCCACTAAGATGTTTAAGGACATTACCAATATACCTATCGATGCAGGCACTGCTTGTTTAATCAACAG
>CAZFEV010000051.1:0-14422 GCA_964517835.1 uncultured Flavobacteriaceae bacterium | reverse complement strand
TGGTTCAGATTTTGTTGAGATGTTTGTAGGTGTAGGTGCGTCTCGTGTAAGAGATCTATTTAAGCAAGCTAAAGAAAAATCACCGTCAATTATCTTTATTGACGAAATTGATGCTATAGGTAGAGCAAGAGGTAAAAACAACTTCTCTGGTTCTAATGATGAACGCGAAAACACCTTAAACCAATTACTTACCGAAATGGATGGTTTTGGGACAAACACTAATGTTATTGTTTTAGCAGCTACAAACAGAGCTGACGTTTTAGATAGTGCTTTAATGCGTGCAGGGCGTTTTGACAGACAAATTTATGTGGATTTACCAGACGTAAGAGAGCGTAAGGAGATCTTCGAAGTGCATCTGCGTCCACTAAAAAAGGAAGAAACTTTAGATGTCGATTTCCTTGCCAAGCAAACACCAGGGTTTTCTGGTGCTGATATAGCTAATGTTTGTAACGAAGCAGCACTTATAGCTGCAAGAAAGGGAAAGAAAGCGGTTAACAAACAAGACTTTTTAGATGCTGTAGACAGAATTATTGGTGGTTTAGAAAAGAAAAATAAAATCATAACTCCTGAAGAAAAAAGAGCTGTCGCTTTCCACGAGGCAGGTCACGCTACAGTAAGCTGGATGCTTGAACATGCAGCACCTTTAGTAAAAGTAACTATTGTACCTAGAGGACGCTCTCTTGGTGCCGCTTGGTACTTACCAGAAGAACGACTAATAGTAAGACCAGAACAAATGCTTGATGAAATGTGTGCTGCACTTGGTGGTAGAGCCGCTGAGCAAGTAATCTTCAACAAGATTTCGACTGGTGCCTTAAGTGACTTAGAAAAAGTAACTAAACAAGCTAGAGCTATGGTGACGGTTTATGGTTTAAGTGACAAAGTAGGTAATTTAACCTATTATGATTCATCAGGTCAATCTGAATATGGATTTACAAAACCATATAGTGAAGAAACCGCTGTATTAATTGATAAGGAGATTTCAGATATCATTGAAAAGCAGTATGATAGAGCAGTAAAACTGCTTGAAGAAAACAAGGATAAACTTACAGAGCTTGCGGAAGTCTTGCTTGAAAAGGAAGTCATCTTTAAGGATAATCTAGAAAAAATCTTTGGTAAAAGAGAGTTTGACAAGGACAAAACATTAACCGAAGAAGAAGAATAAACCAACGGTATTTTTATAAAAATCTTAAATTAATAGTAATTAATTTAAGATTTTTTATCTTTGGTAGTAATCCCTCATATTGATAATAATAGCAGTATTTAAATGAGCATATTTCGTAGACTCTTCGGTAAAAAATCTGAGACTTCAGATCAAGTACCAAATCAAGAGCGTGGCAAATACATGCCAGAAATAAAACTTCCTGCTGATGAGAGGTTTACAATAAATTTTAAAGCCAATGGAGGTAAGTTTTTGTATTGCGAAAACTTAGACGAAATAAAAGAAAGCTTCAATGCCATATTAACAGAGAATGATTGGCACGATAAAAAAGCTTTCTTAATAGATGATCGCCTAAAAGAATTATTTAAAGACTTAAGCCTTAATTCTACCAATAAAATTTCTGAGAGTTCTTATTTTCTATCTACTTGTGAATATTTAATTTCGGATGATGGCTCATTACTCATCTCTTCAAATCAAATAGCAGAGAAGAAACTTAAAGAACTACCTCATCATTTTATTATATATGCCACTACGAGTCAATTTGTTGAAAATATTGGTGAAGGCTTAAAAGGAATTAAGGAAAAAAACAAAAATAAAATTCCGACTAATATTACCACGATAAAGCACTTCAAAACTGCTGATGATAAAGACTTTTTAACTTACGGAAGTAGTGCAAAAGATCTCTATCTACTTTTACTTGAAGATTTATAATGAAAGAATTATTCATTAGAACATTATCTGGTATTGTATATGCAGCCTTACTTATTGCGTCGCTCTTAAACGAAACCGCTTTAGTGCTGCTTTTCGCTGTTTTTGGGTTTTTAAGTTTAATTGAGTTTAGCAAACTAATTAAGTTGAAATCTTATATACAATACATCATATTTATTGTTCTTTATTTTGGTTTTTGTTTCTTTTCAATTTATAATTCAGATTTAAAAGGTGCAGATGAAGCAGTTCAAATCCTTTTAGTGATTTCAATTTTTGTAAATCTTTTACTGCTAAAAGATTTATTCACCTCAAGAAAAATACCCTTATTCGAATCAAAAAGATACGTCCTAACTACATTTTATTTGTCAAGCAGCTTTATATTTCTATTACTGATAGCGCATTATCACAATACGTTTTCACCACTTTTATTATTAGGATCTTTTATTTTGATATGGATTAATGATAGTGGCGCATATATTGTTGGAAAGAATTTAGGTAAGCAAAAACTATTTCCGAGTATTTCACCAAAAAAGACCGTTGAGGGATTTCTTGGTGGTTTATTTTTTGCCAGTGTTTCAAGTTATTTCATATTTATTTACACAGAAACATTAAGCTTTACAAGTTGGTTAATACTTGCTATTACCGTAAGCGTTTTAGGTACATTTGGTGACTTAATAGAATCAAAATTTAAAAGACAAGCAGAAGTTAAAGATAGTGGTGTATTAATGCCTGGTCATGGAGGTATTTTAGATCGATTAGATAGTATTATCTTTGCATCACCATTTATATATTTATTTTTAAGAATTATATCAAGTTATGTTTCATAAAGAAGGACATAAAATTATATTTATAACACTCGTCATTGTAGTTGGATCTTTTTTTCTAATTGATGATTTCATCCTAAATGAGTGGATACGAAAAGGATTGATGATTACAGTTTTGGTTTTCTTTATTCTAATTCTTCAATTCTTTAGAAATCCTAAAAGACATACACATCCAAACGAAAAACATGCACTTTCACCGGTTGACGGGAAAGTTGTTGTTATTGAAGAAGTGATGGAAAACGAAGTTTTTAAGGACAAACGCATTCAAGTTTCTGTATTTATGTCTCCTTTAAATGTTCATGTTACACGATACCCAATAAGTGGTAACGTAAGCTTTAGTAAATATCATCCTGGGAAGTATTTAGTGGCATGGCATCCAAAAGCTAGTGAAGAAAACGAGCGTACTACAGTTGTTGTTGAAAACGAAGGTTTTGGTAAAGTACTTTACAGACAGATAGCAGGTGCATTGGCTAAACGTATTGTTAACTACGCAAAGCCGAATGATGCAGCAGTACAAGGAGCTGACTCTGGATTCATTAAATTTGGTTCAAGAGTAGATTTATTTCTACCTTTAGATGCTGATATTAAAGTTGAGCTTAATCAAAAAGTAAGAGGCGGCGAAAGTATCATTGCAGAAATGAAATGACACCAGAGGAATTACATAAAACATTTGAAGATGCGGTGAAACGCATTAATGAACATACAGAACCGTTTCCTGCGGACTTCCTTCTAAGATTATATGCTTATTATAAAAAGGCGACTAACGACTATGGGAGACCAAATAGTCGTAAACCAATTATTAATGCATTTAAAACAAATGCCTTATTTCAAGTAGAAAATATTAGCGAAGATGAAGCTAAACAAGAATATATAAATCTTGTCAATAACTACTTCTTATACAGAAAATAATTAATCTCTTATTAGTGGCATTGTTGAACAGCGCAGTAAACCTTCTTGCTTTGCAATCTCAGCATATGGTACTTCTTCAACAGTAAATCCATTTTCCCTTAGCCACGTATTTAATCTCGTAAAGTTCTGTTCTGAAATGATAACATCTTCAGAAATTGAAAATATGTTACTATTCATATTATACATTTCTTCCTTTGTAATTTCAAAGACATTTTCTTTTCCGAAATAATCTACTAACCATTGGTACTCGCTTTCAACTAAAAATCCATTTTTGTGAATAATAGCTTTATCTTTTCCTATGGGTTGAAAACAACAGTCTAAATGCAAGGCATTTTCTTTTGGATCTGTATTAGATTTTCTAAGCTCAAAAGCCTTTACCTTTTTATGAGGAAACAACTCTTGAATAGTCTCTACTGCCTGAATATTTGTTCTAGCGGTGATAAAATCTGGGTAATCGTCACCAGTATATGTACCTATAAATATATACTCATTCCAAGGCATAACATCACCACCTTCAACATGGCATTCCTCAGATAGTCTAATCCTGTTTTCCTTGTCAATTGAACTCCAAACATGTTCTATGGCATCTATCTCGCGCTCTCGATCAGGCAAAATATTGGCAATAATAATTTTATCTTCTATTACAAATGAAATATCTCTTGAGAATATCTGATTATAATCCTTTATAACTTCTGGTCTGTAAACTTCTACATCGTACTTCTTCAACACATTTGCAACAGCTTCCATCTCTTTAATCATATCCTCTTCTAGTGGATATGTACCTGCCTTTATATGTTCTATGGATTTTGGGTCGTAAGCCTCTTCAATTGAAGGTATTGGTCCGTTACTCTCAGCTGTTCCTAATACTACAGCTCTTAATCGAGAAGTTTCGTTCTGTATGTTTAATTTCATAAAGCCTAAAATACAAAAGCTTCATAGTAATTATGAAGCTTTTTTATCATTCAAGAGATTTCTTATCTTTCGTTAATTGTTTTGAAAGGTCTATAGGTTTCACCAGTATATAACTGACGTGGACGACCAATAGGTTCTTTTCTTAGACGCATTTCTCTCCATTGGGCAATCCAACCTGGCAAGCGACCTAATGCAAACATTACTGTAAACATTTCTACAGGAATACCCATAGCTCTATAAATAATACCAGAATAGAAATCTACATTAGGGTATAACTTTCTATCCACAAAGTATTGATCATCTAATGCTTCTTGCTCAAGACCTTTAGCAATATCTAAAATTGGATCTTCAACACCTAAGTCACCTAATACTTCATCAGCAGCTTTTTTGATAATTCTAGCTCTTGGGTCAAAGTTTTTATATACTCTATGCCCAAAGCCCATAAGACGGAACGGATCTTCTTTATCTTTTGCTTTAGCCATATATTTCTTAGTATCTCCACCATCTTCTTTAATAGCTTCAAGCATTTCTAATACTGCTTGGTTAGCTCCACCATGCAATGGTCCCCAAAGTGCTGATATACCAGATGCTAGAGACACAAATAAACCGGCATGTGAAGAACCTGCAATTCTTACTGTAGATGCAGAACAGTTTTGCTCATGATCCGCATGAAGTATCAATAACTTATCTAAAGCATCAACAAGAATTGAATTTTGAACATATTCACTATTAGGTTTCTTGAACATCATTTTAAGGACGTTCTCAACATAACCTAAATTATCATCTCCATATTCTAAAGGCAACCCTTGTTTCTTTCGCATTGTCCATGCTACAAGAATTGGAAACTTAGCCATGATCTTAACAATTGCATGATACATTGCTTCTTCAGATCTTACATCAACAGAAGCAGGATAAAATGCTGTTAATGCACTTGTTAAAGAAGATAACACGCCCATTGGATGTGCTGCTTTAGGGAAAGCATCTAAAATCTTCTTAATATCATCATCTACAACAGACTCTTCTTTAATGTCATTTTCAAATTTTGAAAGCTGCTCTTCAGTTGGTAATTCACCAAAAATCAAAAGATATGCAACCTCTAAGAAATCAGCCTTTTCAGCTAATTCCTCAATTGAATAACCTCTATACCTTAGAATTCCTTTTTCACCATCTAAGAATGTAATGGCGCTTTCGCAACTTCCCGTGTTTTTGTAACCAGGATCAATAGTAATTACACCTCCTGTTGCACTTCTTAAAGTTTTAATATCAATAGCAACTTCGTTTTCTGTGCCTACTTTTATAGGTAAATCAAACTTGTCACCATTAATTTCTAAGGTAGCTTTTTCTGACATATTTATATATTAGTTTATTGTGAATTTATAAGGACCGTAAAATTACAAAATATCAAACGATTTCGGAAGGAGTTTTACAATCGATTTAACAATTGAAGCATATAGAAACTCTATAAAAAAGAAAAGCGATTATCGCTTGATAATCGCCTTAAATATTTTTGATTAAAATAAGTATCAGTTACTTCACTTTAAACGCATTCTCTTGTGGAAAATAAGCTACATCAGCTAATTCTTCTTCGATGCGTAATAACTGGTTGTATTTTGCCATTCTATCAGAACGTGAAGCAGAACCAGTTTTAATCTGACCCGTATTTAACGCTACAGCTAAATCAGCAATTGTGTTATCTTCAGTTTCACCAGATCTATGAGACATTACAGAAGTATAACCTGCATTATGTGCCATGTTTACTGCGGAAATAGTTTCTGTTAAAGTACCGATTTGGTTTACTTTAATTAAGATAGAGTTTGCAATTCCGTTTTCAATACCACGAGATAAACGCTCTACGTTAGTTACAAATAAATCGTCACCTACTAATTGTACTTTATCTCCGATTTTTTCAGTTAATAACTTCCAACCATCCCAATCGTTTTCATCCATTCCATCTTCAATAGAAATGATAGGATATTTTGAAGCTAATTCAGCTAAATATTCAGCTTGTTCCTCAGATGTTCTTACCACACCTTTATCACCTTCAAACTTCGTGTAATCATATTTACCATCTACATAAAACTCTGCAGAAGCACAGTCTAATGCAATCTTAACATCATCCCCAAAAGTATATCCAGCTTTCTCAACTGCTAATTTTATAGAATCTAAAGCATCTTCTGTTCCACCTGCCAAGTTTGGTGCAAAACCACCTTCATCACCTACTGCAGTACTTAAATTTCTATCGTGTAATACCTTCTTAAGGTTATGGAAAATCTCAGTACCCATTTGCATTGCATGTGTAAAGTTCTTTGCCTTTACTGGCATTACCATAAACTCTTGGAAAGCGATTGGTGCATCACTATGAGAACCACCATTAATGATATTCATCATTGGTACTGGTAATGTATTAGCAGAAACCCCACCAACATATCTGTATAATGGCATGCCTAATTCGTTAGCAGCCGCTTTTGCAACAGCTAAAGACACACCTAAAATAGCATTAGCTCCTAACTTAGATTTGTTTGGTGTTCCATCTAACTCAATCATTAATTTATCGATAGCATTTTGCTCAAACACAGAAACACCAAGTAATTCTTGAGCAATTACAGAATTAACATTCTCAACAGCTTTAGAAACACCTTTACCCATGTAAGTATCTCCACCATCTCTTAACTCAACAGCTTCGTGTTCTCCTGTAGAAGCTCCTGAAGGCACAGCAGCTCTTCCCATTATTCCACTTTCTGTAACAACATCTACTTCTACTGTAGGGTTACCTCTCGAATCTAAAATTTGTCTTGCGTGTACGTTAACTATAATGCTCATTATATTAAGTTTTTAGTTTTAATGTTATATGTTCAAATTTACTAAATTGATGGCTGATTTCCTTGCAAAAACGCCTTATTAGGATTAATATTTACGATAATGTTTTCGTAACTAAAAAAACGCAACAAATGTAAAATTTTGTTGCGTTTTTCCTATTAACTATTCTTTATATTCTCAATAAATTGATCGAATAAATAGACCGAATCGTTTGGTCCAGGACTTGCTTCTGGATGATACTGTACTGAGAAGCAATTTTTATCTTTAATTTTTATACCTGCTACAGTATTGTCATTAAGATGTACATGTGTAATTTCTACATTCTCATTTGCTTCAGTTTCTTCTCTATTGATAGCGAAACCATGGTTTTGAGATGTGATTTCACCTTTACCAGTAATTAAGTTTTTTACTGGGTGATTTATTCCTCTATGCCCATTATGCATTTTATAAGTCGAAATTCCGTTAGCTAATGCAATAACTTGATGACCTAAACAAATTCCGAATAGTGGCTTATTCTTTTCTATAATTTGTTTAGCTACCGCTTGTGCTTCTACTAATGGTTCTGGATCGCCAGGTCCATTAGAAATAAAATAACCATCTGGATTAAAAGCTTCTAAATCTTCAAACTTAGCATCATGTGGAAATACTTTAATATATGCATCTCTACTTGCTAAATTTCTAAGGATATTCTTCTTAATACCAATATCTAAAGCTGAAATTTTATAAGTCGCATTTTCATCACCAAAATAATATGGTTCTTTTGTAGATACTTTTGAAGCCAATTCTAAACCTTCCATTTTTGGTTGCTCAGCTAATTGCTTCTTTAATTCTGCAACATTATCTACATCTGTAGTAATTACAGCATTCATTGCGCCATGATCTCTAATATAACTTACTAAAGCTCTTGTATCAACATCAGAAATCGCCATAGTGTTATGCTTTTCAAAAAAATCTTCTAAAGAAGCATCTCCACCAGGTCTTGAATACTCAAAACTAAAGTTCTTACAAATAAGACCAGCAATTTTTACTGTATCAGATTCAACTTCTTCTTCTTTAGTTCCGTAATTGCCAATATGTGCATTGGTAGTAACCATTAATTGCCCAAAGTATGAAGGATCAGTAAAAATCTCTTGATAACCTGTAGTACCAGTATTAAAACATACTTCACCAAATGAAGTTCCTTCTTTACCTATAGACTTTCCATGAAAAATTGTTCCGTCTGCTAATAGGATTAATGCCTTTTTTCGTTGTTTGTATTTCATGTGCAATATTTAAAAAGATTTCTGTCGGTACAGAAATAAGTTTTGCAAAATTCCAAAAAAAAAGGATAAACTAAAAAAGTTTATCCTTCATATTTATTAATGCTTATTAACACTCGATAATCGAGATTTTTTAAAAACGAATAACTGTCCTAAATCCATAGTTAAAGATGTTTGGAAGTTAAATCGTCTTAAATACATTTTTATTCTTCTTCGTTTGTAGCTTTAGTTTCTACTGGTGCAGCAGCTGCAACAGCTTTCTTTCCACCTCTTCTACTTCTACGAGTTGTTTTCTTAGCAGGCTTACCAGCGTTGTATAACTCATTGTAATCTACTAATTCTATCATTGCCATATCAGCGTTATCACCTAAACGGTTACCTAACTTAATGATACGTGTATATCCACCTGGACGATCACCAACTTTAGCAGCTACATCTCTAAATAATTCAGTTACAGCTTGCTTTTGCTTTAACTTAGACATTACAATACGTCTGTTATGTGTAGTGTCTTCTTTAGATTTAGTTACTAAAGGCTCAACAAATTGTTTTAATGCTTTTGCTTTAGCAACTGTAGTGTTGATACGCTTGTGCTCGATTAAAGAACAAGCCATGTTTGCTAACATTGCTTTTCTGTGAGCTGATTTTCTTCCTAAGTGGTTGAATTTTTTTCCGTGTCTCATGACTTTTGTTTTATCATCTTGCTACCAGACCACGCCTTGGCGTGGGAGCAAAATATGATTATTATTGATTTTAGATTTGCGATTTAAGATTTACGATTATCAATTCTAAGAATCTTCATTCGTAACTCGTCAATCAAAAATTTTTAGTCTTTATCTAATTTATATTTGCTTAAATCCATTCCGAAGTTAAGACCTTTAACGTTTACAAGCTCTTCTAGCTCAGTTAAAGACTTCTTACCAAAGTTTCTGAATTTCATTAAGTCATTTTTATTGAATGATACTAAATCACCTAATGTATCAACTTCTGCAGCTTTTAAACAGTTAAGTGCACGTACAGAAAGATCCATATCAACTAATTTAGTTTTCAATAGTTGTCTCATGTGAAGTGATTCTTCATCATAAGTTTCGGTCTGTGCAATTTCATCAGCCTCTAAAGTGATACGCTCATCAGAGAATAACATGAAGTGGTGAATTAATATTTTAGCTGCTTCTGTTAAAGCATCTTTAGGATGAATAGATCCGTCAGTAATAATTTCGAAAACTAATTTTTCGTAATCCGTCTTTTGCTCAACACGGAAGTTCTCGATACCATACTTAACGTTCTTTATTGGCGTATAAATAGAATCTGTAAAGATAGTTCCGATTGGTGCAGAAGCCTTTTTGTTCTCTTCTGCTGGTACATAACCTCTACCTTTTTCTATAGTAATCTCCATATTGATGTTTACCTTAGGATCTAAGTTACAGATTACTAAATCTGTATTTAATACTTGGAAACCAGAGATAAACTTCTGAAAGTCACCTGCAGTAATTTGATCTTGTCCAGAGATTGAAATTGTAACAGTTTCGTTATCAACTTCGTCTATTTGACGCTTAAAGTTTACTTGCTTTAAGTTTAAGATCATTTCAGTAACGTCTTCAACTACACCAGAAATTGTAGAGAACTCGTGCTCTACACCTTCTATTCTTACAGATGTAATTGCAAAACCTTCTAAAGAAGATAATAATACTCTTCTTAATGCATTACCTACTGTTAATCCGTATCCTGGTTCTAAAGGTCTGAATTCAAACTTACCTTCAAAATCAGTAGAATCGATCATGATTACCTTGTCAGGCTTCTGAAAATTTAATATTGCCATTTTTGTTCTTCGTTTTAATTGTTATCTGGTTGCGCGGTTTATAGGTTTGAAGAAGACCATAAACCCTTTGGCCAAATACCAATATGATTATTAAATTATTATTTAGAGTAAAGTTCTACGATGAACTGCTCATTGATTTGCTCTGGAATTTGGATTCTTGCAGGAACAGAAACATAAGTACCTTCTTTTGTATCATTGTTCCAAGTAATCCACTCGTATACATTGCTAGAGTTAGCTAATGAATTTTGAATAGCTTCTAAAGATTTAGACTTTTCTCTTACACCTACAACATCACCAGCTTTTAATTGATAAGAAGGAATATTTACCTTTTCACCATTTACTGTAATGTGTCTGTGAGATACTAATTGTCTTGCTGCACTTCTTGTTGGTGCGATACCCATTCTGAAAACCACGTTATCTAAACGAGACTCACATAATTGTAATAAAACTTCACCCGTAATACCTTGAGCAGCTGTAGCTCTTTTGAACATGTTTCTGAATTGACGCTCTAAAATACCATAAGTATATTTAGCTTTTTGCTTCTCCATTAATTGGATAGCGTATTCAGATTTTTTACCTCTTCTCTTGTTAGGACCATGTTGTCCTGGAGGATAATTTCTTTTTTCGAAGGCTTTGTCATCTCCGAAGATAGCTTGACCAAATTTTCTAGCTATTTTAGTTTTAGGACCAGTATATCTTGCCATTTTAAATTAATTTTGAGAGTGATAATAAAATTAAGGTCTTAAGCTTATCCTTCTACTATCGTTAATCTCTCGTTGATACTTGTTTATTTTTTCGGTTTGCAAATGTACATAAAAAATTAATATCAACCGCATAAACGATTGATATTAATCTCATCTACATATGTGTATGTATTATACTCTACGTCTCTTTGGAGGACGACAACCATTATGTGGTAGTGGAGTAACATCTACGATTTCTGATACCTCAATACCTGCATTATGGATAGATCTGATAGCAGATTCTCTACCGTTACCAGGACCTTTAACGTATACTTTTACTTTCTTTAAACCAGCTTCTTTTGCCACACCTGCAGCATCTTCTGCAGCTAATTGTGCTGCATAAGGAGTATTCTTCTTAGAACCTCTAAAGCCCATTTTACCTGCTGATGACCAAGAAATAACGTCACCTTTTTTATTTGTCAAAGAAATAATGATGTTGTTAAATGAAGCTGTGATGTGTGCTTCTCCAATTGCATCAACAATTACTTTACGTTTTTTAGAACTTGACTTTGCCATATCTTTTAGTTTCTAGTTGTTAGCTTTTAGTTGTTAGAATCCTAAACCTTTCGATTTCGAACAGATTCATCTAACGTCTAATTACTAATGACTAATGTCTGTTATTATTTAGTTACTTTTTTCTTGTTAGCAACTGTTTTTCTTCTACCTTTTCTTGTACGAGAGTTGTTCTTAGTACGTTGTCCTCTTAACGGAAGACCAGCTCTGTGACGAATACCTCTGTAACATCCAATATCCATTAAACGCTTAATGTTTAATTGAGTTTCAGAACGTAATTCACCTTCGATCTTAAATGTACCTACAGCTTCACGGATAGCTCCGATCTCTGCATCTGTCCAATCTTGAACTTTTGTACTCTCGTCTACTTTAGCAGTTTCTAAAATTTCTTTTGCTCTACTTTTACCTATTCCATAGATATAAGTCAAAGAGATAACTCCTCTTTTTTGTTTTGGTATGTCTACACCTGCAATTCTTGCCATAAATTTAGTGTTTAGCTGTTAGCTTTTAGTTGTTAGAATCCTAAACCTTTCGATTTCGAACAGATTCATCTAACTACTAATTACTAATGACTTTCTTTTATCCTTGTCTTTGTTTGAATCTAGGATTCTTTTTGTTAATAACGTAAAGTCTACCTTTTCTACGCACTAATTTACAATCTGCGCTTCTTTTCTTTACTGATGCTCTTACTTTCATCCTTGTTAGTTTAAAAGTGTAAAGTATAAAGTTTAAGATATAACACTTACAACTTTATACTTTATACTAATTTTTAGTATCTATAAGTTATACGAGCCTTAGTTAAATCGTAAGGACTCATTTCTAATTTTACTTTATCACCTGGCAACAACTTAATGTAATGCATACGCATCTTACCAGATATATGTGCTGTCACTATGTGACCATTTTCTAATTCTACACGAAACATTGCATTTGATAATGCCTCTATAATTGTTCCGTCTTGTTCTATCGCTGCTTGCTTTGCCATAAATTATTTTTAGTGTTCAATTGTCTTTTAACAAATACCTTGCCTAAAAATCATTGAACTTTCTAAATTGATTTTATAATTATGAGGTAACAGATTTTCTGTTTTTACCTGTTTTCATCAAGCCATCATAATGCTTATTTAATAAATAAGAATTAATCTGCTGCATTGTATCGATCGCCACACCAACCATAATTAATAGTGATGTACCACCGAAGAATAATGACCAACCTTGTTGCGTACCAACTAATTGATAAACAAACGCTGGAAACACAGCTACCAATGCTAAGAATATAGATCCTGGTAATGTAATTTGTGACATTATCTTATCTAAGTACTCTGCAGTTTCAGTACCTGGTCGTATACCTGGAATAAAACCACCACTACGCTTTAAATCGTCAGCCATTTTATTTGTAGGTACAGTAATCGCAGTGTAGAAATATGTAAATATTATAATTAAAAATGCGAACACTAAATTATACCAGAATCCAAATATATTATTACCGAACTCAGCTTGTAGCCATTGACCAGTATCAGTTCCTTCTAAAAACGAGGCACTACCAATTAAACCAGGCACAAACATAATAGCTTGAGCGAATATGATTGGCATAACCCCAGAAGCATTAAGCTTTAATGGTAAAAACTGACGCGATCCGAATACATTCTTTTCATAACCACCAGAAGCTGTTCTTCTTGCATATTGTACAGCAACTTTACGTACTGCCATTACAAGGAATACTGACGCTAAGATGATTAAGAACCAGATTACTAATTCTATTAATACCATCATGATACCACCATTACCACCTTCAGTTCTAGAACCTAGGTTTTGTAAAAACGATTGAGGCATTGTTGCAATGATACCAACCATAATTAATAATGAAATACCATTTCCGATACCTTTATCTGTAATTTTCTCACCTAACCACATTGCAAAAACACAACCAGTTACTAAGATTACCACAGAAGAGAAATAGAAAACACTTTCGTTAAAACCTGGTAAAAGTAAAGCACCCATAGATTGTGCTCCAGATAAAGCTGGTACACTCGCTAAATAACCTGGCGCTTGTACTAAACAAATACCAATAGTTAACCAACGTGTAATCTGAGTAATTTTCTTCTGGCCACTAGCTCCTTCTTTTTGTAACTTCTGTAAATAAGGAATCGCTATACCCATTAATTGTACTACAATAGATGCAGAAATGTAAGGCATAATTCCTAATGCAAATACAGATGCATTTGCAAAAGCACCACCTGTAAAAGCGTTTAATAATCCTAATATTCCGCCATCAACACCAGATTGTAGTCCACCTAAAGCGTTGATATTAATACCTGGCAATACAACTTGAGCACCAAAACGATATACTAATAACAATCCTAAAGTTAGAACAATTCTATCTTTAAGCTCAGTGATTCTCCAGACGTTTTTTAATGTTTCTATTATCTTCATCCTTGTGTTCTTATAAAGTTACAGCCTCACCACCAGCAGCTTCAATAGCAGCTTTTGCTGTAGCAGTAAATTTATGAGCAGTTACTGTTAATTTAGACTTTAATTCACCTCTTCCTAAGATTTTAACTAGATCATTTTTTCCAGCCTTACCTAAAGAAACAAGAGTTTCAAAATCTACTGAGTCGTTAATTTTCTTCTCATCAACTAAATGTTGTAAAGTATCTAAGTTGATTCCTTGATATTCTACTCTGTTGATGTTTTTAAATCCAAACTTTGGAACACGTCTTTGTAAAGGCATTTGACCACCTTCAAATCCTAATTTCTTAGAAT
>CAZFEV010000050.1:7867-14727 GCA_964517835.1 uncultured Flavobacteriaceae bacterium | reverse complement strand
TTTTAATTACAATTTTTGCTCTAGGTGGGTCAATAGTTAATTACAATTTACAGTTTGAGTAATTTGGAAGAAATATGGAATGGCATTATCTCAATTTTTTATCCGCTGATAACATATTCTGCATCCTTAAACAACAGATGCGACAAAACCTCTAGGAACTGCTGTTCAAATTTTTGTCCGGCAAGGTATATACACTCTTTCAGTTGCTTTATACCCAGAATTTCCATTTTATTTACGGCAAAATAGGATTAAATCCCATAAAGGTACGCATGGATAAAAGAACATCAAGGTAAATTTTCAACAGCTATCATGTGTAAATTGATGAATGTATCACGTAGTGGCTATTATGAATGGTTAGATAACCCTGGGTGCTTCTCCTAGTAGTGATGATTCTTAAATCTGATCCTCTTAATAACGAAAGGAATTACCATGTAAAATCTCCTTGTCTGGCTTAGGCTTTATCGACTCGTTAAACAGTCTATCAGATAATTTATAAAAATCATTAGCAGTGACTGCTCCTAAAGTTTTAATATAAATTTTCTTCATTACTTCTTCCCTGGGCTTAACTCCATTATGAATATAAGACCGAACGGTGCTTCTCTCTACTTGTATTGCTTTTGCAAATTTGCTAACTCTTATCTTCTTAATTTTTAACCAAACTTCTAATCTCATAGTTTCAATCCAAAGTTACATTGAAAGTCCAAGAAATCATACTTTTATTGATCGCGCAAAAAGTTAAAAGAATAGGGAATAATCTCTTACATTCTTATTAAATTTAATATTAACAATAGCTACTTACACCCTTTATAAATATTGGTTTTATCTACGATAGTTAGCAAAGCGATCATGCTTATTTTGTTTCAGATTATAAACCGATACGTACTTATATAGTTGTTATAGTGATCAGACCTAAGCACTTATTAAATACTCGGCAGCGCCTGAAAAATTTGAAAAAGTCTTAAGGTAAATGAAAAATATAGAAAATGGCAGGTACTTGGTAAGAAGAACTTCTACAAACATAAATTCACGTTTGATTACATATTAGGAGAGCTCCAGTCCTCAATACCTTACCTTTTAAAGAAGCTTACTTTTCAGTATATTTAACCAAAAAGTAAGATAAAAAACTACAAACACACTTATATTTGACCAAATTATGGAAATAAAATACCCTAAACCAATCATTGATATTTTTAATGAATTTTCAATTTAATTATATGAGGTTATTTATGAAAATGAAATTTCCTTTACTAGGCTTAACGGTTCTTGAAACGGCGCTACAACACATACTGCTGGATATAACTAGTACGCTATGGTTGATCGGTACAACTATGTCTAAAGGCAATAAAAACAACACTTAATTCGGTAATAAAAAATAAATCTTTTTTAAGTTTTATGAAACATTTCAGAGAAGATAATATGTAAGAAGAAATAATTAAGAATAAAAATTAATTGAGTAAATATAAACAGAAGTTACAACATGAGTAAAAGCCTTTTACCTTTAGCAAAAAAAGCCTACTATTTAGTAAAAAATTATAGTTTCAGCAAATTTTCTAATTATAACAATAAATCAAGCAAATTAGAATCTATCAAAAACTATAGGGAATATAAAGACGAGTCAAGTTTTTTAATTAGAAAACTTATTAACACCCCAAGAGAGAAATGGAATTGCCCTAATAGAGAGGTGTTGAATAATATATTATGGGAGCTTTACTTCGCAATAAAAAATAGTAAAGCCAGCCAGTGGTATATATTACAAATTATGAACCAAAACTTAGACCAAGACTTAAATGGAGTGCCGATAGTAGATCTAAATGCTCACGGCTTTGTAATTGATTACATCATAATGCACCTGTTAGATAGGCGTGGTGCTACTAAAGAAGAAAAATATTATTGGAAGCAAAGATTACATAAATTACATGTTTCTACATTTGGGTACGGTATTCAAAGCTCAAGAAAATTATTGCATACCCTACTTGGTCGTGTCGAGGACATAATAAAACTATTAAAATCCACTGCCTTAGAGGATGCAAGAGTTACTGACACAGAACAAACTACTAATATTTTATCTTCCGAGGAGTTCTTTAAGATCATAGAGACGATATTTGGTTCTCATGTAGTTAAAAGTAAAGAATATAAAAATGCAAAGAAGAATATGATGGGGAAAATTCCATGAGCGATTAGACACAATAGGTAAATACTATCGCCCATAGAGTTTAAAAATGAAAGATTAAAAAAAGGTACTAAAACAAATATTTAACAAATAAAACAATGAGGTAAAACTATGTCTAAAGACAATCAACATTCAAACAGCGATAGAGGTTATGTTGCTGGGCAAATAAAATCAATCGATCTTGGATCATTAATAACAGCACCAGTTTTAGCTACTGCTCAAGGGCAGGAAGTGCTAGTTAATAATTATCTGAAATTTATTACAAAACTTGCATTTAATGAACCAACTAACACTGGAAGTAACCTAGGTGGAGCTATAGGTGGAGTACTAGGGAATTTGATTGGTGTTGGCGCAGGTATAGGTGAATCTTTAGGGACGGCAGTTGGTAGTGTCTTTAATGAAGAGGCGACAACAAAAGTAATTAAATTCAAATTAGACCGACCAGTTAAAACTCAAGATGGAACAATAAAAAATAATTCAACATTAATTCAGGCACCATTGCTATCATTAGTACCATTGCCTTGTTTTACTATGGATAAATTGACTGTTGATTTTACTATGGAGGTAGAAGATCAATATGAAACTTCAACGGAGGTAAATGATGAAAAAAGTAAAAATACAACAGATACTTCAACCAGAAATCGCAGCTTCTGGAACTTTTGGAGTAGTGAGAGTGGTGGCAATAAAACTACAAAAATTTCAGGTAAAATAACATCAGATACCAAGACTTCTAGGACAACAAGAAATAAATCAACATTGACCATTCATGCCGAGGCTATACAGCAGCCACCGTCAGAGGGAATGGCGAAGTTAACAGACCTATTTACTGCCATGATAGATCCTATTGATACTACTCCAAAAGATTCAGTGGCTGCAACGGAGTAAAATATATAGGGTCAAATGAGTAATCAATCTCTGGCGGAAGATAAAATAATAACTGAAGATAACCTTGATCCTATACCTTGTGAAGAGCTAGCCCCATTCAGTGAAGATGATTTGGCGTGGTTAGCTCTAACGAAGGGGAAATCGATTATAACGGATTTGGGCGTGGTTATCAATCCGCGATATGCTGCATGGGTATACAAAGACGGAAAACACCATATAGCATATGTTGGAAACGATCTAGTGGAGTTAAAGCGTAGATTTAAGGTGCCTGATGAACTGGTCTTTAGGATTGGTGATCCAAATACGAAAATCCGGCAATCCAGTTATAGAGTAGGAAATAGGAACGATAACTCTAAAAATTTAGATAATAAAATAAAATCTAAAAATCGAACAAGATGAGAAAAAAAACAGTTAGAATGAAAAATAGTATAGAGGAGTTAATTAAGAATTTGGGTTTAGCGATTCAAGAAGCAAAATCATTGATGAATGAAAAGTTTCTAGCTGATTATAGCGCATTTTTTGAGCGACACGAAGTAGGAGGAAAAACTCATTACGAACCTAAGTGTTTTACTTTACCTATTCCAGATTCGGAGACTGGCATACTAAATCAAGTCAAAATACCTATAGTGACCCTTATAAATCATAACTCTCTGGCTATGAGCGAGGTAAAAGTAAAGATGAATATACCGGTTATAGTTGATAATCAGTCATGTATCGTAAAGGTTGTTTCTAAAAAAAGCGTACCTCTTAGTTCTGACTTGGAGCATAAAGATGATAGGTATAGTAGTTGTGAAATAGATATTACTTATAAAGACCAACCTCATCCGGAAAGTATTAATGAATATCAAGAATATTATTTAAGGTCACTTTATAAGAGGTATTTGTAATTCAAAGACCATTACAGATAGCAGTGAGAAATTAACAATGATAGGTGAAAAACTAAAACAAATATATAAAGAACATGAAATCATAAAGCTATCTGTTGCAGGGCTTAAGCCTACCATCGAGTGTAGTCTAAAAGACTATAGTCCATACTTAAAAAAGGCTGATAAAGATATTAGTCTATACAATATTTTTACGGGCAAAACTTTTTCACCAGTAAAGAAAATACTCATTGTAGGTAACCAAGGCATCGGAAAAACTACACTCACCAATAGCATATTATATAATTGGGCTAGCGAAACTTTATGGAATGATAAATTTGCAGCAGTTTATAAAGCAGATTTACAATTATTATTAAATGATAGCTGGATTGAAAAATATGATGAATATGATATTGATGATCCGAAAGTGATGCTACAATGTTTAATTCATAGCAGTATATGCGAATCGTTAAGTATAGAGCAACGAAACGTTGTGAATGTACAACTTGAAGATATAGCATTATCTAATGAAAGCAAGATATTGTTAATTTTAGATGGATATGACGATGAAGTGAAAGAGCTAAAGGAATGTAAGGACTTAAGCGTTTTAGTTTCTCAGTGGGAAAATGTAATTGTTACAGCGAATCCAAAATCCATTACTGGACAAGATGAAAAAAAATATGATACCAAAATAGAGCATCTTGGGATTAGTGATACAGGTATCAATGAATACAAAAAATCATATTTTTTAAATAATTCCTTATCTTCTTCCTCTTTTGATACATTTTTAAATAAGAATGAATGGGCAAAGGATTTATGTCGAATTCCTGTTAATTTATTTATTTTTTGTTATTTATATAAAGATGGAATTTCTCTTGAATGTAAGACAGTAAGTGAGGTTTATTCTTTTTTTATAAAGAAGCTGTCAAATTTCTATATTCAAGAAAATTGCCTTGGTTTTGAAGAAAGAGGACAACTATTTGTTGCTTCACTTGGTAGATTACTCGCATATAGTAGTTATCAAGGGAATGATGACCCTATCAAGGGTATGATAAGTAGAGAGGATAGATTAGGCTTATCCATACAGAGCCATATTAATTACTTATCAGATCGTCAGCTCATTAGTACTAATTCAGGTGGAATAATATCTTTGCAAAAGATATGTCAATACGGTTTATTACAAATGCACGATCCTAAGAATGCTCAAAGTAGATTATTAGAAACCGACTTGCAAAAATTAAACTTTGTTTTTAACCCATTAATATTAAGAGAATATTTGTCATCGTGTAACATAGTAAGTACCCTTCTTGGGGGCGATGTTAAAGCTAAAAAAGATATTATTAAACTTATCAATACTCAAAAATATAACGAAAGCTATTTAACACAATTAAAATATGTGTCTGGAATTCTCGGTATAATAAGTGCGGATAGAGAGATTTCAGAATTTCTTATCAAAGTCAATATAATTAAAAATAGTGATAATATCAGGAATGCTTTGCTGATATTTTGGCAAGAAATAACAGAAAATTTGTATAAGGATTATCAAAGCGAAGACGCTTATCAACGAGCAATTATGCTGATGACTTTATTAAGTCAACTTAAATCAGATCAATTCATTGACGCTAATATAAGAAATTCAGGCAAGCTGGTGGATTTCATAGATGTAATTATGTTGTTCCATTTCCTAAATAGCTTTGTTTCTGAAACAGATATAACTACGTCAAAATGGCTAATAACTCTGAAACCTGCTAACTATCTAAGTTTTAGGATGAAAGAGTTCATATTGGCAGGGTTAAGAGGGGATCTTAATCTGCTCTATAACAAGTTTAATAGTATGCAAGTTCATCCCGAACTGAGTGGGTGTTTGGCGTATTTTAAACAGAAATTAACAAAACTGTCGGTAGAAGAAGTAGCTAACAAGGTTAAATTATCTTGTTTTCAAGTAATTAACAATCATTGGAATCGATTTGAGTCGGAATCATTTTCCGGAGTTCTGTCTAGTATATTTAGTCAATTGGGAGAGCAAGGAGAAAAAGAAGAAAATGGCGAGAAAGGAGAAAGCTTAAACTGGAGTTTAATAAGAGCAGCGATGAACTGTAAGCTTAAAATTAATGACTCCTCAGTAGAAAAAGCTGATTGTTGTGTAGCTGTAATTTTAAATCAGTCTCATATATCAGACGTAGACATTAAGTTTATAGGTCTAATCTCCGAGTCACGCATCTTTGCTAATAAAGGTGCGTCTATTAAACTAAATTCAAAGTCTATTGTATCGTATCTAATACCAAAAAGTAATACTACTTATTCTGATATATCTATTCAGTATGTACTTCATTTTTTGAATAATGTTAATATAGAAGATGGGTTATGGGAGGATGTGATAGATGGATTATGCAAATATTATTTTGATGAAAGTGCATATATCAGACTCTCTGCTATTAAGAGTAGTGTTGCCCTAGTTTTACAATCAAAATACAAAGAATTTTATGAAAATATTATGGGCAAACTTCTCAAGTTGGTTAATGACTCAAGTGAAGGTGTAAAAATATTAGTCATGGATAGCCTGTTCAATGTAATGGGTGCATCAGATGATTCCAACTTGATAGAAGATTGTTTACCAAAAGTAATGCGTTCTATATCAGATTCCAATGCTCTTGTAAGGTCAGCTATAGTTGTAGGTGTCAGCAACCTAATGGTAGCATTAATCGGTAAAGATTTTGCTGAAGATTTAATTAAAGATAACATCTCAAGGTTAATAAAACTTTTACCGGATCAAAGTGACGATGTTAAGGTTTCCATAATTGATGGGATTACCAACGTGTTAGTAGCATTAATCGATAAGGATTTTGCTCAAGCTTTAATCGAAGATAACATCTCAAAGTTAATTAAACTTTTACCGGATCAAAGTGACGATGTTAAGGTTTCCGTAATTGACGGGATTACAA
>CAZFEV010000050.1:0-7767 GCA_964517835.1 uncultured Flavobacteriaceae bacterium | reverse complement strand
ACGTGTTAGTAGCATTAATCGATAAGGATTTTGCTGAAGATTTAATTAAAGATAACATCTCAAGGTTAGTTAAACTTTTACCGGATCAAAGTGACGATGTTAAAGTTTCCGTAATTGATGGGATTACAAACGTGTTAGTAGCATTAATCGATAAGGATTTTGCTGAAGATTTAATTAAAGATAATATATTAAAATTAATAAATTATATTAGTAATGAAAAAGTATATTTAAGTACTGTGATTATTAAAAATGTTACTACGATTGCTACACAGATATTATTATTTGTTTCTAAAGCACAAGATATTAGTAAAGAACAGGATATGCTAGAGGTATTAGATGAAATATTAAAAATATGGAGCAAATATTTATCTGATAACAACGAGGATTTAAGATTATCGGCCACAGATTCAGCAATAGAAATAATTGTTAGGTTAGGTATTAGTTCTAAAGATCTTGATATAACTAGTAGGTATGAGAAAGTTCTAAATATATTATGCAATTGCACTTCTAGTGAGAATATAGGCATAAGGTTATCAGCAATTGATGGTATAGTAGGAATGAGTGCTGCCTTTGAGAAATCCTATGCACTAACTGAGAAATTATTAGCGCAGCTGATTCGGTGCTTTTCGAACCAGAATGTTAGCGTTGCCTTGTCGGCTATAGTTGGTGCATGTGCGATTGGCGCCTCTTTATTATCAAAAAGTAATACTGCTAAATCAGGCGAGAATAATAACGTTGACTATGTATTAGATAAACTGTTACCCGAGGTAATGAAGTGTCGGTTTAATAAAAATATCGATCCTATTCCGGTAAAACGTGGGTTAGTGAAAATGTTATGTAGTTCCAATAATGCATTAGATACCATGGATATGTTGCATGAATATTTTGGTAATAAAAATGTACGCGTGGCATTATCCGCTATAGAAACATCAACTGAAATAGTTCTTAATTTATTTCTTGTAGAGCCGGCCAAGAGTTTATTAGCTAGTTTAGTAGATTGTTTTGATAATCCTGACCATAATATTGTAAGTACTGCAATGAAATCTGCTACTGATATAGCTTTAATGCATAAAGAGTTGGCTAGGCATTTGCTTAGCTCTTTGCAATCGTACTTTGATAATGATAAGCCCGATATTATGCTTTTAGCTTTAAAAGTATCAAGTGAAATTATTATAAAACTACAAGATAAAGACTTAGCAAAGAGTTTATTGATTTCTCTATCAGCATATTATTATGACGATAATGTAAATATTCGATCTAATGTAAGTCAGGTGATTAACGAAATCCTAAATAGTTTTAGTAATGATCATGAATTAAAGGAGTGCATACCTAATATTGATTATCCTAAAAGTTAGAATAATTTACTATGAATTATATATGGGTGGTACTTTGAAATATATTTATAAACCTTGGATTTATTATGTAATTGGTAGTTAAAGTAATTGATTAAAATAAGAAATGGACTATAGCTGCTGGAAAAATAAATTAAAATTCTGCTTAATAAGTATTATAATACTTGTGGCAGAGAATATTAGCTCTGCCAATAATATTAATAAGTTATCTTATATAGATCTACGTAATGAAATTGTGGATATTTCAATACTTAAAAATATATATGAGCAAGTTAAACTGAATAATATAAGGCATATTTACTGGGGTACAGTACCACCAGAATTAGCGGGGCTAAAAAAAAAATAGAATCTCAGGTTATTAAGAATAATAAATCTTATAAACGTTATCCTACAGACTTTATTCATGCTCTTTTAGCTGCACATGTTTATACAGATTCTACTGAAAATGATAATGTGTCTTTTGCTAAAGATGATAAGAATTACCAATATAATGTTCATTTAAAAAATTGGAAAGTATATAAAATATATCATTATCAAGAAGCTGGAAATTATTATGGTGTGGTCTATTTGAATGATAAAAGTAAGCAATTAGTACTTGCTCATAGAGGCACATTAATTAAATGGCAAGATTTATTTAAAGATGATTCTCCACTAAAAACTGACCTTAAGGGAGTATTAGGAGGAAGCATAGTAGCACAGCAAGCAGCTGCTTATAAATCAACCAAGTTTGCCATTATTGAAGCTATTGCTAAAGAGTATAATTTTTCTATTACAGGCCATTCATTAGGAGCTTGGTTAGCAGAACTTAGCCTGTTTTTTATTTACCGTGATTTTGAAGAAATTAAAGCAAGAGCAGTTACTTTTGATAGTCCCGGATCAGTTATGCATATTGAACAACTGATGTACAATGTTGTAAATGATAGTACATATTTTGATGTAAAAGAACTAGACATCATAACATATTTATCAAGTCCCAATTTTGTTAACAGTTGCAACAAGCATGTTGGTAAGGTATATCAAGTGTTTCCTAAATATGATATTCCAGATAAAATAAATAAGACTTTAAGTTGGTATCAACGAATAAAAAACTTAGTGTCTTGGGGTAAAAAAGAAAATACCAGTTTAGAGTGGATATTAAGTATATTTGGTCATAGTATGACGAATATAATATCAACGTTTGATCCTAGAACCGGTGTTCCAATAAAATATGAAGAAGTTTTAGATTGGCCAGTAATAAAATATGTACCTTACAATAATGAAACAAAAGTAAGCATAATAAATAATTGGTATAAGTTTGCCAATATTTTACTTCCTTATGAGATAAATACACTAAGAAATACCATAAAAGATAGTACAATAATGTCTTTAGTACATATTTTGGTAGAAGCAGCAAATGGAAAAATCAATCAAGAACAGTATTTTAATTATTTTAAACATAAAGAAAATTTAGGTCAGAAGGATTTTACCAAACAATTGTCTGAGAGTGATGAATTTTATCTAATGTATGAAGGTCATTATAAAACAAAGTTTGTCAATTTATTTGAAGATATATTAAAAGATCATAATAAAAACAGTGTTGACTGGTATTTAAAGCAAATAAAAAAGAAAGACAAAGATATATATCAATTAGTAGATAGTCTTGGAAAAAAGCAGTTAGAAGAAATTAAATCACACTATATAATAGTTCCAAATAGTAAGCGTACTATAATATCGGATAAAATATCTATAGATCAGTTAAGAGAATGGATTTATGTGTTGGTGCAGGTTAATAGCGAAGTAAAAAACTTTCTAGAAGATATAAAACCTCTAAAGGAAAAGAATAACTTGTCTAAATCGGGTATAATATCAAACTATTTACCACAAGATAGACCAAAATATTTTTTAGTCGGTAAAAGTATCGGTGAGATTAATAAGATCTTGAATATGTACCAACATGTTATTATTACCGGATTACCAGGAAGCGGTAAGAGTTCCTATGCCCTTGAATATGCACATATTCAGAAGGATAAATTTATTGTAAGGTGGCTACATGCTGATACCGCAGACAAGCTTGAAATTGATTATCGTAATTTAGCCTATGAACTAGGTATAGATACGACTTTAAAATGTAATAAGCAGGTACTAAAAAACATGGTAAATAGCAAACTTGCTAATTGTAAACAACCTTTATTAATTATATTTGATGGTGTCATTGAATACTCTAACATAAAAGATTATTTGTTGAACTTACCTTCTAATGTAAAAGTAATAATTACAACACGCAATTTAAATTTAAATGATCAGTTTAAACAGATCAAACTAGATTCATTAACTAGAGAATCCGCTATCTTATGTATAAAAAATAGTCCTAATAACAAACTATTAGATAATCAAATAGAAAAATTATTGGATGTATTAGTTACCAAATCAGGAGATATTTCACCACATAAATTATCATATGCAATTAATTACATAGATAGTAATGCATTATTGACTATAGAAAAATGTATAGATTATTTAAAAGATAATAAAAAGTATGATAATGCAATTACTTTATTAATGGAATCATTAAAAACTAACCCTTTGGCATATAAAATAATACAGTATATAGCAAGATTGGATCATAGTTTTATTAATATAGATATTCTTGAAGCAGTGTTATTAGTTAATGATAAACAACTACAAGAGGCTATCAACTCACTAAGTGCGTTTGGATTAGTAGAAATAGTAAAAAATAAAACTGATCATAAGCCTGGTATCATTGTTCATCCCTTAGTCCAGATGGAAGTAATAGAATATGCAGAAAAATATGCTTGCAACAAAGATATAATTAACGAAGAAACTATATATAACAAGTTATTGCCTATTTTAAATAGCTTATTTCCTCAAATCACACTCGTACCAAATGATGATTGGAATATTGCAGATTCTATCTATCCTCACGTAAAAAAGATATTGCAAAAAAAAGTTAGGGTAAAACAACACGTGCAAGCAGAATTGTATACAAAGCTAGGTAGATATAGTGAATATGTCATTCTTAAGTTCAAAGAATGTTTAGAATATGAAGAAGCAGGGCTCAAGATAAGGAAAAAACTAAATCAAGGCAATCATCCAGATGTTGCTAGGTCTTTAATTAAAGTTGGATGGGCTTATTTTAATTTAGGTGATGTGGGAAAAGGACTGATATTTCAAGAGCAGGCACTTAGAATGTATCAAGCTTTGTATTCCGGTAATCATCCAGATGTTGCTAATTCTTTAAGTGCTGTCGGACAATTTTATGATGATTTGGGTGATGCACAAAAATCACTAACGTATTATCAGCAAGCACTGGAAATGAGGCAAAAACTGTACCAAAATAATCATCCTAAAACAGCTAATTCTCTTAATAATGTTGGATGGGCTTATCGCAACTTGGGTAACATACAGCAAGGGTTGGTATTTCATGAACAAGCACTAAAGATGAGGCAAGAATTATATCAAGGTAATCACCCAGATATTGCACAATCCCTAAACCATATTGGGTCAGCTTATAAAACCCTTCGTGATGCAAAAAAAGGACTGATATTTCAAGAACAGGCACTTAGAATGTATCAAGCTTTGTATTCTGGTATTCACCCAGATATTGCACAGTCCTTAAATAATGTTGGCTGTATTTATAGAGAGCTGGGAGATACCCAAAAAGGTTTGTTGTTACAAGAACAAGCCTTAAAGATGAGGAAAGAATTATACCAAGGTAATCATCCAGAGATTGCCAGATCTTTAAACGATATTGGAGTAACTTATCTGGCCTTGGGAAATATGCAAAAAGCGCTGAAATTTCATGAACAAGCGCTAAAGATGAGGCAAGAACTATATCATAACAATCATCCAGATATTGCTGAATCTTTAAGTAATATTGGGATAACTTATCTGGCCTTGGGAAATATGCAAAAAGCATTAGATTCTTATCAAAAGGCCTATGCTAGGTTTGTCAATAGTCTGGGACCTGATCATCCCCGAGCTAAAGAGTTAAGAGAAAATATTATAGAGTTGACTAACGACCCTAAAAGAATAAAAATTAACTAATTTACAATCTATCAACATAAGGCATCCTGCCCTCAATATAAGGCCAGCTCAATTTAAAGAACTCATATAAAGATCCCTCGGCTAAAGCTAGTTGTTCCTGTACTTTAAATAATTCATCCAGGTAACCATGCTTCAGGCTAGCTATTAAACCCGGGGCAAGCGGAGACGAATTTGTATGATCAAACTTGCGCTTCATATGCGTTAACTATTTCCTTTACTTGAAATAATTATAACACGCTACTTTGAGATTTTGATTTTCTCATGCTTTTTTAGGTTTAGGGATAAAGAGTTGTATGTTATAAATTAGTTGGTATTTAAAAAATCAGAAGTAATTAATATAAGGAGGAAGAATGGTAATAAAAAAGTATTCATTGGGAGTTTTATTAACAGGCTTACTTGCAAGTAGTACGGTGTTAGCAGGAGATCCTGTGCATGTGTTATCTGATTTAAATATAAAACTTGGAGCATATACCGCCTTTGAAAGCGGTTTTAGCACTCAGGGTAAACTAAAGGCATCAGAGAAGTATATTTCGACAAATAAAAGAAGTTTTGCTTTTTATAATGATACGGCATTTTTAACTACTATATCAAATACCGTAGACGATTTTACTTATGGTGCGAGAATTGTACTGGTGCCAACAGTCAAGAGAAACGTTAACAATGATTATAACGGCTCACATGTGTTTTTAGAGAATAACCTCGGTCGTATTGAAGCAGGTTCTCCGATTCCTGTTGCTAAAAACATGATGGTAAGTGATGGTGGTATACCGACAAAATATATTAAAACCAATACTGAATATTTAAGACAGGGTAATAAAGCTCCTGTTTCATTTTTAACTGGAGACGGGGCTTTCCTTGGTGATTCAATACTTACAAGTCTTGATTCCGCTACTTACAGTAGTGAGCCTCCTAGAACAATAAATTACTATACTCCTAAGTTTGCTTTAGGGGAATCCGGTAAAGTACAGCTTGGTATATCCTATACTCCTGATTCTGCTAATACCGGTGTAGAAAAACCATCTGAGAATTCAGTCGGGATAAAAAAATATGCTATTGAAACAGCGGGTATTGATAGATTTGAAAGAGATAATTCAATTAAGGATGCAATTACCGCAGGTTTAGTACTTACTACGCAGAAACTAACGGATGAAGCAGAATTAAAATTGGCTTTAACCGGTGAATATGGTAAATCTGTCGGTAAAATTAAGCAATTTGCTAATAAAAATGATAAGGATCCGGCAAGAGAATACAAATTAAGTAATCTCCAAACCTATAATATCGGTGCTGAATTAAAGGTTGGTGATTTTAAATATAACGCTTGTTACGGCTCTTTTGGTAAAAGTCTGACTACCAAGGAATTACAGAGAGGTAATCGTAATGCTCATTACTATAATGCAGGTATCGCTTATACTTATGATAAGGCTACTACTGCTTCATTATCATATTTTGCCTCTGAGCAGTTTAAGAATAAGGTAAACTCGGTAAAACTAGCAGTAAGTCATATACTTGCCCCGGGACTTAAACCTTACGCCGAAATACATGCCTATACTCTTAAAGGTAAGCCCGAGTTTTATCCTAATTTAAAAGCAAGAAGGGTAAAAGGCACTGTAGCTCTAGTTGGTGTAAAGTTGTCTCTCTAATATAATAAAATACTTTGACATAGTGTAACAAGTATAATACAATGTATTAAATATAAATACATAAGTAAAGGGGGTTAATTATGAGTACAATTACAGCTAGAATACCTGATGACCTAAATGCAGCATTAATAGAAGTTGCTAAACAAACTGAGAGATCTAAAAGTCATATTATTCTTAAAGCAATTCAAAACTATGTCTTGGAATTACAGGAAGATATAGAGGATTATAATACTGCAGTAGAAGTATTAGCTAGAAATGAGCCAACAATCCCATTAGAAGAAGTTATGAGAAAATTGGGTTTTGAGGACTGGGACAAAGAAAATGGTTAAATGGAAAGTTGTTTTTAGCCAAACTGGAGAGAAAGAATTAAGTAAGTTAAGTCACCAACAGCAATCTTTAATACGAAGTTATTTGTATACTAAAGTATTAGGACTCGAACATCCTAAGCTTTTTGGCAAAGCCCTAAGAAAGAATAAAAAAGGCTTATGGCGTTATCGAGTAGATAAATTCAGGATAATTTGTAAACTGGAAGAGAATAAACTTATTATTTTAGTAGTTGCAATAGCCAAACGTGATGTTGTTTATGAAGATTAATTTTAGATATTGACTGGTTAAGATAGTATGGTATCATTGCTGATGTATCAATTTACAAAATTAACGGCTCTGTCCAATTGATTGTGTGTGCGCCAAGGTAAGGTACATTAGTCTTGCGGGTGAAAGTCCTGCTGTGG
>CAZFEV010000049.1:0-14880 GCA_964517835.1 uncultured Flavobacteriaceae bacterium | reverse complement strand
TCAAGATGAAATGACACAACTTTACACATTTATGAGTGATGTTTTAGATGAATAATCTACTTTTGATTATACCCAAAACGTTTAAGTTGTCTTTGGTCGCTACGCCAATTTTTGTTCACTTTTACATAAAGTTCTAAATGTACTTGCTTACCAAAGAACTTTTCTAAGTCTTTTCTGGCTTCCATTCCAACGCGCTTTAATGCTGAACCTTTATGACCTATTATTATACCTTTTTGAGTATCTCGCTCAACCATAATCACAGATCGCATTCTTATGATATCCTCTTCTTCATGAAATTCTTCAGTATCAATTTCTACAGCATAAGGAATTTCTTTTTTGTAATGCAATAAGATTTTTTCGCGAATAGCTTCATTCACAAAAAAACGTTCAGGTTTATCAGTAAGTTGATCTTTTGGATAAAATGGTGGTGACTCTGGCAATAGTTCCACAATTCTTTGAAAAACATTATCTACATTAAAACCATTTAATGCTGATATTGGATAGAACTCAGCATTTGGTACTTTGCTTTGCCATAATTCTGCTTGCTCCTCTAACTGCTCTTGATTAGAATTATCTATTTTATTTAACAGTAGTAACACAGGAATTTTGGAATTAGTAATTTTCTTGAAAAATGCTTCATCCTTAAGTTCCTTCTCACCTATTTCTACCATGTACACCAAAACATCAGCATCTTCAAAAGCAGACTTTACAAAGTCCATCATAGACTCTTGTAACTGATACGCAGGTTTAATAATGCCAGGTGTATCACTTAATACCATCTGAAAATCTTCACCATTAACAATCCCTAAAATACGATGTCTAGTGGTTTGTGCTTTTGAAGTTATAATAGAAAGCTTTTCACCTATAAATGCATTCATTAAGGTAGACTTTCCTACATTAGGATTACCAATAATATTTACAAAACCTGCTTTATGAGTCATCTTTGTCATTTTTGTTATGGGCAAAGTTACGACCTTGGTTTGTTTATTCCTCTATCATACATCACAATACTACCTGCAACTGAAACATTAACGCTTAATTGTGATTTAAACTTGACCAAAAAATGGCTTTTCTCAATAGCTTCATTCGTTAAACCATGATCTTCAGCACCTAATAAATAGACGCAGCGTCTTGGATGATGAAAGGTTTCTAAATCTTCTGCTTCATCTGTTAACTCAACACCAACAATTCGTGCTCCTTTAGGCAAATTATTAAAAAAATCTTCAAAGGTTTCATAATGAAAGTAAGGCATTGCTTTTACTGCATTGTGAGTATCGCACGCTTGCTTCGCATAACGGTTACCTATTGTAAAAATGAAACTGGCTCCAAGATTCTGTGCTGATCGCCATAATACACCAAGATTTTCAGGTGTCTTTCCATTTTGAATACCAATACCGAAAAATTCGTTTGTAAAGTTATCTAACATGAGACAAAAGTAAAAGCCTTTGACATGACATCAAAGTCATCTGAGACAATAAAACCAAAACTCAAAAAAGTAACCTAAAATGTTCATCAAAATTTGATGATAAAATCCTGAGTGAAAATCTAAAATCATGATCAATTTACCTAACTAAAAGATAGTGCTCAAATTCTAAAAATCTTACTTTTAAACGGTAAAATATTACACTTTATCTGTTTTTTTGAGGAAAAATGACCGAAATTTGGCTAAAAAAATTAACCTATGTTAAAATAATATGGTTAAAACGCGTTAAGATTATTAAATCTTTTTGTGTAGTTCTAAAAGTATCTATCTTGCTAGAAGGATAAGATCTATTTGAATCAATTTTAAGCCTAAATTAAACAAAAACCTACCTTCAAAAAGATCATCATCCTACAATTTGCCCAAGACTCAAATTTACTAAAATGAAGGATACCTATAAAAAAGAAGTAGACGCGACTTCGACCGACTCCAAAACAAAAAGATTACTACTTTATAGTGCTGCAGGTGCATCATTTGCAATCATTGCCTCGTTACTTTCAACTTGGCTTTACAATGCAGTCGGTTTAATACCGGCAATTATAGCGTTAATTATCTCTGTCACCTTTTTTATCCTCTGGCTTAATGCACAAATTAAAGTGACTAGGCTAGATAATCTAAACAAAGAGGTTTATACTCAAAACTGGCTAAAAAGCCATTTAACTGAACTTTTTGATGCTACAAAGGGTCTGAGTAATATTCAGGAAATCAGCGAAAAAATAATTTCAACATTAAGTACACAGTTAGATGCAGGCATAGGTGCCTTCTACATAAATGAAAGCTTATTCACTCACGAAGAAGAGGATTGTCTTACGCTAAAAGCATCCTACGCATACAACGATCGTAAAACTACCAAAACAACATTTAAGCCTGGCGAAGGTATTGTCGGGCAAGTAGCTTTAGAAAAAAAAACAATTAGAGTTTCGAATGTACCTAAAGATTATATCAGTATTCAATCTGGAATAGGATCTTCCACACCAGAACAACTTGTTGTTTTCCCTATTCTTCATGACCGAAAAATTGTAGCAGTTATAGAATTAGGATTTACTACAGTACTGTCGTCTTTACAAGTGAATTACTTAGATGAAGTTCAAAAGGCATTAGGTATCTCAATTCATTCTGTAATTGAAAGAACAAAAACTGAAGAACTTTCAATTGAAATTGAAAATAGAATACAAGCCATAAACCGATTCAACGCAACAATTGAATTTGATCTTGAAGGTAATATCATTACCGCAAACAACTTATTTTTGGATTTAATGGAGTACAGCCTTGAAGAGATTGAAGGCAAGCATCATTCTATATTCGTTGAACCAGAATATGCAGAAACTCCAGAATATCAAAAATTCTGGGAAGAACTAGGCCAAGGTGCAAATAAGTTTGAAGAATTTACAAGATACACCAAATCTGGTAAAGCGGTTATTATACAAGGAAGCTATAACCCACTTTTGGGACATGATGGTAAACCTTACCGTATAATGAAAATTGCTACTGACATGACTGAATCAGTAGAACAACAACGCAAAGCTGCCGAGCTTTCTCTTGAGATTAATAACCAAATGGAAGCCATAAATCGCTCAAATGCGGTAATTGAATTTGATTTAAAAGGTAATATAAAGACTGCTAATGACATATTCTTAGGTCTTATGGAATATGAACTAGACGAAATTGTAGGTAAGCATCACGAAATTTTTGTTGACAAAAGCTATGCTAAAAGCCAAGAATACAAAGACTTTTGGGCTTCCTTTAGTGATGGACAGTTTAAAACGGCAGAATTTAAACGTTTTACAAAGTCTGGCGAACCTGTTTGGATAAAGGGAAATTATAATCCAATTTTAGATTCAGACGGAAAACCATATAAAATTCTTAAGATTGTAATTGATATTACAGAAAACAAAAGACAGGAAGAAGCTTTAAATAAAGCTAACCTACAGCTACAAGAAAAAGAACAAGAACTTCTTGTACAAAACGAAGAACTTAAAGAACAAACTCAGGCGTTGCAATCTTCTGAAGAAGAATTGCGTGTACAGCAAGAAGAATTAGCTCAAGTTAATGCAGAATTAGAAGAAAAAGCATCACTTTTAGAAGAGAAGAACCAATCTGTAGAAGAGCAGAATGCCGCACTTAAACAAGCAAGAGAAGCCTTAGATATAAAAGCTAAAGAACTAGAGAATAGTAGCAAATACAAATCTGAATTCTTAGCCAATATGTCTCACGAATTGCGCACACCACTTAATAGTATTCTCATTCTCTCAAAACTTTTAACAGACAATAAAAACCAAAATCTAACTGAGAAACAGGTAGAATACGCTAATGTTATTGAGAAATCTGGCACTGACTTACTGAGCTTAATTAACGAGGTCCTAGATTTAGCCAAGGTAGAATCTGGAAAAATTGAGCTCGAAATTGAATTGCACGAAACTAAAACCTTAGCTACAGATTTAGAAATGGCATTTAAGGCAATTGCCATGGATAAAAACATTGATTTTGTTTTAAACTATGATGAAAATATTCAAGAAAACGTGGCAACGGATAAGATGCGTTTTGACCAGATCCTAAAAAACCTTTTGAGTAATGCTTTTAAATTTACACCAGAAGGTGGAAAAATTGACTTAAGTTTTAAGCAAATACCTTCTAATCCAAATTTCTTCCAAAAGCAACTATTAAAACATGAAAATGTACTGGAAGTTTCAGTAAAAGATAGTGGTATTGGTATCCCTGAAGATAAACATCATACGGTATTTCAAGCCTTTCAACAGGCCGATGGATCTACGCAACGAAAATATGGCGGTACAGGTTTAGGACTTTCAATTTCTAAAGAATTAGTAGAAATGTTAGGCGGTGAAGTTCATCTTAATAGTAAAGAAGGTGAAGGTGCTGAATTCAAAATCTATTTACCTCTGGAAACGGACATAAATGAAAACTCCTATCCTACTGTTGATAACAAGCAAAAGATAAATAGACAAAAACTTACTGAAGCACTTTCAACATTTGGTGGCTTGGGTCAAACGTTTGAATCGATAATTGCAGATGATAGAGAAAAGATGATAACAGCCGAAAAATCTGTTCTAATCGTTGAAGATGACCTACAGTTTGCTAAAACAATTCTAGATTTTGCAAGGAAAAAAGGTTTTGTAGGCGTTGTCGTTAATGATGGTGAGCTCGCTCTTAAATATGTAGAGGCATACCAGCCAAAATCGATTATCCTAGACATGAAATTACCAGGACTAAATGGTTGGGATGTATTAAAAAGACTAAAAAACAGTCCATATAACAACATACCTGTACATGTAATGTCTGGCATGAATAAAAGTGAATTGGGTATAGAACTAGGTGCTGTAGATTATCTGGTAAAACCAATCACAGCAGAAAAACTAGACAAGGTGTTTTCTTCAATGAACGAAGAGCTTTTAAAGAATGCGAAACATGTTTTAGTTGTTGAAGATGACAAAGTACAGAACATGACCATTAAAGATCTAGTTGCAAGAAAAAATCTTAAATCAACTGCAGCGTTCAACGGTGCTGAAGCACTAGAATTTTTAGAGAACAACAAAACAGATTTAATAATTCTAGATATTGGTTTACCAGACACAGATGGTATTTCGCTATTAAATAAAATTAGAGAAATACGAGCTCATGTACCAGTAATCATATTTACGGCTAGAGATCTTACTAAAAAAGAAGTCAGTCAGATACAGAAACATAGAGAAACCTCTGTAGTATTAAAATCTAAAGAATCGTACAATAGATTATTAGAAGAAACGGAACTTTTTATTCATCAGTTAAACAAAACTCATGAAAAAGCTCAGGTGACTTCAATGCCAACAATAAGTAACAAACAACTTAATGAGTCGGATAGTCTTAAAGGAAGAAAAATCCTTATGGTAGATGATGACATGCGTAATATCTATGCATTACAAACAATTTTAGAAGCAGAAGAAATTGATACGGTTGTCGCTACTAATGGCTTCGAAGCTATAGATGCCATTAAAGAACATGACGATATTGAAGCTGTTTTGATGGATATTATGATGCCTGAAATGGATGGTTATGAAGCTACCCAAAAAATACGAGAAATGGGTTACAATGATTTGCCAATTATTGCGCTAACTGCAAAAGCAATGAAAGGTGATAGGGAAAAAACCTTAGAGGCTGGTTTATCAGATTATATGAGTAAACCATTAGATGTTGATAAATTATTATCATTATTAAAAGTATGGCTATACAGAGCAACAGCATAGCACAGATGAAAATTAGTTTATCTGATAGTGATCTTGACAATATAATCACAGTAGTCAATAACATTTTTGGTTTTGACTTTTCTGGCTATGCACCAGAATCTCTAAAACGTCGACTTATACGCTTGATAAAACAAATGAAATTCACTAACGTTTATGAGCTTCAATATGCTTTGACAAATGGTGTAATTTCTCAAGAAAAGCTTTTAAATGAAATCACTGTAAATGTTACAGACATGTTTAGAGATCCTATGTTATTTCACCAGATTTCACATAAAATCTTTCCATATCTAAAATCATTTCCTGAGTTTAAAGTTTGGCACGCAGGCTGTTCTTCCGGACAAGAAATGTATTCTCTAGCTATTTTATTAAAAGAGCATGGACTACTAGGTAAAACTTTGCAATATGGTACCGATATAAATACAGAAGTTTTAAAAACCGCCGAAAATGGCATTTATAATTTATCTGATATAAGTAGATACTCCTCAAATTATCTAGCGTCAGGAGGACAATTTAGCTTGTCCGATTACTATACAGCAAAATACCAGCTTGCCAAAATGAACTCTGAGTTAAAGAAGAATATGGTATTCTCTAGTCATAATTTAATTAAAAACCCAAGTTTTAATGAGTTTCAATTAGTCATGTGCAGAAATGTACTTATCTATTTTAGTCGCGATGTTCAAAACAAGGTACTGTCACTACTAATAGATAGCTTAACACCTTTTGGATATTTGATACTTGGAGATAAAGAAACCATCAATTTTTATGAGCATAAGCATCAACTAGAGATTATTGATAAAACACACAGAATATATAGAAAGAAAGCAATAATAAATGATTAACAAAGCAATTATAATAGGTGGTTCTGCAGGCAGCTTGCCAGCGGTGATGCGTTTGGTTGAAGAATGCCCATCGCACTTTGTTCCTCCTTTTATTATTGTATTACATCGTGGAGATCACAAAAAAAGCATTCTACTAGATTTACTTACATCAAGATCTAAAAGACCTGTCATAGAAGTAGAACATTATGATCAGTTAGAAGATGGTAATGTTTATTTAGCCCCAACAAATTACCATTTACTAGTTGGCTCAGATCATCATTTAGAACTCGATTTAAGTGAAAAAGTATTGTTTAGTCGTCCTTCTATCGATGTTAGCTTTATCTCTTTTGCAAAAGTATTTAAAGAAAACTTAATTGCCGTGGTACTCTCTGGTGCTAATGAAGACGGTGCCAAAGGTGCAAAAGAAGTTTTAAAACAAAATGGCACTGTGATAGTGCAAGATCCAAATGATGCCGATGTAGACACCATGCCCCTAAAGACTCTAAAAATTAATCCAGAAATAACAAAAATCGTTCCCTCAAATGACATATTGAAAACCCTTACTAAAGCCTCTAATTAATAACCTATGAAACCTACAACAGACAAAGTAAAAATACTCATTGTTGATGACAGACCTGAAAATCTATTTTCTCTTGAAGCTATTTTAGAAGGAGAAGACAGAGAAATCATTTCTGCCAATTCAGGAAACGAAGCATTAAAACTCGCCATAAAACATGAGTTTGCACTCATTTTAACCGATGTGCAAATGCCTGGTATGGATGGTTTTGAAATGATAGAAATTTTAAGATCAAATCCAAAAAACAAAAACATTCCAATAATTTTTGTTACAGCGATAAGCAAGGAAGAAAAGTACGTCTACAAAGGCTACAACGAAGGAGCCGTTGATTACTTATTTAAACCTTTAGACGCTAATATTGTGAGAGCAAAAACTGAAGTATTCATCACCTTGTATAAACAAAAACAGCAGTTAGAATTACAAAAACAAAAACTCGAACAAGTTAATGTGCAAAAGAATAAATACCTTGGTATGGCTGCTCATGATCTTAGGAATCCGTTAGGTGTAATGCAATACTTCAGTAGTATATTGTTAGAAGAAGCAAAAGAAATGCTTTCACCTGAGTTTTACCAGCACATAGAAGTTATTCATTCATCATCAAATTTTATGATAAATATGGTGAATGAACTATTAGACATCTCTAAGATTGAGTCTGGTACATTTACCTTAAATAAACATGCTGCAAGTGCTACAAGTTTAGTAAAAGAAGCAGTTAATGTCAATAAAATATTCGCACAAAAGAAAAAGATTGAAATTACTGCGAATGTGTCTAATGATATACCAAGCATGATGTTTGATTATCCAAAACTTACTCAAGTATTAAATAATCTCATTGGTAATGCGATAAAATATTCAGCACCGAAATCAAAAATCACTGTAGCAGCAAGTTCCACTGATGAAACACTGATAATTAAGGTCGCAGATGAAGGTCAAGGCATACCAAAAAGTGATATTGATAAACTTTTCCAACCATTCCAAACAACGTCAGTTAAAGCGACTGCAGGTGAAAAAAGTACTGGCTTAGGACTAACCATTGCCGCTAAAATGGTAGAAGCTCATAACGGCACTATAACAGTGGATAGTGAGCTTGGAATTGGTAGTACATTTACTGTATCAATACCTATAATAAAAGCTGAACACAAAGTAAAAGAAACAACACATTTTGGTACTGCAGAAGATTATTCTGATGGTTATAGAGAAATACTTATTTGTGAAGATGATTTAATGATTCAAATGCTTATGAAGCATGTGCTACAGGTATTTGATGTTAAAGTTCATTTTGCCATGAATGGTAAAGAAGGACTTGACATATTAATGGAAAACTCTAAAATAGATTTGGTTTTTACCGACCTAAACATGCCTGTTATGAGTGGAAATGAATTAATTGAGGAAATTAACAGACAAGAACTAGATGTGGATGTCGTTGTACTTACTGGCAGAATAACTGAAGATTTTGTTAATGAGAGTAACAACTCAGATTCATTACGTTATTTAGAAAAACCAATAAACCGAGCTGATCTGCAAGATATCTTAGAATCTAAAGGTAAATCAAAGAAAATGCTAGCTAGCTAATTCATTTAGCTTTACATAAATGATAGTATTATAATTTGCGCTTTGATTTTATATGAAGACTTGGATACTTTATCTTTGTCTTTATGGAAAAGAAAGGTTATAGAATACATATTATTGGTGCTGGTGTTAGCGGTTTAATTGCTGCACAAGTTTTAGAAAATCATGGATTTCATCCTCATATTATTGATTCTACAGATCGCATTGGTGGTCGTGTAAAATCCGATATTTATAACGGATACGTCTTAGATCACGGGTTTCAAGTATTACTTGAAGCGTATCCAGCAGCCCAAAAGTATTTAGACTATTCTAAATTAGACTTGCAACAGCTTCAACCTGGCGCAAAAATCTACAGAAACGGTAAGGATCAAGTTATTGGTGACCCTTTACGTCATATTTCCTTTCTTTTTCCTACTCTCTTATCATCTGTTGGTTCTTTGTCAGATAAGTTGAAGATTTTCAAGTTAAACCAGTATTTAAAAAACAAGTCCATTGATGATATTTTTAAGTCCGAAGAAGTTACAACATTAGCATACTTGAAAGATTTTGGGTTTTCCGACAATATCATTTCAAATTTCTTCAAACCATTTTTTACTGGCATTTTTTTAGAAACAGAACTCAAAACTTCTAGTCGAATGTTTGAATTTGTTTATAAGATGTTTGGTCAAGGATTAGCGGTAATTCCAAAAGGAGGCATACAAGCTATTTCTCAACAGCTAAAAAATAATTTAAACCATACGACCTTTCAATTTAACACCAGAGTCAAGGACGTTTTAGACGGCGAAATTATTCTAGAAAATGACACAAAACTTCAAAGTGATGCTACTATTATAGCTACTGAAGCTAGCACTTTAATAAAAGGCTCAGACACCATTAATTTGAAGTGGAAATCTTGCGATACGATATACTTTGAAACCTCATCTAAAAGTTTTAACCAACCATTAATTGGTCTTATTTCGGACCAAGAAGCTTTAATTAATAACATCTTCTACCATACCTCAATTGCAAATAACAATGAAACGAATAAGGATTTGTTATCTGTTACAGTTGTAAAAAAACATAAACTCTCTCAGGAAGAATTAATAACAAAAGTACGTTCTGATTTATCTGTATTTTGCAATATAAATGAGGTAAAATTCATAAAACATTACGAGATTAAAAAAGCGCTACCCGATTTAAATGATTTAAAATATGACGCTGCAAAGACCAAAGTAAGTTCTACCATTTTTTTAGCAGGTGATCAAATCCTAAATGGTTCTCTAAATGCAGCAATGTTGTCTGGTGAAAAGGCTGCAATTGAAGTTATAGATACAATCAAAAAAACTAGCTTATAGTTTGTATGAAGTTCAACTACAATAACAAAAAGTTTAGAGCCGTCTCAAATTCTGATAATGGCGATGTTTCTGTGGACATGGTTTTTCACTATCACCAAACTGGTAACATATTGACGTGTAAGTACTCTGGTGGTAAAATAAAATTAGGTCAACTCATTGGACTTGTGGATGACGAAGGCATTATTGATATGCGCTATCATCAGATTACTAATAACAACGAAATTATGACAGGAGTTTGTACATCTACTCCTCAGCTGCTTCACAATGGAAAAATTAGACTTATAGAACATTGGCAATGGACTTCTGGGAATAAATCTAAAGGACAATCTGTACTTGAAGAAATTTAGAAATAGAATTAAAATCAAAAAAGGCTGAAGTTATATACTTCAGCCTTTTTTATTAGTAGCGGGAACTGGATTAACTCGCTGTGCTCGTTGGACCTAACTAGGAAGCTTTAACAACAATCCAAGTTTTAATAAAACTTATCTTTTTTGACATTTACATTTCTGCAAACTAGTTTGAGAAATTTCATGTACAAAAAAAGCCAAATACTTTCGTACTTGGCTTATTGTAGAGCGTACAGAAAAAATATCGAACCAATTATTACAAGAAATCAATAAATTTAATCAGTTAAATGAACTTTAAACAAAAGTCATCATTGTGAAAACAAAAAAATGCATCATATTCTTATAGTTGTTTTAAGCATTACAGTAATAACATGTATCTATTGTTGTACAACGCAGATAACATATAATTAAGGTGTATTACTAATGGATTCTATAAATTACAAGATGGAAACGGCAATATCAAAGCGGTAGTATGGACTTTCCACTTGCTATGTGTTTCCTTAAATCTTCAAGAGTCGTATGTTCTAACCTTTGTTTAATCTTATGTTTTTCTTCATAGACCAAATGATGCAACGAACATGGATTATCACTATTACATTTCTCAAGACTCAATAAGCAAGAGTTTAACCGCTCTTCACCATCAACCGCTTCTATAATTTGCATGACATTAGTTTGAAACTGATTTTTTGTTAAATAGAACCCTCCTTTGGGACCTCGAGTTGAGGATATAATATCCTTTTTGGAAAGAGCTTGCAAAATTTTAGCAATATATGCTGATGGCACATTGATTGGATCTGCAATATCTTTTATAACTAACTTATTTTCCTCGTTAGAGTTAACCGCAAGAAAAAGACAAGCTTTAATAGCATACTTGGCTGTATTAGAAAACATAGAGATATAAAATTATACACAAAAATAAAAAAGATATTTTTATCTTAAATATGATTTTTGTCATAAAAATTGAATTGTCTCATTATTAAATTTGCTCTAATTTAATTTGAATCTCATGAAAACAATATCTAAAATCTGTCTTTTGGCCTTAGTGCTTACTCTATTCAATTGCGGCAACGATTCCAAAAAAAAAGAAGACCCTTACAGCAAAAAAGAACCAGTAAAAACTGAAAAGATAGAACCAGCTTCTACTAGAGTTGATTTAACAAACAAAGGTGTTGGACCAATATCTAGTGTTAATCTTGCTTTGGTCATCGATGAAAAGATGGCTGCTGAAGGAAAAATAATTTACGAAAAAATGTGTACTGCTTGCCATAAAGCAGAAAAGAAGTTCATCGGTCCGTCACCTAAAGGAATACTAAAGCGCAGAACACCTGAATGGGTAATGAACATGATTCTAGCACCTGAAAAAATGGTGAAAGAAGACCCACTAGCAAAAGATCTATTAATAGAATTTAATGGCTCTCCTATGGCTAATCAAAATTTAACCAAAGAAGAAGCCAGAGCCGTTCTCGAATATTTCAGAACACTCTAAACTTATCGTTTAATTAAATGTTACAACCATGAAAACACTAATCAAACCACTATTACTCTTTGCGTTTTTGGGATGCTTTGTCGCATGTAATAATTCCGTAAAGTCCTCTGAAGACAATACAAGCTCAACCACAATCAATGACACACCTAACGAAAAAACCGGACAAGCCTTTATTAAAGATGAGGGAGGTACACCTAATGCGTTACAATTAGCAATGCAATCAGAAGACCATACAACATTGGTATCGGCTGTACAAGCTGCTAGTGTAGAAAATGCACTAGTCAATGTTGGGCCTCTAACGGTCTTTGCACCTAATAATAAAGCCTTCGATAAAATTGACGAAGCTACCTTAAACGATCTTCTAAAACCGGAAAACAAAGGCAAATTAGCCTTAATACTAACAAACCATGTAGCTCCAAGTAATTTTCCTGTTGAGATGCTGAAAAAGAACGCTGAAAAAAATCGAAAACTTTACATGGCCTCTGGAGAATATGTAGAGGTTACACAGCAAGATGGTGACTTATACGTTGGCGGCACCAAAATTATTGCAACAGTCAACGTGAGTAACGGTTGGGTACATATTATTGAAGACGTTATTCTTCCAAAAAACTAAAACTATTAACTAAATAAATCATTAAAAATGAACAAACTAAGCAAATACGTATTAGCTATTGCTGTCTCGGCTTTTTTAGTCAATTGTGGCAATAACAACAATACAAAAAACTCAAGTGCTATGACTTCTAGCAAGGCTGAGAAAGTTTATGTAGCACCTGGCGAACACGATGAATACTACGCATTTTTTTCAGGAGGATATAGTGGTAACATCACTGTAGCTGGTCTACCAAGCGGTAGAATGTTAAAAGAAATTCCTGTTTTTTCACAATTCCCTACTTCAGGTTATGGTTATTCAGAAGAAACAAAGCCTATGCTTAACACTTCTTTTGGCTTCGTACCTTGGGGAGATGCACACCATCCAGATATTTCACAAACCAATGGAGAACTTGATGGAAGATGGATATTTATTAACGAAAACAACACACCTCGTATTGCAAGGGTAAGTCTATCTACTTTTGAAACTGAAGAGATTATAGAATTGCCAAACTCTGCAGGTAACCACGCCTCATCTTTTGTAACTGAAAACACAGAATACATTGTAGCTGGTACAAGATTTGCTGTACCTAATCCACAAAGAGACATGCCTATTAATGAGATGAAAGGTGAGTTTAAAGGCCCTCTTTCTTTTGTTAGCATCGCTGATAACGGAAGAATGAATTTAGACTTTCAATTAAACATGCCAGGCTTTAATTATGATTTGGCTCATCCTGGACGAAACAAATCTCATGGTTGGTTCTTCTTTACAAGTTACAACACAGAAGAAGCTAACACCTTAATGGAAGTGAATGCTTCACAAAACGACAAAGATTACATTGCTGCTATAAACTGGCAAAAAATTGTTGATTATGTTAAGGACGGTGGTGGTGAAAAAGTTGCAGGAACCTATGCACACAACGTATATGACGAAAAAACTCATACTGCTACATCCACTATGAAAGAAGGTGTAACAATGGTAGACCCTAGAGAAGTTGAAGGTGCAGTTTTCTATATTCCAATTCCAAAATCTCCTCACGGTTGTGATGTAGATCCATCAGGACAATATATTGTTGGTAGTGGTAAGCTATCTACAGATTTAAGTGTTTACGATTTTGATAAAATTATCAAAGCTATTGAAAATAAAGACTTTGTAGATAATTCTTATGGCATACCTGTCTTAAGTTACGAAAACACCCTTGCAGGAGTGGTTACACAGCCAGGTTTAGGGCCTCTACACACAGAGTTTGACGGTAAAGGGAATGCTTATACAACATTCTTTATCTCTTCTGAAGTTGTGAAATGGAGTCTAGAAACGTTCGAAGTATTAGACAGACAGCCAACATTCTATTCTGTAGGTCACTTAATGATCCCTGGTGGAAATTCTCGCAAACCATTTGGCAAGTATTTGGTTGCAATGAATAAAATAACAAAGGATCGTTATTTGCCAACAGGTCCTGAGTTAGAACACTCTGCACAGCTTTACGATATCTCTGGGGACAAAATGGAACTTTTATCAGACTTTCCAACTCACGGTGAGCCTCACTATGCGGCTGGTATACGTGCAGATATTATAAAAGGAAACAGTAAAAAGTACTATGAGTTATCAGAAAATGAGCATCCTTATGCCGCTAAAAGCGAAGCAGAAGCCAAAGTTACAAGAAACGGTAACGAAATACACATTAATATGACTATGATACGCAGTCACTTTGCGCCAGATAATATTGAGGGTGTTAAAGTTGGAGATAAAGTGTATTTCCACCTAACAAATCTAGAGCAAGATTTTGATGTACCACATGGTTTCTCAATGATTGGTGCCAATACTTCTGAAATTCTAGTAATGCCAGGTCAAACCAAAACAATTGTTTGGGAGCCTAAACGCGAAGGTGTATGGCCTTTCTATTGTACAGATTTCTGTTCTGCATTACACCAAGAAATGCAAGGATATATAAGAGTATCTGGAAAAAACTCTAACACCCCTTTAAAATACACTTTAGATGAATAAAATGGGTTAATAGTTTTAGTGTTAAAGATCAATTAACTCAGACATGGGCGAGTGTACTGCTCGCCCATAATTTTTAAAATAAATTAAACATGAAATCCGCTAGTATATTAATGATCATTGGTTCTGCATTGCTTTTAGGTCTATTTATATTTCCGCTGTGGAGTATAACTCTAGAGGCTCCTCAATATCCAAGTGGTATCGGTATGAATATTCACTTAGATGGGTTAGTAGGAAAGGAAAAACACGATTTACAGAACATTGATGGACTAAACCATTATATAGGTATGAGTAAGTTGCCTAAACCAAATGAAATGTGGGAGTTTTCAGTATTCCCAATGGTTGTTGGAGGTATGGCCTTATTTGGTATCTTACTTGGTTTTTTAGGATTATTTAAAGGTATTTCACCAAAGTGGTGTTTGGGAGGGCTCATTTTAATGG
>CAZFEV010000048.1:0-16501 GCA_964517835.1 uncultured Flavobacteriaceae bacterium | reverse complement strand
TGTCATTACTTTATCGTCTTCAATAAACCGTTTATCAATACCATCAAAAGCGATACAACGTATTACGGCCTTTTCAAAAAACTGTTCAGGGTTTTCGGCAAAGAATAATGTAGCTCCATTTTTTAAGAAACCTTCTTTAGTAATCAGTTTAAGGTTATTGAAAACTTGTTCATTTGAAACTGTAACACCTAATCCTGCTAATTCTCTAAACTGATTAATATTATTATCAGGAACATCTTGATTTATATCAATTGCCTTACAAGGTGCTTCGTCAAAATAAATTTTATCTGCTTGCTGAAAAAAGTCTCTCATTTCTTCAACGGTAGTCAGTTTTTGTGAATTAGGACCTTGACGTACATAAATTGCTCCTGATAACACATAAGGCTTATTGTCTCCAGAGGGCACTTCAATAACTACAACATCTTTGGAATCTACAGTTACAGTATAAATCTCGCAATGTAACGCAGGTGATATTTCATTTATTGAGTTTTGAAGTGCTGAACGCTTCGCATTATTAAAAACAACACCTTGAACAACATTATTGTCGTCCACACCTAAAAGAAGTGTTCCTCCAGCCGCATTGGAAAAAGCACAAATTTCTTCAGTAATATCTTTGATTTTACTTGGAATGCTAACCTTAAACTCAACATTATAACCCTCACCCGAAACAATAAGTGATTTTATATTTTTTTCATTTAACATAACAACAAATCTATGAAATCATTTTCAAGTTTCTTTTAAATTCTCTTGTCTTTACTTTCCTTATCAAAAGCAATTGATCAAAAAAGTTGTTGCACTCTCTGAAGAATTATGTAATTGTTTTATTGGTCAAAAATGATAAAATAAACTGAGAGATGAACTCTTTAACTTATTTTTAAAGAAGTCATACTTAAAGAACCCGCTAATAATTTGTCGTTAAAAAGTTCTATAGATTCATTTTTTTGCTGAAGACCCAATGCATAAATTAATGGTAAGTAATGATCAGGTGATGGAATTGCAAGCTGAAAGGCTTTTGATTGTTTTTCATAATTAATTAAAGGTACATAATTCCCATTTAATAAATGTTTGTTAATTGTTTCATGTGCTTCAATAGCCCAATCATAACCGTAATTATCCTTATCGAAGTTTTTCCAATCAATGAGTCTTAAATTGTGAATAATATTTCCACTGCCTACAATAAGGATTCCTTTATTTCTTAGAGGCCTTAATTGTTTTGCTAATTCAAAATGATAGTTAGCATCTTTGGTATAATCTATACTTAACTGTATAACGGGGATATCTGCTTTTGGAAAAAGGTGTTTCAATACCGTCCAGGTACCATGATCCAAACCCCAGTCGTGATCAAGCTGTACAGGTGTAGGTTGTAAAAGTTTTTTTGTTTCTATTGCTAATTCTGGACTGCCTTGTGCTGGATATTGTTGCTCGAATAATTCTTGCGGAAAACCTCCAAAATCGTGAATGGTTTTTGGAATTTGCATCGCCGTAATCTTTGTCCCTTTTGTAAACCAATGAGCTGAAACACATACTATAGCATTAGGTTTGGGTAATGTTTTTGAAATGTTTTGAAACCCTTTTGTAAATTGATTTTCTTCTATGCCATTCATTGGACTACCATGACCTAAAAACAACACAGGCATTTTAGTTTCAGATACAGGAAAAAGATCTGATAATTTTTTTAAATCGTTTAACGTATTCATACTCAAATTTAGAGAGGCAAGACCTAATATATTTAAAAATTTAGAGCGGTTCATTTGTTTATACTTGCTTTTTGTTTGAGCGCAACCAATTTTTATCAGTAGATCGCGCCCAAACTATAATGTTTAGTAATTTAATTCAACAGTTATATCAAATTCATCACTAATAGCTTTGTCTTTTAAGTTGTCAAAGAAACTAGAAGAACCATATTTTATGTCATATTTGGTTCTGTCAATTTTTAAAGACGCATTTGCATTGTTTTTAAATACTGTAATTTCAAAAGAAACAGGATGTACTTTGTTTTTAATAGTTAAGTTACCTGTTACATTGTAAGTGTTGTTTTCTTTTTGTTGTATGTTAACAAATACTAAGTTAGCTGTTGGATATTTTTCTGAGCTAAAGAAATCATCCGATTTTAAATGACCTTCTAGCTTTTCTTTGTACTCTCCAGACAAATCTGTACAAGTAATTGAGGTCATATCAATTTCAAATTCTCCACTTATCAAGTTGTTGTTGTCAAATTTTAATACACCTGACTTTAAATTTATAGTTCCTGTATGAAATCCTGTTACTTTATATCCTTTCCAGTTAATTTTACTGCTTTGGATTTTTACCTCTTTTTCATTTAACACATTACTCGTGAAAGAAAATGTAACAAATGCTATTAAGGCTAATGCTAAAGTTTTTACTGTATTTTTCATTGTTATTGTTTTTTAAATATTAGAATATGTTTGTTTTAAAAATTGTTTTACAGATGTAGGCTTTTTACCAGTTAATGTTTGTATAGTGGTTCCTGTTTTAATAAACTCTTCTTGTTCAAAGGCTTCTGCAAAACCAGAAAACATAGTTATAAATTCAGACGGAACACCTGCTTGCGTAAGTGTTTGTATATACTCTTTCTGTGTTGGGGAAATATATTGAATGGACTTTCCTGTTATTTTGGCTATCTCGGTAACTATTTCATTAATACTTATGTTTTCCTCATTGGTGATGTTGTATTCTTTATTCACATGTCCTTTAGTAGTTAATATTTTTGCACCTACTTTTGCCATATCATTACGTGTAACAAAAGAGTTTCTTCCTTCTCCTGCCGGTAAATAGGCAACTCCTGTTTCAACTAATTGCTCTCCTAAAAACATCGGGATAAGATCAGCATAAATGGTGTGTTTTAAAATAGTATACTTCATTCCAGAATTTTTTAACCAGTTTTCCGTTTTAAGGTGAGCTTCTGATACAAATGAAATCGGTGAGTTTTCCGTTTCATTTTCACGAATGAAGCTTGTATAAATCACATGTTTTACATTAGCTTCCTTTGAGGCCTTAATTACATTTTCATGTTGTTTAACTCTTTTTGCTATATCACTGGCAGAAATAAAATATAATTTGTCTATATTTTTAAATGCTGATACTAAACTGTCGTAATTATCATAATCGCCCACTTGTACTGTTACTCCTTTATTTTTGAAATCGATTGCCTTATTAGCATCTCTTACTAAAATTGATAATTGATTTGCAGAAGTTTCTTTAAGTAAATTGTTTACTACTAATTTACCCAAATTACCAGTTGCTCCTGTAATCAAAATTTGCTCTTTCATTTATTACTTTATTTCTGTTATAAATTGTTCCTTTGATGTACGAACCTTTTTCATATTTACTAACCAATCATTAGCTTCGTCTCTATATCCTAAAGCAAGAATTAAAGTACTTTTTAATCCTAATTTATTTAGTTCTAGTAATTCATCTAATTGTTCAGGTATAAAGCCTTCCATAGGTGTGGCATCTATTTTTTGTTCAGCTGCTGCTGCCATAGCCAACGCCAAAGATATATACGTTTGTTTGGCTGTATGGTTCGCTTGCCATTTGGTACCTAAGGGTTCGTACATGTCCCAAAGTTGTTTTTTATAAGCATCCATAGTTTCATTTGGAAGCCCTCTTTCTTTCATTATCTTATTAAAAACATCTTCAATTTTATCTAAAGTGTATCCATTCCAAGCGGCAAAAACTAGTAAATGAGATGCATCGGTAATTTGACTTTGATTAAAAGCAATTGGTTTTATTTTTTCTTGTAATTCTTTATTTGAGATTACAAATATTTGATATGGTTGTAAACCTGAAGATGATGGTGCTAAACGAGCAGCTTCTAAAATGTACTCTAATTTATTGTTTGGAATTACCTCACCGTTCATTTTTTTTGTGGCATAACGCCAGTTTAAATCTTCTAATAAACTCATTAATTATATGATTTGAAATTATATGACAAAAATACGTACCTTTGCTATACAAAGGTAAGTACTATACTAAAGTATACTAGTATACTTTAGTATAGTTAAAGATTAAATGTATGGAAACAATAACTCAAATAGAGGAAGTTAAAAGATGTTCGGTACAATACGTACTCGCATTAAATGACACATTGAATGTTATTAGTGGTAAATGGAAATTGCCTATAATAGGTAGTTTGTTATATGGTAAAAAACGTTTTAAAGAATTAGAACGTAATATTGATAAAATTTCACCGAGAATGCTCTCTAAAGAATTAAAAGATTTAGAGCTTAATGGAATTGTGAAACGCACAGTATATGATACAATACCAATTACAGTTGAATATGAATTAACAGAATCTGGAAAAACATTTCATACAGTATTGGATGTTATGGTTGAATGGGCTGTGAAGCATAGAGAACGTACTTTAGATATTAAAGAGTAATATATTCAATTCCTTTTGTCGAGCGTGTTTTTGTCAAAAGCAATCAAATTAAAGAGTTGACGCATTCTGGAACGCACTCTATTCCCGTAACGTTCTTCCAGTTCCTGTGCGTTTAAGTTTGTAGTTGCGTGTGTTCTAATTTTACGTTGCAAAAACAAATCATAACGTGATAAGAGGATTTCGCCCATGACATTGCAGTCCTTTCCAAAATGTCTTCCGGTTATTTCTACACCCAAATCGTCAAAGCAATAGAAATTACTATTTCCGTATTCTTGAATGGTTTTGAAACCAATATTGTTGAATGCAAACGTGATGTTTCTTGCCGGAATCAATTCGTAAGATTTTTGGTGTGGCACGATGTGCCTTAATAATTTCATTAAACTGGTTTTACCGCATCCAACTGGACCCGATAATAGAATGCCTTTGTTGGGATCTATATTTAGTTTTGCACAGGCTTCAAAATCGCGAATGAAATAAATACACAGCTTGTAAAGGACAACCTCATCTTCTTCATAAATCTTGAAGTTTTTGCCAAATAACAACTTTCCTTTTGCATCGAGATAAATGAGTATGCTTTTGAAATCGTATTGAATACAATTGTCTTTTAACTCACCAAGTTTGTATTGTACTCCTTTTTCGATAATGATATGTGGTTGCTCATTTTTCATAAAGGCTCGTTATAATTTTTGCTTTTAGTAGTTTTTAGGTTGTCCGTATTTGGGACACTGCTGTTTTGTTTTGAACCGTTTTTAAAATCATTAAAATCTGAATTTTTAAAATTTTCCTGTTTATTACTGTTTTTGTTTTTTATAGTTTGTATATGTTTATATATAGGTACCAGTGCTTGTCCACTACTTGTCTCGATTTGACTATTGTTGTGTCCCACTACTTGTCCAGAACTTGTCCCAAATTTGAGCATCTTAATTTTACTCCCTCTATACGGATTGTGGGATGGGAAATACACGATATATTTCCAATGATTTAATTCCTTGATGCATCTGTGATAGGTAGATTTAGAGCCTATTTTAGATAGTTGCATAACCTCATCACGGTTTATGAAAAACTCTTCTAAAAATCGGTTTAAATTCCACAACTGAAATAAGGCTATGTACAAGCTTATGTGAGTTGGATTTAAACGGTTGTCTTTTGAGAATTGAACAAAGACACTGTTCAAGTGTTTAATATAATTAATCTCTTGCATTGTGTATCATACCATTTAATGCCAACGCGCCAGCTGGCCTCTTCGCTAAAAACATCCAGTGGATGTTTTTTAAACGCTCGATCCTATAATTCACGTCTTGCATAATTTTTATATACTTTCATTTTGCCTTGATGCAAAACGAAACAAAAAATCAAGACTTCATTTTAATTCCTTGAAAATCGGCATCAATGATTTATCATGTGCATTGCAACCGCTGCGCTTTGGCAATGCTCCACTGCCCACTGCTACTCATTGATTTGATTTTACTACTGAATTAATATAGAGGTCATTTTCTGTTATTAGAACTTATTATGGATGCGATTTTCTTCCATTACTTTTAGGATTTCTTCGTAGTCGTAGTAGATAACGCCACCGACTTTAGTGTAGGGTAGTGTGCCATTGATACGAAGGTTTTGTAATGTTCCTGGTGAAATACTTAACAGGTCTCTAACCTCTGGTGATTTGAGCCACTTTTTGGTATTAAAACCTGATTGGTGATTGATGATTGCTTTGATGTCTTCTAATAATTCTTCTTTAAATTCTCGAAGATCTTCGGTAGTGATAATTGTTGCTGCCATTCTCTAAATATTTTAGTTAATATTTTCGTGAAAGTCATTTCAATAAGAGAGCAAGAGATAATTTAATACCTGCGCGCCAGCTGGCCCATTCTCTAAAATAGTCCACTGGACTATTTATTAACGCTCTGTCCAGTTTAAAATAGCTACCGCCTTGAACATTACATTCGCAGCAGTAGCTATTAATGTGATTTAGCTCACGATCTTTTATATTTTATTAAATCGGTGTTCGTGAATCTGCGATTTGCTGCGCTAAATCTTGATTTGACTTTCGTTTGGCAAATATGAAGTGAATTGAAAGCCTGTATTCACAACGGGGATTATGTTGTGAACGATTTTTATCTAAATTCCTTCATCGGTATCTTCCATTCGTTTTAGCAATCTTTTATTTAATGTGGTAAGGAATTTTGCCCTATCAGCTTTCCTTGTCCTAATTTCGAGAAATGTACGACGGTATTGACCTAAATCTATTTCAAAAATATGTTCAAAATATTCTGCGATATCCTTTAAATCAGCAACACCATTATTAAAAACACCTTCGGTATGTAATGCATAAACAAGCTCGATTAAAGCTACTTTAGGACTTGTCCAAATCATTTTCAAGTTGGGTTTACGTTGTGATTTTTCGCCATTGTCTTTATTGTCAATCATTACCAGTTGGTTTTCTAAATACAGTTGTATTAAATCGTTGGCCAATATCTTTGCAACCTTAAAGTCATGGGATGTTGAAAAACTTGTATCCGTTTCAAAATAATAACTATCCAGTGATAATTTAATATCAAACTTACCTCTCAAAAAATATTTATAATCTAAATAGGTGCTCCCAGAACGGTAATATTTGTAAAACTCTAATTCATTATCAAAAAATGCTTTGAGTTTAACCAACTCGTTATTGTAATACTTTTTCACTATCCTATTGCCACCATTTGGTTTTTTCATTTCAATCTTGAAAAGTGTATTGTAGTAAATTAGCTTTGAAGTAAATTGAGGCTTTATTTCCTTAAAAAATTTAATCTCTTCAGCATTTGTCTTAAATTTTGTTTTTGACAAGATTAACCTTAAAGATTTTATAGTTTTTAAAATTATTTCTAATGCTTTTTCACAGCGAGCAGATTGATTATCTATTTCTAAATCTATAAAACTCAATTGATCATTTAAAGTTGCTAGCAGTTTGAGAATTTTATAATTTAAATTTTATGGGGAAATTTAATGCTGGGATTTTAATATCCCAATAGGTTGGTTCTATAATATTTTTAGTGCAATTCAATACATTCAAACCCCATTTTATTCATTTCTTCAACCAAAAAATTATGCATAATTGGATAATAATTGACCCGTAATATATTATCACAATCTTCTAAGTCGAAGTTCCAATTTTTAGAACCAATTATCACATCTAGTAAAGGCTTTAATTGCCTAACTTCGTTTTCTGAATTTACTGATGTACGAAAAATTGATATTTCTTTTTTTGAAGTTTCTTTTATTAAATCTGCCATTTAATTTTAAGCGAATTTTACACCCCGTTTTAATTATACTCTTATATTTTTAAACTTCCATTTTTTTAAACCTCCAAATAAAAACAGTAACCCTATGCCTAAAGCAACAATAGAATAAATTGTTTCTAAACTGGATACAGCTTTTTGTTGAGGAATACCAAACAATAATTCTCCAGCACCGCGAATTATATACACTCCTGAAATTATAAATATTCCATATTTTAAATTTGGGAGTTTTTTAATTTTTCCATCTGCGGAAAGGCCATAAAGTCCAAAAATGAAAAAGACAATAGCAACAAAAATCGTCAATAGGTAAGGTAATGAGAAATGTATTTGAGAAAGCTTAACCATTTCTTCTCCTATCCCTGTTATCTCAAACATTTTTTCTGCCCAAAATAGACCGATAATGTGAGCAAATGCTATTATTATATTTATATATCCACCAAGTCTTAACATAACAATCCTACTTTACTACTGTTCTACTAATTCTTTAAGTTCTCTATTCATTTTCTTAAAAATTTCTAATTCTTTAAAAATCTTTTTTCTAAACAGAGAGGCAATAATTCCTTTTAATTCCCATTTTTGAATAAAAACAACATTCTGTTTGTCTACCTCTTCAATTATAAAACTATGTGTTGCCTTAAAAAAACAATTCAGCATAACAACTTGAGTAGCAGAAAATGATTTAAAATCATTTTTACTAACTGCCTTAGCTTTAAAATTTGAACTTTTGCCATTTGGTTGTGTAATTGTTACTTTGAATTTATTCCCCATAATTAAGTTATTGTTACTTTCCATTTTTAAAACAGAATTCCAACTAGGATAATTTTCAAAATCTGTTATCACCTCCCAGGCTTTTTCTTTTGAAGCTTTTACAGCTATTTCAATTTTATATTCTTTCATTTTTTGAGCATTAACATTAATAAAGAAGGCACTAGCAAATAGGACTAATAAAACTTTCATAATAAATATTTTGTAATTTGGTTAACTTTATCTAATTTTTGATTTACTTCTTTTTAAGAAACATCCTTACACTATCATTTTATTACTTAAAAAAACCCATAAATATTATTAGTCCTCTGCTTTATATTTTTTCAATTAACTCATTTATTCTTTCTTCAGGGTAAATCGCGAACCAAAAAATTAAACCTTCATATTTTGATATTAACCAATTGCATCCATTGAAGCATTTTGAGACTCTTCCTTTCTAAATGCTTCTTCTAAAATGGATTTTAGCTTTTTGTATATTTCCCTAACTTCTTTTTTGAATTTAGGATAGAAAAACCTAAATAGATTTAACAAATCACCTAATGTATTTCAATACACTCAAACCCCATTTTATTTATTTCCTCAATTAAAAAGTTATTCATGATTGAATAATAAATTGATATTTGTTTTTTCATAGCCACTTTTCTTAAATCTTTCATTGAACCTCGTGTAAATTCGCAAAAGACAGGTAATTAAATTCTAAAAACTATATCTAAACCTCAAGTAAACACTGTTTCCTAAATTAGAAAACTGTTCTTCTTGTTTACCATAATATAACTGACCTGTGACATCAAAGTCCCAGTTTTGTGATATGCTATAGGTAAATTGTGGCATAAAAAAAACCATATCAATATCAGCAGCATATATAGAAGCTATTGAACCTGCTATTGCTGGTGTAAATGTTTTAGAAGCTTGACCAAAAAAGGACCATTTATTTGGCATCAGGTGTTTTACGTCAATAGATTCACTGTATAATTGAGAAGTATCATAAGCATTTGTGTTACTTATACCATCACTATTATATAATGTAGAAACATTTAAGGAAATATCATTTTTGAAATAATAATCAAACGAAATGGAACCTACAAAAGCATTGTCTTCGATGGAATTGCCATAGGGCATAAAATAACTTAATTCTCCTTTGAAACCCATATCTTTTATAACACCTTCCCAGCCTAACCCCAAGGTGTAATTTTCCAAATATTTGGCGACTATCATTTGAAAATCATATTGAAATTTGTTGAAATTATACTTTATAGCCACTGTATTATTTTTCCATTCATCTGTATAATTAATAGCAATTTCTAAACTGGAATTTCCAGAAGTGAAATATTTTGCTCTTAAGGCATCTGTCCCTGGTCGCTCTTCGTAATCAAAATCAAAAAAGCTGTAAGCATTAAAAAGGTCATTTGGATTCCAAACCAAATTCTTACCCCAATTTATACGCTGACGACCTAAAACCAACTGCCATTTGTTTGAATGATAATCTACATACAACCGGTCAATATTTGAAAGCATAATAAGTGCTGGCCGATTTATCAATAAAGCAGTCATATCTATATCTTGGTTTGAATTTTCAACCATTGACGCATAGTCTGGAATTGATTTGACTGAAGTGCCCCAAAATATCCTATTACGTAATTCGATTGCTAGCGTAAGATTATCATTGGCATACATCTTAAAGTTCAATCTATTATGAATTAGATTGTCATTTCCTATACTATCCAAGGAAGTAAAACTAGAAGTGTTTAAATACTTTACATAACCCGAAAAGTCTACATGTTCAGAACCCCAATTTTGCTTTTCCTGTGCCGTCATATTGATTATTGATGCAATAACCAAAATATAGAATACTATGTGCTTTGTTAACTTCAACTTAATTACTTGGTATCCTTAATTATTTTACCATCTTCCAATGTTACTATACGATGTGCCCTATCAATAACGCGTTGATCATGCGTTGAAAAAACAAATGTTATTCCTTCTTTTTCATTGAGTTGCTCCATAATGTCAAGAAGATCTGATGTGGATTTTGAATCTAGATTAGCAGTAGGTTCGTCAGCTAATACAAATTTAGGTTTGGAAGCCAATGCTCTGGCCACTGCAATTCGCTGTTGTTGACCGCCACTCATTTCATTGGGACGTTTTGATGCTTGACTTTCCAATCCAACCGATTTGAGCAAAGATTCAACTCTATTATCAATTTCTTCTTTCGATTTATGCTGCAAAAGCATAATGAAACCTACATTTTCCTTAGCGTTAAGGACTGGGATTAAATTATAAGCCTGAAACACAAAACCAATATTTTGTAATCTGAAATTGATAAGTTCGTTTTCCTTCATTCCAATGATATCTGTTTTATCGACAAGCACTTCTCCTGAATTAGGCTTGTCAAGGCCACCAATAATATTGAGCATGGTACTTTTTCCGGACCCCGAAGGACCAACAATAGCAGTGAACTCTCCCTTTTCTACAGCCAAGGATACTCCGTTAAGAGCCCTTACTTCATTGCCTTTACCCTCATTATAAACTTTTGTTAGGTTTTCTGTTTTTATAACATTCATTTTTGTTGAGTTTTAAATTTTTATCAAATAGCTTTCACGGCTTCTGCTGGATTTAATTTTAAAGCTCTTCTTGCTGGTATAATGGCTGCAATCAAAGCTACAGAAAGTGTCATTAGTGTAATATCTACATACATGGCAAATGGCAGTTTGGTAAATACTCTTGCACCCATACCTAAACTTTCCAGTCCTTTGGCCACAGCCGATAAATTGATGCCATTCCTACCAAAATATTCAATCGTCCATATTGACAACAATACACCTAGAGACGCCGCTATAAAAGCCAAGAAAAGTGTTTCCAAAATAATCATGGTAAAGACTTTTCGTTTATCCATACCAACAGATAGCAACATCCCTATTTCTCGTTTTCGTTCCAGAACCGCCATGAGCATAGTATTAACAATGCCAAAAGCCAAGGCTAATAAGATAATCCCCATAAAAATGTAAATAAAGTTGCTCATGGCTTCTTGGGCATAGCCCAATTCTGGTGAAAGTTGATCCCAACTTTCAACGGAATTGTTTGTTTTGATTTGGTTCTCTACAGTTTCAGTTTCAGTAATGTTATCACACAAGATGGCTATTTCATGGTATTTGCCACTTAAACTAACTAGTGGAGCTAAATCATCATACTTCACAAATACATTTTCCTCATCAAACGAACTGTTTATGGTTTTAAAAATTCCTTCAACCCTAAAACCAGTTGAAACGGTATTATTATTGGAATCTTGAAAGTTGAGTACCACCTTGGAATTGACTTTAACACCTAATTTATTGGCTAGTTTTTCCCCAATGATAATTGGATTTCTTTTTAGTTTGTACAAATAGGTTCCTTGCACCAGTTTTTCTGAAATATCTGTGACATTTTTTTCTTTATCAGGGAATATTCCCATAATCTTCACACCATAATTACCATGAGCTGTAGATGCCATTCCTTGTAATACCAACCGTTTCGTATAAGCCGTTACATGACTCATGGTGTCTATTTCTTTTAAAAGAGTATTACTTCCTATGATAGTATCTTTTTTATCAAAATTTTCCTGAAAACCAGCATTGTGAATTTGGATGTGGGACAAATTTGTATTTATAAAACTACTCAAACGCTGATCGTTCAAACCGGAGACCATGGCCATGATAAACAACCCAGACCAGATGCCTAAAACTACCGAAGCAATGACAATACTGCTTCGTAGTTTATTACGCCAAACGTTTCTCCAAGCAATCATTAATAATGTTTTCATTTTGTTACTTTAAAAAGTTAACCTCTCATAGCATGCAGAGGATTCAGTTTTTTAATAATTAAGATAGGATATAGAGATACCAACAAGGCTATTATGAAAATTAGTGAAGCATGCACCAAGGGCAGGTCAGGTTGTATGTAAAATGGAATTTCTGCATTAAACCCGAAGTTCTCCATCATTTCGGCTTGTGTACCAGGTAGTACCAAAGGGTCGTAGTGTTTCCACAACATGATTGGATACGCAAGAAGAACACCCATAATTACTCCCAACAATGATAGTATAATGGTTTCTATAAACACCATAAACATTAACTTGCCTTTTTTCATCCCAATAGAGACGAGCACACCAAATTCATATTTTCTTTCTTGTGTCATCATTAGTACGGTGCCAAAAATTCCAAAGATGAGAATCATGTACAGGATAGCTATCATCAACAATCCACCAACACTATCTGCTAAAATGGTTTGTTGCAATTCAGGCATCATTTGTTGCCAGTTCATTACTTCATAGTTACTGTCCAACTTGCTTGAGATTGCTTTTTGCAACGACTTAAGTTGGACATTGTCATTTTTATCTACCACAAGACTTGTAACAATGCCAGATGCACTAAAAAGATTTTGGGCATCTTCCAAGGACATCATAGCCGTAACTTTATTCAAGGCAGGGTTTTTCAAGTCTATAATTCCAGAAATATGAAATTTATCAGCAGCCAACATTCCATGGTATCCCTGTCCTACAAAAACCAAAGTATCATTGGTTTCTACTTTAAAATAAGAGGCTACTCCTTTTCCTATAATAATATCCTTTGGGTTTTGAGGAAGGAAACCTGTTATCAATTTTGAATTTATATCCTGTAATTTTTGTTCCTTCTTAAAATCAACCCCATTGAGACTAATTACTTTAGTAAGGTCGCCAAAGGACAATAAACCATAATTTTCCAATCTTGGTAAAATCGTTTCAACACCTTCTGTGTTTGACAATTGATTAATTAAGTTACTAGTTACAATTATTGAATTATCTATTGATCGATTATCCCAATATCCTTTATGATGTAGCTGTATATATCCTGTATATGAACCTACCACATTGTCTATCATACCCTTATAAAGACCCAACTGCATAGAACGCATGATTAAGGAAAGGAATATTGCTATGAGTATAGAGGCTACAGTAATTAGACTCCTTTTTTTATTACGCCAAATGTTTCTCCAGGCAATTTTTAGAATCATTGTTTACTAATTAATAATTAATGGATGCGTTTCATGTAATTGGTGGTAAAGTATTCATCGGGTATATCGATACCAAACTTCCACTGACTATAACTAATTACCGTAGATTGTCCCGGTTTATCGACCGGCACAACAGTTAGTTTTGAAGGAAGTAACTTGCTATCAAATGTTTTTACGTCCGATCCTATCATTTGGTTGACCAAAAACATATCTTCATCATAAAAATCTGTCTGCATCTGCATGTATTCTTTTTCATCAATCCAAATGATTATTTTTCCCCAAACAACAGCGGCATTAGGCTTTGGGGTCAACTCTATTTTCCAGCAGGTGTAACCTTCCTTTTCTTCTTCACCAATAATTTTTTTATCATAATCTGTCACCAGTGAAGATTGTTTTACCAAATCATCATTTGTTAAATCGGTGCCCATCCAATTCTGTAACATCATTGAAGGCGGAAACTTTACTGTTCTTTCAATTGTTGGCAGGTAATTCCAAACCTCTTTTTCTCGCATGAGAAAAACAGTGCCCTTTTCTTTTGCTGGACTGGTTATTACTGAAACTGAATAATCTGAACCTTTTGACCAATGTTTCATTTTCATTTCTTTGGACCACTTTGGTCTATTGATATTGATGGTGATCTCAGAATAGGACGATTTTCCCCTTAATTTATCATCAGCATTTTTAACAATTTCATCAGCATTTTGACTAAATGAGAAGTTAGAAACAACCATTAACAATAATAATAACTTGTATTTCATGGTAAATTTTTTTTAGAATTTATGTAACCTTTTATAATGTTTTCTTTAATCGAGTTTAAAGGATATGATTCACCAAAAATCATATATTGAATACCAATGCCATCCATTAGCGCCCCTAGTTTGACAGCTTCATTTTCAGGATCATGGTGACCTATCATGGTAAAGAGCTCACTCAATTGTTTGGTGAGTTCTTCATATATGGATGAAATTGTTTTATGAACTGATGGTATTGACCCTACATGTATGGCCAAAGACACTATAAGACTCCAAAGTTCTTTTTTTTCTTCAAGCAACTTAAAGTATCCCTCAACTACTGCCTTGAATATTTTTTCAGGGCTTAAATCTTTTAAATCATCTTCAGACAAGTTTAATTCTGATGCTTCTTTTAAGGCAAAATCAACAGCCTCATTTAATAATCGTTCTTTATTATCAAAGTAATTGTATAATAAACCTTTTGAGATTTTTAACTTATTAGCAATATCACTAACAGATGTATTGAAATATCCTTTAGTTGCAAATAATTTCAAGGCACCTTGAAGAATTTTTTCTTTTTGTGCCTTTTTGTGTTCTTTTAATTGTTTTTCGGTTCTTGGACTCATATTTAAAAATGAACGATTGGTCAAAATTAAATAAATTAATTTAAACAACTACAAAAAATCTCAACTAATTTGAAATTTTATGATTTATATACGAGAAAATTTACTTGATATAAAGAAGCATTTAATTCCTTATGATAGATAAAATGGTTTTAGGAATATTTCGTCATTTTTGAAGTTTCTTTTAGTCTGTCATTAAGCAACTTCATATCATCACTTACTTTTCGTTCAATGACTTTCGCATAAATTTGAGTAGTTGCAATTTTGGTATGACCTAAAAGTTTTGAAACAGTTTCAATGGGCACTCCATTACTTAACGTTATTGTAGTTGCGAATGTATGACGAGCAATATGGAAAGTTAAATTCTTCTTGATTTTGCATAAATCTGCAATCTCCTTTAAATATGAGTTGAGCTTTTGATTTGAAATATTAGGGAATAAGGATTTTGTTTTCTTGGTTTTGATATGTCCTTTGTATTTCTCAATTAACTCTTCAGCTATAAGCAGTAATGGAATCTTTACTTTGTTATGTGTCTTTTGTCTATTTGTTATTATCCATTTGCCACCATCGATACCAAACGTAATATTATCTTCGTTGAGGTTCATTACATCAATGTATGATAAACCAGTATAGCAGCTAAAAACAAACAAATCCTTAACGAGCTCCAGCCTTTCAATTTCAAATTCTTTTTCGATAATAGTTTGTAGTTCATTTTCACTTAAAAACTCACGCTCATTTTTAATGTATGTTGGTTTGAATTTTATAAAAGGATCTTTATCTATCCATTCCATTTTATACGCTAATGTTACCATTTTGCGAAGTCGTTGGATATGCTTCATAACTGTATTGTTTTCCATTTGCTTTTGATGGTCCTCCGGAACATAGGAACGTAAAAACTTTTCAAAATCAACCAGAAAACGAAATGTTAATTGAGATAAATAGATGTCTTGGATTTTCTTTTTCGTTAGAAATAGTTTGATATACTTTTGAGTTGTAAAGTAATTCTTTAAAGTACCGTAACTTAAAGATTCACTCATTTGGGTGTTGTGGTAATCAACCAATGTTAGCAAAGAATATTCTTCATTATCTTCTCCTAGAAACCTTGCTTTAATAGATTGAGCACATATAAAAGCTTTCTCTTTTATAAGTTCATCATGAGCTTCATAGATTCTATTTTTAATCTGGTCTAAATACCTGTTGAGTAGTCGAGATTCTTGTTTATTGCCTCTTGCTCTTCCTTTGTTAGAATCCCATTCAGAAAGGACTACTTTTCGTTGTAGACTGATATTTGCACGCTTTCCGTTTACAGTAACTCTCGCGAAAACTGAAACTTGATTGTTTTTAATACGTGTGGCATTAACCCAAAATGACAGGGTAAAGGTGGTTTGTGATTGCATAGTTGTCGTCTTTTTGTTAAACATTTATTCAAGACGAAAGTCAAATCAACTATTTCAATTACAGCATTTTAAGCATCTATTCGGTTCACACTTTTTGTGTTTTGAAACTGTGAACCGAATTGTGAACCGAATTAAGTCATATTTATTCAATTCTTATGATAGTCTAAAAACCATAAAACCTTGTAAATCATACAATTTACAAGGTTTTAGTTTCTATTGGTATTAATTTTTGTCGGGGTGGCAGGATTCGAACCTGCGACCTCCGCGTCCCAAACGCGGC
>CAZFEV010000047.1:0-17326 GCA_964517835.1 uncultured Flavobacteriaceae bacterium | reverse complement strand
AAAACGCTAAACTTGTTAGGTGAGCGGAACAACACAAAAGACAGAGGATTTTGAGGTACGAAAAAACTGGGTTTTGGGTTGTGGGGACTTATTACTACTCTTTTGCCAATACAATTAAATCAAAAAACATAAGTCTTGTAGCAAGTTCAGCTTCAGAAGGTAAACCTGTAAACTCTTTCTCCTGCTCTTCTGTACTAAATAATGGGATAAACTCATTTCTTGTATAATACTTCAGAGGACCAACTTCATTATACGAATCAACTACAATAAATCTACAACCTGTTTTATTAGCACCATCTATAAACCAAGATTTAATAAAATCCATTAATTGTTTACCAGTCCTTTCTTCTTCACCCTCAATATTTCTGTAATCTTTATGAACACCTAATCTACCAATTAATACAGCAGGATAACTACGCATATGTTTTGGTCTTGGTATTTCTTTAATTACTTTCTTTTTTCTTGAATTAGGTAAATGAGTAGTTTTAATACTATCATTAGAAATAGTAAAAGCACAAACAATAATGGTAGGGTCTTCATCTAAAGTAAAACAATACGTCTTCCCTAAAAGTTCAGAAGAATAATTAACTACATCATTTGTAAAAAAATCATTTAAATCTTGATGGTCGCAATCAAAAGGATTACAACTATCTATTAATTCTTGATTATAAAGTTTAAGTGTGCAGTTATCAAGTAAAAAACCCAAAGCAACAAATTATAATTTCGCTTTAGCTAAAATCTTTGATGCAATAGAAGATTGTTTAGAAAAATCAATAGAAGATTTCTTTGCAGAATTTTCAGCTACTTTAGAAGTAAAGTTAACTGCTGCCTTATCTTTTAATACTGGTATTGATTTAATTGCTATTGCCATTATGCTTAAATATAGTGCAAAATTATATAATTTATTTGTTTTAGAACAATATTTATACCAAAAACTATATTAGTAACTTAATTAAGTTCTTTATTATAAGTATTATAACGAGTTACTTTGTTACTTATTTTAACTCTTTATTTAATAGTTTCTTTTAATACCTCATAAATTTTAACCATTGCCAAAGTATCTAATTCGCAGTAGTCTAAAAGGTTTTCTCTTGTTGCTTCTATATCTTCTTTAAAGTTTGGATCTAAAACCATTCTACCCCAAGTATCTAATGCCATAGTGCCATTATTAACATCTAAATCTGAGTAGCTTATATCTGGGCACAATACAGGTAATACTTTTTTAATGGAACTTGAACCGTGAAAACGATAGTCTATATAGTCTTTTTTGAAAATAGTTTCTAAATCAAAAGTATGTTCATTAATGTAAGTGAGATAATTTGTAAACTGCGGTAACCATTCTATTAAGTCTTTATTTCTGCCTATTTCAAAACTTGCGTGCCACGATACAAATGTCCCTGTACTTCCTGTAAAGTCTTGCATAGCTTGCAGCATATCTTTTGGCATATTCATAGCATCCAATAAATATTCAAAATGTGTTAAAGTATTATCTTCTGTTAGTGTGTGAATAGATACTTGAAAGGTTAAATGTTTATGCGGACTTAATCCATCTAATCTTGGGATAGCACTTGCATAAGTTTCATAATCTATAAAATGTAATGGAAACTTTAATTTACTTAACTCTCTTTTGATATTAGATTGATTGATTATAGGTTTCTCTTGTTTTACAGATTCTACTTGGGTTTGTTGATTTACATTTAACTCAAAATCTAAAGGAATATCAATAATTGCTAATTGCTCATTATCTGCTAATAAACCTACTTTTTTAGCTGAAATACGACCTATTTCATAAATACTATAGTCTGGAATAGTGGTATTAAAATAGTTAAAAGCATCACAATGGTTAGACCTTGTTTTATACTTACAAGAACATACAGTTTCATTTATGATTTCCTTATTTATAAAATTAGAAGCTGCATTAATTTGATTGACTACACTTGAATAGATGTTATCTACTGCATCTGTTATATCTGCAATTACTAACAACTCATTAGCTACAATATCACCTTTTTTTAAATACTCTTTGTTTAAATGGATAATAGATACTTTAGAAACTACGTAACCACATTCTGTGAATACATATTTTTGAAAACAGGCATCTTCTATTTGTCTATGCTTTCTATCTTTTTTTATTGAGGTAGAAGATTTTACTTCATAGATATGCCACGTACCATCTGCTAACCGCTCTAATATATCTATACGTGCAAATACATCTTTATTTGTGCTAAATGATGGCTGAAAATAAACACTATGTGTATCTGTTAATGCGTTTTGTGTTGCTGTAGGACTGCCATATTCTGGTAAGTTTACACCGTTTGGAAATAATTGTTTTGCATAGGCTTCTACTTCGTAACCTTCTTTTATTAACTTTTCTGCAAATAATGAAAACTCACCTTTAGGATATACCTCTGGCTTATTTTTTAATAACCAAATAGACTCTGGACAGTCTAAATAATACTTAAAATCTGTTTTGGTGAGTTGGTGCATGAATTAATTTTAGCTTGCTTATATAAACCTATTTACCTTAATTTTTTTAAACTTTTTACCCATACCTAATACAATATTTGTATTGTCTTTAATGATTAATTCCCCTAGTGCTAAACCTGCAATTGCTTCTTTTATTTCTTGAAACTCGTTACCTGATACACCAAACAAATCTTTGATCACAGCATCTGTAATAGATTGCTGTTTCATTATTAAAGGATATTGCGCATTGGCATAGAAGTCAAAATATTTAGACTTGTAACTATCCATATTTTGTGTTGCCAAGATGATACTTAACCCTTTATTTCTTCCTACAGCTATTAAATCTCTTAATGGCTTATTATCAAAATCTAACATATAATGTGCTTCGTCTATAATTGTAAAATGTCGAATTTCTACACATTCTTCTGTCACCTCTTGTTTTGGCAGTTTTTCATAAATCGTATTTAATTTAGAAATGATAAAATATACAATTGCTTTTGCCAATGGACCATCTTTAGGGTAACCATCCATTTTTACTATGAAACTATTGTTTATTAAATCTATATTATCTTCTGTAGCAAATAAGTTATTTCTAATTAATTGTTTTAATACTGATTTGATACTGTCATCTTTTTGACGGTCTTTTTCGTTTTGTAAATGATTGTATTGATCTAGAATAATTTGAAATGAAACCGGTTTGTTTTTTGTCTTTCTGTAAGAAGCAATTACTGCTTCTGCCAATCGATTACTCATATTTGCACTCATACGTGCATTGTCTATTGCACATATAGCATTGGCTAATTCTGTAGCATATAGGTTAATTTCATTTTGAGTTTTTCCTTCAAAATTTTTGAAAGGTGAAAATGGTAAAGGTTTTTTTATTGGGTCTAGAACAGCATCATCGTCAATTTCAAAGTGGTTGAACCAAGAGCGATTGGCTGGGTCTGAAAATTCTCCTTTATAATCGAAAAATAAAAAATTTACAGGATATGCTGTTTCTACTGTTAATGAGCGCATTTCACGCATTAATACCGCTAAAAGATTTGATTTACCGGAACCTGTTGAACCTGCAATTAAAATTTGTGTGTTAGGTATTTGCCTACCGTTTAGGTTTAAGGTAGCAGGCATATCACCTTCAAATAACCCAATATTTAAATCTAAGAATGGTACTGTGCCAAATGAAGCGTTACCAGATTTAGCAGTAATTGTTAACCAATTATCAAGATTGTCATCGTTCATTAAATATTTTAAGCCTTGTTGCATCTCGTAATTGATGATACGACTACGATTAGCAGCTACTGACCAATCTATATCTATATGATTATAACGATATTTGATAAGACTTGACCACATTACTTGTAAGTTAAATTTAGTAAAGGTTGTTTCGTGGATTCTTAAACTATCCATTGTTACCTTTTCTACTACTGACCAAGAGCGTTTGTGATTTTGACTTAAACCAGCTGCTAATGTTAAACGTTGTAATAAATTATTGTTTAATGTTAACTGCTTCGCTTCTTTGCGATATTCTTTTAGGTTTATTTTTTTTTCGATTTTATGTTTTAAAGGTAGTAGGCTATCAATTAACCCTTCGCTTTGCCTTATATTATGTAATGCTATTTCTTCCATCGTTAATTGTTTATAGAATTACCAAAATACCCTTCTGTAACATTTGTTTTTTGAGCTTCTTTATCTCTAAGTAATGTATATGCTTTAGCAACAAAAGGTTCTATTTTTTGTAAATCTGAATTAGGTCTCACCTCACTATCAGAACTTAATAGTATGGTTTGATTCGATAATTCTGGAAAGTAATTTTCTAACAAGGTGCTTCTGCTTGTTTCATCTAATACTCCCATAACTGTATCTATCATTACAGGTGGGTCGTAATCGCCAAATTCGTGTAATGCCTTTAACAACACTTGCACCACCACTTGTGTAGACGCTGTGTTTAGTTGACTTAAATAGATTTCGTTACCTGCTTTATGATAAATACTAAAGTTTAAATCTTTTAAATCTTCTGATAATTCTACACGATCTATTACATCTTGATAAGCAGCGAGATTAACGTTTAAATCGTGTTTCATTTTATCTTCTATTTTATCTTTTTTGTTTTTAAGCAGCGTATTTGCTATTTCATCAAATAAGGGTTGTAATTTTTTTAAAGCTTCAAATTTAGGGTCTGGTTCTTCTGTAGTTGGAATATCAAATTGTTGTAAACGTTTAGCTATCTTTTTTACTTCTTTATCCTTATCCTCAATTTCTGATTTCAAGGTTTTAATTGCAGATTCATTTTCTTCATAGGCTTTAATTAAAGAATAGTCTTTACCTGTAATTTGAGCTTTTAAGTCTTCTATTTGTTTTTTAATCTTGTGGGCGTTGGCTATGTCTTTATCTAGATTTTCTTTACGGTGAGTAATAGAATTGTAAGGATTTTGATAATTACCATTTGCTAATTTTTTTAAAGCCTCAATTTCTGAAGTTTGAAAATAATCGTATTCTAAATCTGTGTTTTTATCTTCTAAAGATTTTAATACTTTATCTGCTAATTGACTTACTGACACGTCTTTTAAATTATGCCCTTTATCTGCTAGTACGTTTACAGCTTTTATCAATACGTTTTCTACCACTTCTTTGTTTAAATGCGAGTACGCATCTGCATTGGAAGTTTCACGTTCGTTTATAATTAATGCTATATCATTTTGTAACACCTCAGCTAATTTTGGTAGGCTTACGTGCATTTCAAAATTTTTAATAAAATCGTTTACATCAGTTTTGTATTGCTTTTCCTCTTTATCTAGATTATTTAGTTCTTCTTCTAATTGTTTTACCTTATTGTTTAGTGTAGATTCTTCATTCATACCTGCCTTTAAAGTATCGTACAAATCTTTATTAGAGACTGAAAAATCTAGCGCTTCTTTACGTTTTCCTTTCAACTCGGTTAACGTTTCTTCTTCTTTACGTTTTTGTTCTACTAATTGTAAATATTCTTTCTTTTCGTTTTCTAAATCGAGCATTTGAGCTGTATAGTCTTGCGTTAAGCTTTCGGCTGCTTTAGCAAAAGATAAATACCTATTGAAGCCCATCACATTTTCTATATTTTCTCGAATTACACGATTAAGACGGTCTTCTTTTAAAAGGTTCCCTGCTTCCATAGCATCAAATAGGAAATAGCGACTTAACTCTTCGGGAAGATTCCCTTTTATAATTTTATTAACCTGAGCTTCTTGTTCTGCTCTTTGCGCTGTAGGTGTTGCAGTACCGTATTGAAAAATTGAACCATTCATATTTAGTTTTACACTTTCTACAGGTTTTTTGGCTGTATTGAGCATATAGGTTCTAGTAAGCACATAGGACTGTTCTTGGTTTAGCACTCTGCCAGAAAAAAATAATTCGAGTTCAATTTTTTCTTCAATTTTACCCAAAGCACCAGCGTTTAGTAGCTCATTAAATTCTTTATCGTTGGATATGTTTAAGCCATACAATGCACCGTAAATAGCATCAAAAAAAGTTGTTTTACCACCACCATTAGCACCACCGATTAATACAATAGGTTTGTCTGGGTCTGTTTCTAGATTTATATCGAGTTCTAGATATGTTTTAAAGTTTTTGGCTCTTATTCTTTTTATTAACATAACTATTTTATTTTTTGAAGCGCTTTTTCCATTAGCTTTTTTAATGCCTTCTCGTCTAAGTCTTCATTTTTAATTTTTTTCTCGTGGTAGGCCTTTAAGAAATATTCTTTTAGCCATTCTGCTTCAACCTCATACTTTTCGCAAATGGCCTCAATAGTAGCCATATCGTCTTTACGTATGCCGTAATGTATAAATAGAGAATCTAGTCCTTTGTTGCTCATAATACTATTTTTATATTGACTAAGGTGATTACCTTATTTTTTGTCTTTTAGTTTTTTTATGTCTTGTTCTAACTCTTTAAGACTTTTTTCGTAAGATAATCGCTTGTTTTCTTCTTTGTATTTTTGATACTCTTTAGCCACTTTATTCTTAGCCATTTCTTGACTTATTTTACCAGCGTGGGTTAACAGCTCTCTACCGTTTAATTGTAAAATAGCATCTAAACGTTGCACCCAGTCTTTCATATACATTGGTGTTTGTTGTTGTGCCATTGTTTCGGCAAATGCCAAATATTGTTCTACAATAAGTCCTAGTAAACGCATTTCATCTTCGTTAAGGTAGTTTTTAGCAATACCTGCTTCTGATTTGGTAACCGATTTGTTTTTTTTATCGTAAGACAACATACCCATTAATGGTAAAGCCGCATCTACACGCCTATACACTAACTCTGCTGCTGTTTTTTGACTAATAGCCCAAAGTAATTTGTTTTGTACGATTTTAAAGAATTGAATGGTTTTTTCGTCTTTAGGGTCGTAATCTATACTGGTGGCATAGATGTCTTTTATTTTTTGGTAGAAGAATTTTTCTGAGATACGTATTTCACGAATGCGGTTTTGCAGTTCGTTAAAATAGTTCATAGAGTTACCGGTTTTAAAGCGCTCATCATTAAGCGTAAAACCTTTTATGATGTATTCTTTTAAACGCTGTGTTGCCCAAATACGAAACTGTGTACCTTGTTGCGACTTTACTCTATAGCCTACAGAAATAACGACATCTAAATTGTAATGATTGGTAGCATAGTTTTTACCATCGGATGCAGTTGTCCGGATATTCCGGATAACTGAAGCTTCTTCTAATTCACCTTCATTAAAGATATTTCTAATATGCTCACTTATAGTACGTTTATCTTTACCAAATAATAGTGCCATTTGGGCTTGCGTAAGCCAAACAGTTTCTTCTTGTAGGCGCACATCTATTTTGATGTTTCCTTCTTGGTTGGTATAAATTAAAATATCTCCTTTTTCCATTTATGGGCTATTTAAGTTTTAGAGTAATTCTGGTTTTAAAAACTCCCAACCTGTTAAGTCTTTTGTATCTTCTATTCTATTCGCACAAAACCTCCAATGATTAGAGTCTATGGGTTCTTCTATTAACACACCACCCAATAAAGTTTCGTTGTTGTTATCTTTATTTGCTTTTTCTATATACTCTAGAAGTGCATTGTGCTTTTTAGGTGCATCTAAGTCTGAACGTTTTGTTTTGGTATCGAATAACCCAATTTTACCAGATTTGAACTTTATTACAAAATCTACATAAAACAAACTAGGCCTTTCTAGTTTTTGGTCTGCTTGTTTTATATAAGGTACAGCAAAATGTTCTTTTCCTGCATCTCCATTTTTGTACCACCATTCTATATGTTGGTTGTTGGCTTCTAAAAATTCTTTGAATCTTTTTTCTGGACTAGATACGCTTATGTATTCATAAAAAGGTTCCATAGCGTGACTTTCTATGTACTGCTTGTTGAAATTTTCGCTGTAGTAACGATATTCTGGCACTTCCCAACTTGCGTATTCTACTCTTCGTTTTTCGTTTCCTTTTGCTTTTTGCCATTGCTCAAAACGTTCTAGTGCTACTACAATTAACTCTTCTAACAGTCTTCTGTTTTGAGGAAATAAATAGATACGTTTGGCTTCGTGCTCAAACAATCCTAAATAATATTCGGCAAAAAAGAGTAAAACATCTCTTAGTTTTTTCCAGCTTTTAGAACGGTTAAGTCTAGTAATATTATCATAACAAAAACGCTCGAACATTGTATTAAACTGATTCATAGTAATGGCAAACTGCCTGGTATGGTCTGCATTTACCATAATACTATTTACTATATAAGGATCTGCCTCTATATCTACAGGAATTGGAATTTGGTGATCGTCTACCTTAAACTCCCAACCATTTTGTTGCATTGCTAATAAATTAGCTTCTTTTGCTTCTTTTAAATTCTCCTCTACTTCAGTCGTAAATAAATCTACATCGGGCAACATAGCTACATTAAAACGCTGTTCCATTAGGTTGAAAAAATGCGTTTGAAAGGTAGAGGTTAAAACCCCTTTTGCAGTACGGTCGTTTACAATTTGAGCTGAGTTGATTTTATCGAATACCCAACCTCTGTCTTCTTTTCTTTTTGCCAATTGAAAATTGATAAAATCTGCATCGGAAGGTTCAAAGTTGATGCGAGTAGATTCTATATTTGTATAGACGTATCCATAATTTAAATCGTCATTTTGATAATGTTTACGGTGTGGCATACGTAAAATTCTACCCACGGTTTGAATACCAAAAGAAGGACTGTTTACGGTTCTATAACTTACCAATACGGCTGCTCTAGGACAGTCCCAACCTTGTGCAACTGCTTGTTTAAAAATCATTACATCTTGCATTGCATTGATGTCTTCAATACCATCTTTATCTTTTTCGCCACTTAGCCATATAGCCAGTCTTCCGTTTTGGGTAGTTACGTTGTATTCGGTATTTAAAAGCCCTACTAAGGTATCTCTAATAGACTTGTCTTCTGAACTTAAGGAAACGTTGTCTGAAGGTAATTGAATTAGCAAAAGCGGATTTACTTTATTTTCGCCTAACTCTTGCGCATATAACGCTTTTAATTCTTCTTTTTTCTGAAAGGCTTTGCGAAGCAAATGCATATGTACATTTTCCCCATTTTGCTCTTCTGGGTTTAAACCAATGTTTAAACGAATTCCTTTTTTAATGAGTTCTTGCTCTACTACTTTTTGTCTTGGCACAAATACCGATAATTGAGGACGTTGTATATTATGCGCTGTAGCTGTTACCAATACCTCTACATCTGCTTCTATAAGATTACGTACTGCTATGGCTTGTTTACCACTAAAGGCACTTAAATGTGCTTCGTCTATAATTAGCACAATACTAGTATCGTTAGCCTGTGTGTTTTCTATTAGTGTTTCTAGGTTGGTATTGGTTTCGTTGTCTTTTCGCCATATGTTTTTGGCAGAATGTATGCTGCTCCAATTAAGAAACAATAAATCTTTAGCGTTTAATATAGGATTGCTCCCTAGGTTGTCTAAATCTATACAATTTAGTTTTTGGGTATCGCTATAAAGATTTTGCAAAGCGTGGTAACTTTGTATGTGCAGTGTGTTAGGTGCTAACCATACAAAAGCCACATTGCTGTTGTAGCCTGGTTTAAGTTGTAGCTCGTCTACCAACCGCTCTATATACGATGCCATCATTACGGTTTTACCCGAACCTGTTGGCGATTCTAATAAAACAGGGGTTTGTTTGGTAGGTTCTTGTAATGCAGTATAGGTGTTTTCTAACAAACTGGTGACTGCTGTTTCTTGAAAATCTTTTAAAATGTACATTGTAAATTAAGAATTTTATGCCTCAGCAGTATTGTTGTTATACACTTGTTTTTTGTCTAATTTTAACGCTTTTATGGTACTTAGATATGCATTGTAAATGGCTTCTGGTAAAGGAACCACTTCTACTTTGTCTGTCACCTCATAAAACTCTTCTGCTAGCACCTCTTTTTCTGGGCTGAAGGCATATAAACGTACTTTTTCTGTGGTGTTGGTTAAGCTCTCTACCCAAGATATTAACTGTTCTTGAACTTGCAATTGGTTTCTGGAATGGTAAATAGCCACTAGGTATTTACCCTTGTTGTTGGTAAATATTTGTCCTTGTTTTGGACTAATACTTAAGTGGTGTTTTACCTCTGTGTAACAATCTTCTTTAATACACAGTAGCTCTGTAGCGAGTTGGGTAAGCTGGCGTTTGTTTTGTAAAGAAGGTTCCCTATCTACAAATGCGGTTTTGTAGTAGCGTAGGTTATTGTTGGGCAATCCTTCTACTTGCTCACCTTTGGCATTGGTGTAGCCTTTTATCACCCTTTTGTTACGCTCATACGTTACTTCTTCTGCAATGTTGTTTTCGTTGTTGGTGACAACTATTGAAGATATTTTATTGCTTAACTCTTCATTTTCTCTAATAACAGATTCCAATGTTGTACCAGAACCCGCGAAAAAATCTAACACAGTTCCGCCATTAGGTATACCAATTTTCAATATATCTCTGATAAAAGGAACAGGCTTTGGGGCATCAAAGACTTTTTTTCCAAATATTTTTTTTAATTCATTTGTAGATGTACTAGTACTATATTCAGGTTTATAAAAAATAGATTTAGGTTTTTTGGTAGGAATATCACCTAATTGAGGCCTTTGCTTTTTGTATATATTTAAACCCTTTTTTGTTTTAGTTACAATCAAATTATGATTATCCTTGACTATTTTTTTCTTACCCCAAGTCCAAGATAATTCATCTCCATTATCATTTATTGGCCATAAAACATAATCGTCAGCATTTAAAGGTTTATCATCTTCAGTAACATAAACCTTATTTTCATTTTCTATAAAAATAGGGAACCAGCCTTTTGGACGTCTGTCTCTTGCTGCATCTTGCCCTGTCCTCCTTAATGTGTCAGCTTTTTTCCAAAAACCATAATCATCCTCATTCCAATTCTTTTCAATTTCCTCTTCTTCTAAATCAAACAAACCAAAATCACAACCATTATTTGAAGCAGTATAAACTAAACAATATTCGTGTGTGTCAGAAAAACCATAATTATCGTGATTTCCCTTTAAATTCATTATAACAGGTAATGTGGCAACAAAATTTGAAGAAGTAAAAACTTCATCACAAATTAATTTCAACTGAGCTTGTTCATTATCATCAATCGATATAAAAATAACCCCATCGTCTTTTAGCAGTTTGTGAGCTATCCTTAAACGTTTTTCCATAAAAGAAATCCATTTGCTATGTCGGTAGGCATCCTCTTTATCTACATAGTGGTCGTTGTAAATAAAATCTTTATTACCCGTATTATAAGGTGGGTCAATATAAATGAGATCTATTTTGTTTTCGTGAGTAAAGGTTAGTGCGGTTAGTGCGTGTAGGTTATCGCCTTCTATGAGGATATGGTTTGGCGTCTCGACTCCGCTCGACGTGACAGCATCGTTAATAATGGCACGTTCTTTTACCTCTTGCAGTACAGGTAGTTTGGTGCGTAGTTGTTCTTCTACGTCTTCTGGTTTGTCTTCCCAAACGAGTCCGTATTTTTTTTTGGTGTTTACTAAGTTTACCAAATAGGCACGTTCGTCTTGGTTAAGGCCGTCTAGTGATTTTATTTTGTTGAGTATGTCTTTTTTGTTCATACGTAAGTTGTTGCTTATTAAGCGGTTATTTTTTAGTATCTAACAATACTTTTGGGTCTACATTTAAAATTTCTGCTATTTGATATAGCACTTCTAAACTGGGTTGGTTTCTGTTTTGCACATAGCCATTAACGGTATTAAAACTTTTACCCAATTTATCTGCTAACCATACTTGCTTTATGCCTTTAGCTTCAAGCACTTCTTTAATTCGGTTCATAGGGAATGGAATTGAATGTTAAATATATAAATATTTGCTTAATATTTATATAACGTATTGCGTTATATTTTGATTGCCGCACAAGACTTCTACTTTGCAAAGTTTGCAAACACTGCAAACCTTACAAACTCTTTATTTTTTGATAATAACCCGCTTTAGGTTTTACTAAGTAACCCGCTTGTTCTAGTTTTGCTAAATAGTTATCTACTGTACGCTCTTTAATATTTAATTTATCACCAATAGTTACTGCTTGTTTTCTAGTAAACTCTTGTGGTAATTCTTTTAAGAAATTAGCTTTTGGCGAGGTGGGTTTAAACCGCATATTAGTTGCGTTATTTGGTAAGTTTTTAAATACCAATATGCTGTGCTGTAAGTAGACATCGGCTAACTTTAGTGCATTTTCAAAATCTTGGTCGGTACATTCTAAATCGGTGTCTTTTAATTGGCATTCATATTTTCTTATAGCTGTAAACATCATACAGAAACGAAATACCATTAACCCTAAACGCTTTACTACACTTGTAGCATCTTTACTTACTAAATTGTAGATTCTAAACAAATACTCATCAAACAACGGATTGAATTTTTGCCATTGTGTATCTGACAAATGAATATTAGTAACGGTATTATCTAAATATCTTACCATACGATAGACTTCATCTGAAAGGTGTTTAAAATGTTCGGTTAAATTGACTGGGTTGGATTTTGGTGATGGGTCTAACCACTCTGGATTAGATGCAAACACATAGAACATAAATCTACTAAACAAACCATCTTCTGCCGATTGTATGATGTTTAGTATTTGGTTAGGTGTACCAGAAAGTACCACCGACAATCTTGGGTTATCGATTTCGAAATACTCGTTATTGGTTTTTCTAGAAATGGATATTTTTTCGTGATGATAAGCCTTTCGTAACAAGTCTGAATATGAACCCCAATCGTTTTTAAAGGTTTGCCCTAAAGTATCTGCTTCGGTTTCGCATATGATACCAAAACCCTCGTTATCTTCGATATGCTTTATCATTTTCGCATTACTTGTATTTGCAGGAATATAAACCACTTTAAAAGGCGGTTGTGTTGGCTCTTCTGGTGCTTCTTCTCCTTTTTTAAGATACTTTTTAGCTTGCTTTTGCGCTTCTAATTCTTTTTTATAGTCCGCTTCTTCATCTTTAGAATTTTGAATTACTGCTTGGTGGTATTTATCGGCTAACATTTTGGCGTATGTTAACGCTCCTTTTCCTGATGCTGCTGGTGCTAACAAAAATGAAAACAAGTTAGGATAGACCTCTTTACCACCGTACAAACCTAAAACATTAGGTAAACAACCCGAAAGAATGCTTAATGCTCCTGTAAGAAATACGTCTTTTTCACGTTGGGTTTTTAGTACTTCAATCCCTTTTTGAAATATTAATGGTAATGAATTATAAACGTCTTCTGGAATAGTTGGCGTAGTTGTTAAAAGTGATAAACTTTCTAAGTTTTGGTTTTCTTGATTTTGTACTTCCTCTGAAACTGTAACGTTTGCAAATTTTGCAAACTTTGCAAAGTCTGCATTGTTGCTTTTGTAAGCACTTCTAACTGTTGTTTTTATTTCTTTTTCTGATAAATCGAAATTTGCAATACAGTATTGATAAGTATCTTCTTCTATAACTCCAAATCTACAAGCGTTTGCTGAAAATAGATATATGTAGTTATTTCTGTTACCTTCGTGATACTCGCCTTTTTGATTGGTAAACGCTTCACAATTATTTAGTATTTCTACAGTAGATAATTGTTGATGATTATTCATATTAATATCACTTTCTGTTATTGTTTGTTTTTCTTCTTCTTGTATTTCAAAAATTGTTGCATCTGTATTGATATAGCAATTTTCGTCGTAAGACATAAAACATAATCTTGCATAGTCGCTTCCAGAAGTATCTACTTCCGTATTTAAAGCTTGTTCGTAATAATCTACGACTTGATTGTAAACTGCTTTATGTTGTTCTACATCTGAATTTACACGCACTATAAACTTTACGCCTTTGCCTCTAGTGCTAATAAAACAGGCATAGGTATAAGGTGCTAGATTTATAACAGGAATGATTCTATTAAGTTCTGATTCTGATAGTTTATCAATATCTAGAATTATGAATTGTGTGTACACTTCAAGGTTTTCACTACTTCTATAATTATCGAATACTCCAGATGCAGTAAATCCTAATAGTTGCTTTTTTAGGGTTTCGGCTTCTTCTTCTTTACCCTCAGACATTAAGTCTCTTATTTTGTTGATTTCTGTTTTATAAGTGCCTGTTTTAATATTATTAAGCACTTCTACTAAAGGTTTGTCTGAAACCTTATATACAAAGTCTCTAAAGACTGATACAGCTGCTGTCATTTCTATAAGGTTTTAGGTTAATAATTGTTTCTTTTGGTAGTGAATGCTTTACGGTAGTTATTGTCTAATAACTTTTGCACGTCACTCATACGATAATAGATTTTTGAACCTATTTGTGAGAATGAAATAACACCTTCATCCCTCCAGGTTTGGGCTGTTCGTTTGCTAATATTCATTAGCTGAAGAAATTCTTGATTGTCTAGAAAAGTGTCTTTAGGATTTTTCTGTTTCTCTTCTAGTTTTTTGTTTAGCTCGTCTAAACGGTTTACTAAGTCTGTGTACTGTTGTGTACTTAAAATAATTGCTTCCATACGGTATGCATTTTAAAATTAATAATACCGCAAGAAGTCATTATTGATAGGGTGCTAAAAGCACACCCTTATAAAACCCTTATAATCAATAAAATTTAGTGCAAAGGATTCCTTTTTATATAATCTAAAGCATCATTTAAATAATCTTCTGATATATTTGAAGCATCTAATTCTGATTTTAATTCGAGATTTATTTTTTCGGCTATTACATTACAAAGTGTTGCTAAGCCTATATTAGGAATAATTCTTTTTTGTTTTAACGCCTCTACTACTCCGCGAAGTGCTCCTTTTTTTCTAGGTGTTAAAACAGATTTTCCTTCTACAGTTATGCTTAAATCATTTAATATTTGTAATACATACTCTTGAACTGCTTTGTCTTTAATAATCGTATAAAAATCTTGCTTAACGTCTTCCTTTTTTACAGGCAAAGCTTTAATATCATCTTTTATTTCATTGATAAAACTCTTTTCATTGTTTAACCAAGCTTTTATTGTTTTTATATATTCTTTCTCGTTTTTGGTAGGCTTTTCTAATAATGTTTTTTGATTTAGTGAGTGCGCTTTCTTTTTTAAATCAAAAGCATATTTTTTACTATCTGTAATGTATTCATTTTCTAGCAATTGTGTTGTATCAATACTTAGCAAAATATGGTTTGTGATATTGGATAAGTTTTTTAATAATTGTGCTTGAGTTAATAACTCTACTTTTGCTGTACCTAAGTAAGGGTTTGTTTTTGGTTTTTCTGCTAAAACAGGAAGTGTTCTGGAAAAGTGTTTTTTGAGATTACTAAACATTGCTATTTCAAAAGGAAAAAATTTATACCACCTGTCATAAGTACTCAACAATAAATTAAAATCTTTCTTTTCTTTTCCTTTAGGTTCAAAAAAATTTGTGATTGTATCTATAACCTTTTCTTGTCTGGGTTTATACTGTGCATCTTTACCAACTAACTTATGGTTAAGCTGCATTCTTTTTGTATAATCCATAAACCAACTTAGTGCTGGTGGTTCTCCGCAATTTTCTGGTGTTTGACCGAAACTTGTAACAGCATATTCTAAATAATTATTTATTTCTTCTTCCCAATTATCTTGATCTAGATTATTTAATATATGATGATGTGTGTAGATAACTTTATCGGCTACCATTTTAGCTAAGTCTTTAAAATCATCACTTTTAAACAAACTGTGCTTGTTTAAATTCTTATGTCTTTCACAACAGTTTGGAAAGTCTTTAAAATAATCTCCTACTTCTTTTAGTATTTTTTGATGTGTGTTTTTACAGCCTTCACAATTATCAAGGTTATGTTCTGGGTTTGGGAAATATTGAATAGGAAAAGGCTTTTCATATGCATAACCTTTAAGGTGTATCATTTCGGAACCACAAACATCGTATTTCTGCATTCCTGTAACTAAAAAATGAGGATTTCTATTCATACTAATTAATATATTTATCTACTGCGTTATCTAATTCACTACCTATTATTTTTGCATATACTTGCGTAATACCAATGTCTGAATGATCCATTAATTTAGATACGTGTTCTATACGCATACCATTGTTTAATGCCCTTGTCGCAAATGTATGTCGGCTAATATGAAAGGATAAATTAAAGGGTAGCTCTAGTTCTTTTCCTATTCTACTCAAATACATATTACTTAATGAAATTGCTCTATTGGTTATTAAACTTCTATGTTCTCTATCTTTAAAATATAACTCGTCAACTTTAGCAAATGGAAAAATTATATCATTTTGCTTTTGGTCTTTAGTTTTGTACTTCTCTAAAATATCAACCGCTTTTTGACCTATTTTAATGCTGTGTTGTCTTTTCGTTTTACGTATCGTTTTTGTGATTCTGTGATTTTTGCCATCATAGTTTTTCCATTGTAATTCGATAACATCGCCAAAACGCAATCCTCCAGAAAAAACAGAAAAGATAAACATATCTTTGATAACTTGTGCTTTGTGTTCTTGTGGTACTTCTAAATTCATAAAGTCTTCAAACTGCACTTCGTTTAAATAACGCTTTGTAGTCTTGTTTTTCTTTACTTTAAACTTTGTAAAGGGTGCAAGTTCATTAGATATTAAATCTTCGCTTTTAGCCTCTCTAAACATTAAATTTAGGATTCTAAACGCATAGTTTATAGTTGTGTTATTATTATTCCAAGTTGAACTACAATGTGAAGCATAGTTTTTTAAGGTAGTTGCTGTAATATCATCAAACATAATCTCACGATGCCCTATAAACCTTTCAAATTTTTCTATATTGCTTTTATAGCTTCTGTAAGTTGATAGCGTTACAGTATCCTTAAGTTTCTCGCACCTATCATAAGAAAACTCAAAAAAGTTAATTAAGGGCTTACCCTTAATGGCTTCTTTTATTCTTCTTGCTGATGTAGATTGATTTCTTCTTTCAAGGTCTGCAATCTCGCCTTCTGCATCTGCTATCTTTTTGGATATGTATGCATTTAATCTTGTAGAGCTTTTATGATTCTTCTTTACTTTTTGCTTATCTTCATCCCATTCATTAGGCTGTAATTTTACACTTAATGAAATGAATTTAGTTTTTCTGTTTTTAATTACTCGTAAATAAAGAGGTGCAAGTCCAGCTTTATCTATCTTGTTTTTTCTTAATACTACTTTAATTGAAGACATAAAACTCTGGTTTTTAGGCTGTGCAATTGGGTGCAACGTGTTACTAAGGTACAACAATAGGTACAACAAACCTAACATTTAGTAGCATTTTATTGCATTATTCTGCATTGCTCAAAAACAATAAACCCCTATAAATAAAGGGTTTGAAAGCAATTTGATAAAAATGAGTGATAATACTATATAACAATGTATAACCGCAATTACGGCGG
>CAZFEV010000046.1:0-19586 GCA_964517835.1 uncultured Flavobacteriaceae bacterium | reverse complement strand
CTGCGAAGCAGCGCAGATTGAAGTTCGCCTTTGGCGAATGTGTTATCATCGGTCTAGTATAAGAATAGTAGCGGATTTGCATACTCTAACTTTTCGGTTAAACACAGACCTTTTTTATATTTACTTACTTTCATTTTAGCGATTAAATCGCTATTATTTTTATACATTGTTGGGTACAGTATTTTATTCAGTTGTGAAGAGAATACTTCTTTCATCAATTTTCGTGGGTCTTACATATATTTCAGAACCAACTTCATATGACTTTTCCGTTTCTAAAATTCCTTCAATCCAATAATTTGGAACTATAACGCTATAACCTTGATGTGTTAGTCCAACGACAATAGCTTTATATTCATCTTGATAATTGAATTGTTCTAATCTTTCAGAATTGTTTTTGGTCAGCTCCTTTAAACTCAAAATAACTCTACTTTGTTCAAGGTTTATTTCTGATATTTTTAATGGAATTTTGTTTAAAGATTTTGATAATACTTTAATGTCATTAATAAAGCAATTGGTGCTAATGTTTTTGACTAACAATAATCCATCAATATCTTTCTTTTTATATGAAATATTATAAATGATGCCCCAATCAAACACTTGCTTTATTTCAAGGTCTTTAAGCACTTGCCCAACTGAAAACTTGTTTTGAAAATCCTCTAGTGGATGTTTTAAAATTGGTTTAAAACTTCCAATTAATTTGTCGTTATTCTTTCCAACATCTTTTATTGAAACTTTGTAACTTCGATTGAGATGATACTTAAATTTGCTGCCATTCCAAGATAATTCATATTTGGGTATGTAAATTTTTAGATTCTCAATTAAACCATTTATGCCATAATCATTTACATCTGTAACAATGAAAGTCTTGATTTCATTTGCGTTTTTATTAAAATAGTCTTGATAAGGATTGTTTTGATTTCTTTTTGCTGAAAGAATTAATAATCTCTCCTCTATATTTTGAATAGTTGTTAGAATTGTTGAATTTAAACTAGTATCATCAAAAACAGATTGTTGTTGCTTTTCCGTCCAACCCAATTCATATTTTGGTATTAAAGCTTCAATCCCTTCTTCAATCTCTCCGATTAGTGCATTTTTAGATTTACGCATAACTTTGAAATCTACCTTTTGACCTTCTTTGAACTTTTTGTTTTCCCAAGGGTCTTCAAGGTCATTTAGTTCGAGGATTAGTTGACCTCTAGTAAAATCATAGTCTTTAATTTTGAATTCAAAACTTTTATCAAGTTCAAATTTTTTATGAAGAAATGCATATTTACTATATGTTAAATCCTTTCTAAATGAAATTCCTTCTATAACTTGATTTCCTATGTCAAGTTTTATGAAACTATCATCAGCATAAATCACTCTGGCATCTATCAATTTACCGATTTCATATTGTGATTTGACGAAGTTAATTGGGTCACTTTTTGTGTTTTTTAAACTGAAATTAACAACTCCACCTTCTAAAATCTCTAATGGTATTAACTCAATATCATTTCCTTCTTTAAAATAGTTTCTAGCATCAGTAATTTCTCCAGCACTTAAGTTATGAAACTTAACTTCTCCTGATAACCCATTAATATCAATAAGTAATCTATTCTCACGTACTGAAGTTATTACTCCATATACACTATTTTTGTTCTCAATTGCTTTTCCTACGTCAGCTAAAGTGCTTGCTAAAATACTATCTGTATTAACCTCAAAAGAATAACAAATACACTTTCTATTATGTGTGTCAATGTATTCTTTAGGTGTGTTTTTAAGTATAAAATTTCCTGTATGTAATAATTCTGTGGCAACTTTTTCTAAGATTTCAACTTTTTCCGACCTCGCTAACAAATAAAAAGTTTTTACACCACTAGCCAATCCAAGACGAATTCTGCGATAGTAAGCTTCAAGCCCATATTTTATGTATGTTTCAGCCTTAGCTACAAGTAAAAACCAACTTTAAAAACTTTTTTATTATGAACTAGAGGCGTATTATCATCATATTCACGTGTTACAACATTATAGATGAAATCTAAAAATTCTTCACTTTCAATGTGGTGTTCAACTTTAGGTGTTCTTCCAAATTGTTTTTCTCCTAGACTATTTAATTCTCTTAAAATAACTCGAGTGAATAAGCCATTATCATCAATTTCTTCTAGTTTTTCACATTTTTCAAATACCTCATTATTTTCATTCTTATTTTCATTAATAAAGATTGGGATGATATTTCCTTTATTCTTAATATTAGAGTTAAGAAGTATTTTTTTTGTAACTGTTAGGTCTATTGCTTTGACTAAATTTTCACTCAAATAAGGTTTTGAATTTACCAAAAACGCGTCTTTTACATAAATAGAAGTTGCCTTTATTACATTTCTAGAGTTATCATTATCATATTTAAGTTTGATAATTGCTTTACCTTCCTTTAGTTTTGTTTGAATATTATCGGAATTGACCCAATTTATTTTCAAATCAGGAATGTCCATTTCAGGTAGCTCTTTTGATATTCTTTTTAAAGCTTTAGTTAGAGGACCTTCAATTTGAAATCTAATAGCTTTTTTTCTGAAAAACTTGAATGGTCCAGCCAGCAACTGCCATAAATAACCAAATAGAATTTTAAAATTTTCAGGTTTTGTTGCAGCAATAGCAACTACAATTGCAACTAAAATTATTGAGCCTGCGGTAAAGCCATAGGATTCAAGAAATTCAATGAATTTTTCTATTACTTTATTCATTTACATTTCTTTTGAATTCGTCAACACAATCAATTTTTTCACAATAAAAGGTCAATACCGTTTTACTTTCTATTGTTTTTGGTTGGATTACTCCGATATTACTTTCTGTAATAATAGTCCCACAAGAAACACATTTAATTTTACCTTCTATCAAATCATCGAATTGACTAGTTTGTTTCAAGGCTTCTGCTAAATCAGAATCTTGAATTGCGTTTATTTCTATTTTATTTTTTCCAAACATATGCGTTTTTCATATTGTACCCAACGGTCTCGGCTATGATTTCGTTGTGGAATCATCCGCAGGATTATTCCGCCGAAATCCAGCCGTTTGATTTATAAATTAAACATTATTTTAGCCTTTTGCCACAATGAATTATAGCCATTGTTGTAGGCAGTATTTATTACATTTCGTTTCTATATTGTTCGGTCAGAAGTTCCATTTCTATCCAATGCAGAGTAACTTTGATTAGTAATTTCAAATCATCAATATCCTTGGACTCCCATTTTCTAACGTAATGGGCTTCGTCATTTCCTAACCAAGTAGCTCTTTGAGCCATTTCTTTGACATTTACATTGTCAATATCATCTTTAATACATTTACCTAAAAATTTAGATTTTATATTTTCCTCATTTTCAGGGTTCTTTTTTATCAAATAATCTTTAATTAAAAATTCAAGGGCTTTCCGAAAGCCAATACCAGCAATATGGTCAAGGTCTAAAGATTCTGCTTTAGATGCTTGATTAAAGATTTCTACAAAATTGGATGATAGTTCTTTTACGTTTTCGGAAAAATTTGCTTCGACAAATGTACCTACAGAGGTTGATTTCAATTTAAACTGCCAAGTATTTCCACTAACTAGCTTATTTTTATAAATCCCAATGAATGTTCTCCCACAATCAGAATCAGGACAACGGTAAATGATTTCCAAAATGTCATCTTTTACATAAGCCTGATAGATTCGAGGTGTAATTTTTTTATGACAAAATGGACATTCATTTGGTTCAGTATCATATCCAACTTGCGTTGTACCTCCTGTAAATTTTGTAGCTTGAATTACTCCCATAGTTTTTTAATATTGCCTACAACGGTTTTGTGTATGTTTCAGTTGCGTGATTTAAGCACTAAAGTTAGCAAATAATTACTCAATGGAAAATCCGCGAGGATTTTCCAAAGTAGGCAATAAGCTAGCAATTGAATATACACGTTGTTGTGCGTAGGCTTTATTCAAATACTTCATTAAATTTCTCAACGGTTTTTTTCATAAGTTCAATAAATTTTGGCATAAATTCTATCACTACATTTTCATTCGTGTAATATTCTTCAGGTGTTTCTCCAGATGATAAATCAGGATATCTTGTAGATTGTTCGTGAGGTGCTGTTATTAAAGATAGATTTATCCAAACATAGGTTATGTAAGTGATTTTTTCTTCCTGTCTATATTTAAATTTATGGTCAAGGACTTGATGTTTTACATATTCATCTGCTTTTTCAAGTCTTTTCTTCACATCATTAATTATGAAGTCGTCTTTAAATTGCTTGAAATATTCTTTAAAATGCTCGTGAGTTTTAACAAAGTCTTCTTTTAAATCTTTAAAAAGCTTTTCCTCATTAAATTGATGTTCTATTTCTAATTCTTTAGATTCTTCTACGAATTGAGTTAAGTCCTCTTTTGAAATATTTTTAAATTTTGGAATTTCTACTTTATTAATTCTATCGTGCAATTTTTCTAATCCCTCAATTTTTTCTTTTCTTCTACTTTTACCTCTTTGGTGAGGTGGAATCATATCAGGAATTAGAATTGGTGTTTTTTCTTGTTCTATTAATTTTTTAGCTTCTCCAGAATATTGTCTTGTAAAAACTTTGTGAGGTAAATGACTTATTTTTCTTTGCAAATCTTCTGGTTTAATGATTTCCATTCTAATTCCATAAGATTTTACGAATTTCTCTACAGATTGTTGAAGTTGAAAAAGTGCGATGTTATAATTTCCAGAATTGTATAAAACTTCTGCTGCTTTTAAATCATTTTCAGCAGTTTTGAAAAGTTTTTTCGCAAGTTTTATGTTCTCTCTCATTCTTTTTTCAGCTTACGCACAACGGTTTTGTGTATGGCTCGTTGCGTGCAAATTAGCAGTTATTTTCGGTTTAAGCACGAGCCAATTTTTTAAATTTTACTATTTATCTTCTTTCTTGGAAATCGTCAAATTTAAAAATTTGGCGACTTTCCAAATACGCCTTTACTTCAGATTAAGCAACTGACCAGCAATGAGCTATACACGTTGTTGCCACCAGTTATTTTATATTTTAAAGTTAATGACATCCTTGTGTTCAGTTTTAAAATATTCGCCTCCATCATTTTTCGAATTTCACAATTTTAACTTTGAAATAAGCCGTTTTAGGAACTTGAGCCTTTTCAAATCGAAAATATGTTCTTCCATCTTGGTTGATTACTTTAATATCGCTTATTGGTTCAAAATTCAGATTGTCGGTACTCATTTTTAGACTTACAGACCATTTGTTATTCGGTAAATCCTCAAATGTAAAATAATAAAATTCTTTATCAGCCATTAGTTTAGGAACTTCTGTAAATCCAATCATAAACCATATTGGTTTTACAAATTGAGATTTGTTGAATTCCTCCAGAGTTAATGGTTCTTTTAAAAGTTGCCATTTACTTTCTTCTGGATAATGGGTGATTATCGAGAATTCAGGTTTTATGTCAAAATAATATTCAGATGTTTCCTGGTCTTTTGATGTTCCCCAAGTCGTGTCAACTAAAATCCAATTGTCGTTTAATTTGACAGCATTCCAAGCGTGTCTGAAATCATCATCGGATTCCAATTCCACGTAATGATTTCTTAAATCTCTGATATGTCCTGATATTACAACGCTTTCTATATCTGCCCAATCCAAGAACCATTTATACAAATTTGCATATCCAGCACAGACTCCTTTTTTATTCTCATAAACAACGGATTCATCCTGTAATTCCCAAAATTTCTCAATACTTAATTCTCCGCTAATTGCTTTCGAGAATGTTTCTTTGTCATATTGAATGTTCGAACCAATCCAATAGTAAAAAAATTTAGCTAATTCTTCTTTGTCCTTTAGGTTTTCCTCTGCATAAGTGGTTAAATCCCACATATCAAGATTCAATTCATTCGTTTTTTCCACTAACGCCTTTATTGATTCTGTTTGGGAAATGACAGAATTAGATAAAAGCAATATGAAAAATGTAATGCAGAAAGTTCGTTTCATAATTGGTGGCAACTAGTATATATGAATTACAGAATACCCTATAAGATGAAAATATGGTGGGATAACAGTAGTTTTTCTGTAATAAATGTACTCATATAGATCTGGTTAAAATGTATCATAAAAATATGGTAAATATTACAAATTATCAAAGGGATTCTGATTTAGTATTTAGTAGTAAGTTTACCCAGGGTTAACTAGTTTTGAACTAAGAATGTCAGCTTTGATTATGATTTGGTTATTTGTAATCGCTTAATTTTTTTGAGTTATTACCATTTTTAGTATGCTATAGGAATTAACGGTAAGTGAACCATGGTAAAGATAGTTATAGTAAATTTTTTGCGTGTGGATTGTTAAGTCATTTGTTGTCCCTTAATCTGTCCCTTAAAAAATAAAAAACCCTGTAAAACAATACTTTACAGGGTTTAAAGGTGGTGCCTCCAGGAATCGAACCAGGGACACAAGGATTTTCAGTCCTTTGCTCTACCAACTGAGCTAAGGCACCAGTTGCTTAATTAAGCGGATGCAAATATATATTCATTTTTATTATTCGCAAAAATAAAATTGTAAAATTTGATTTTATAAATTTGCAATTCATTAATTCCTTATGAATCTTATAGTTGACGTTGGAAATACTTTTGTAAAATTTGCCGTTTTTAGTCAAAATAGATTGAAGTTTAAACAAAGTTTTGAGCTTTCTCACTTTAAAGAACAGTACCAACACTTAAAAAAAAGATTTCCAAAATTAAAATCTGCAATCGTTTCTTCTGTAGGTAAATTGCCTGATGATCATCTGAGATTACTTCAAAAAGATACTGATGTTCTATTACTAAATCATCAAATAGAATTACCTTTTATTAACACTTATAGTACACCTAAAACACTTGGAGTTGATAGAATAGCTTTGGTTAGCGCTTCTGTAAATCAATTTCCTAATCATAACGTCTTAATTATCGACGCAGGGACGTGTATAACATATGATTTTATAAGCAACAAAAATGAATATTTAGGTGGTGCAATTTCACCTGGAATACGATTACGTTACAAATCACTGAACGATTTTACTGCAAATCTTCCTTTATTAGATAAATCAATACCGGAAAATATTATAGGTGATTCAACCGAATCATCAATTCACTCAGGTGTTGTAATGGGAGTAATCAAAGAATTAGATGGTGTAATAGATAATTATTTGTTAAAATACCCAGATTTAAAGATTATTTTAACTGGAGGTGATGCTGAATTTTTGGGAAACCAATTAAAAAATGGCATATTTGCCAACGCAAATTTTCTTTTAGAGGGTTTAAATTTTATTCTTGAATTTAATTCTGGCAATAAATAAAAATACATCTTTAAAAGTTTGGCATATCTTTTGGTTACATAATAGTAGTTATTCAAAAACATGAATAATTAACCGTAACATAATCTAAAGATATCATTGTAGGTGACTACATTAAAATATTTTGAAACCTAGATTAGTTAAATAAAATAAAGTATAACTAACAATTATAATTAAAATGAAGACGAGAATTACAGTAATGCTATTAACACTTTTTATGAGCTTTAACTTTGGTTTTGCTCAGCAAGATGAAGAGTGTATGAATAATTTATCACTTTTTGATAGCTATGTAAAAAGTAAGAAGTATGATGATGCTTATGGGCCTTGGATGATTGTAAGAAATAAATGTCCAAAGTTTAACAGAGCCATTTATGTACACGGAGAAAAAATTCTAAAAGATAAGATTAAGAATTCTACTGGTGCAGATCAAATAGCTTTTATCAATGATTTAATGTTGCTTCATGATCAAAGTAGAGAGCATTTTGCTTCTAAATATGAATTAGGTGAAGTGTTAGAGGATAAAGCAAACCTTGCATATAAGTATAAAAAAGAATTAGGTAAATCTAAGCAAGAATTATATAATATGTTTGATGAGGCTTTTACTAAGGATAAAGCAAACTTTACAAATTCTAAAGCATTATACACATATTTCTCTTTAGCTGTAGACTTATATGATGAAGGCAAGATGCCAGCGCAAGACATGTTTGATAAATATGATGACGTTAATGAATTAATTGAAACTATAATTGATGGTTTAACAGTTAAATTAAACAAACTTGCTGCTAAGGAAGAGTCTGGTGCTACTTTAACTAAGAGAGAAGGGAAGTTAAGAGCTAGTTATGAAAAGAAAATCTCAAATTTTGAAGAAAAAATTGTTCCAAGTATGGATAAGAAGCTTGGTGACAGAGCAAACTGTGAGGTTTTAGTGCCATTATACCAAAAGAGTTTTGAAGATAAGAAGAATGATGGTGTATGGTTGCAAAGAGCTATGAATAGAATGTATGCTAAAGGATGTAAAGAAGATCCGTTATTCTTAAAATTAGTTAAACAGAAGTACAGCTTAGAGCCTACAGCAGATACAGCATACTACTTATATCTATTAACAGATGACAAGAAATATTTAGATGAGTCATTAGCTTTAGAAAGTGACCCATTAAAAAAGGCGAAACTTTATAAAAAGTTGGCGCAAGATCTTAAGAAGAAAGGTAGTTATGGTAGAGCTAGACAGTACTACATGGAAGCTTTAAAATTAAACCCTTCAGATGGTTCACCATATTTAGCAATAGCTACAATGTATGCTAAGAGTGCAAATAACTGTGGTACTGACAACTTTAGTAAGAGAGCTGTATTTTGGTTAGCTGCTGATACTGCTGAAAAAGCAGGTAGAATTGACGGTAGATTGAGATCTGCGGCTGCAAAGTCAGCAAGAAGTTATAGAGCTAGTGCGCCTACTAAATCAGATATATTTAATAACCCTGATAGAAAAAAGGTTGAGGTTGGATGTTGGATTCAAAGAACCATAACAGTTCCAAAACTTTAATGATCATAAATAAAACACATATTATAAAAAACTTAGTCACAGTAATTGCTGTGACTTTGTTTTTTTCTTGCGAGAACGATTTTAGTGATGTGCAGAAAATAGGTGTATTGCAGAATCAGCCAGTTGGTGAGGCAGAGAATATTGATTTAAGGTATACTGAATTAGAAGACGATAGTTTAGAAACCACACTTTTAGCAAACCTATTAAGTCCAAAGATGTTAGATTACTCCAACAGAGATTTTTCGTTTTCTGAATTTCCAGAAGGTATTACACTTAAGACATACGATAGAGAAGGAAAGTTGACAACCATAACGTCAGATTATGCTATTTTCTATGACGATACTAATATCATCGATTTACGAGGTAATGTAGTTATTGCAACACACCAAAAAGACTCTTTGTTTACAGAGCAATTATATTACAACGAAAAATTAGAATGGGTTTTTACCAACAAACCTTGGTTGTATAAAGATACTGCAGGAACAAAACATGGTGTTGGTTTTGATGCCGACAAAGATTTTAAAAACTTTCAGATGTTAGAAATGGGAGGTGATTTTGAATTTGATAATTAATTACCTTTGTTTCCTATAACGATTAGATCATGAAAATTCTTCAATTATTTCAATATGCTTATTTAGCAATAGCCGTATTGTTTTTATATAAAGGTATTTCGGAATGGAATACAGAAAAAGGGCCATACTTAAGCTTATTCTTTGCAGCATTAGCTGTGTTTATGTTTTTCTTTAGAAAGCGATACGCTAAGAAATTTCAGGATAGAAATAATCAATAATAAATGGCTTTAGACATAGTCATTATTGTTTCTACACTTTTATTATCTGCATTTTTCTCAGGCATGGAGATTGCTTATGTATCTTCAAATAAAATTCATATTGAGTTAGAGAAAAAGCAAGATGATTTTTTAGGTAAAATCTTAAGAAAACTTACCGCAAAACCATCAAAGTTTATTGCCACGATGCTAATTGGTAACAATATTGCATTGGTGATTTATGGATTTAAAATGGGTGACCTTTTAGTGGAGTGGTTTTTGTCAATGTTACCTTCAAATAGTACTGTTTTAAATTATTTATTAGTTGATTTACAGTTATTGACACAGACCGTAATTTCAACTTTGATCATTTTACTTACGGCAGAGTTTTTACCAAAAGTATTCTTTCAAATCTATGCGAATTCTCTACTAAAAATATTGGCTCTACCTGCCTATATTTTTTATGTTTTTTTCTCACTTATTTCAGATTTTGTGCTTTGGATTTCTAACGCTGTTTTAAAAAATATTTTTAAGGCTAATGGTGAAGATGTTGAGTTGGTGATGACTAAAGTAGAACTTGGTAATTACATTAGTGAACAGATGGAATCTGTTGAAGACCATGATGAAGTAGATAGTGAAATTCAGATTTTTCAAAATGCTTTAGAATTTTCAGAAGTTAAAGCAAGAGAAGTCATGGTGCCAAGAACTGAGATAACAGCGGTCGATATTTCTGAAACTATTGAAAATCTAACACAATTATTCATTGAGACAGGACGCACAAAAATCATAGTCTATAAAAATACAATAGATGATATTTTAGGTTACGTGCATGCTTTCGAGCTTTTTAAGAAGCCTAAGACTATTAAGTCAATTTTAATTCCGATTGGTTTCGTACCAGAAACAATTCTTATCAAAGACGTACTTAATATTTTGACGAAAAAACGAAAAAGCATGTCTGTAGTGATTGATGAGTATGGTGGAACGTCTGGTATTATGACGGTTGAAGATATTATTGAAGAACTATTTGGTGAGATTGAAGATGAACATGATAATGTAGATTTAACTGAAGAACAATTGAGCGAAAATACATTTAAATTTTCTGCAAGATTAGAAGTAGATTATATCAATGAAACCTTTAAACTTAATCTTCCTGAAAGTGAAAATTACGAGACACTTGGTGGTTTAATTGTTAATGCAACAGAAGAGATTCCGGAAGAAAATGACGATGTTCTAATTGATAATTTTAAGTTTACAATAGCGGAAGTATCTTCAACCAAAATTGATGTTGTCTTGCTTAAAATACTTGAAGAAGACTAATCGCTTTAGAGCCTTATAAAAACTAGCTATCTCCTTTCATAATTTACTAGAAAATACTATTTTCGCGAACTTATTTATACGAAATATATAAACCATGGCAATTTTAAATAAAATTAGACAACGCTCACTAATCTTAATATTAGTAATCGCTTTAGCATTATTCGCCTTTGTAATTCAAGGTGTTATTGATAATCCAAACGCATTCTCAAATACGCAAGGTGTAATAGCTACAGTAAATGGTACAGATATCGATAGAGTAGATTTTCAGCAGAAAGTGAAAAACTATCAAGATAGAGTAGGTGGTCGAGTAACATCGACACAAGCTATGAATACAATATACAACCAAGAGCTGCGTAGAATTATCATGGATGAAGAGTATGAGACTCTAGGTTTATCTGTTGAAAAAGATGAGATGAGAGATTTACTAAAAAATAGTTTTCAGTCTTATCCAGAGTTTCAAGATGAAAATGGAACTTTTGATGTAAATCGTTTAAACGCATTCATTGCAAATCTTAAGGATTTAAAAGGTGAAGCTGCTCCTTTAGGTAATTTCATGGTGAATTACGAAAGTTGGTCAAATAATGAGCAAACTATAGCTGCTAATTCAATCCAACAGTCGTACTACAATATGATTAAAGCTGGAATTAGTACTACAATTGCAGAAGCTAAGGATGATTATTTTGGTGATAACAAAAACGTTGATATTCGTTTTGTACAGATACCATATACTTCAATTGCAGATAGTTTAATTACAATAACAAATGCAGATGTTAAGACTTACATGAATAATCATGAAGAGACTTACAAAGAAGATGCTAATAGAGACGTAGTTTACGTTGAGTTTAAAGAAGAGGCATCTAAAGAAGATGAGGATGCAATTAAAGCAAGCTTGTTAGCGCTAAAAAGTGATAGAGCGGAGTACAACTCTAGCAGTAAGAATACGGACACTATTCCTGGTTTTGATTCTGTTACGGATGTAGAAGAATTTATAAATTCTAATTCAGATACAAAGTACGATGCTACATTCTTAAGAGATGCGCAAATTCCTGCAGTAGCAAAGGATAGTTTATTAAATCTTGAAGTAGGTGAGTATTATGGTCCTTACAGAGATGGTGATTTGTTTAAGTTGACTAAGCTTTTGGCTGTTAAGCAACTTGCGGATACAGTAAAAGTAAGACATATTTTAATTCCTTTTGCAGGTGGTCAAAGAGCAGATGCTTCTGTTACTGCAACACCAGATGAGGCGAAAAAGACGGCTGATAGTATCTTAGCTCAAATTAATTCTGGGACAAAATTCTTAGATTTATTAGAGTTATCTTCTGACAAAGTGAGTAACGAGGATGATGGTGAAATTGAGTTTGCATACAATGCTGGTATGGCACCAGAGTTTAAAGAGTTTTCTTTTAATAATAAAGTTGGTGATATTGAAGTTGTAGGTACATCTTTTGGATACCATATTATAGAAATATTAGAGCAAAAGAGTTTTAATAAAGCTATTCAGTTAGGAACAATCTCTAGAAAAATTGAACCTTCTGATCAAACATTACAAGACGTTTTTAATAGAATGTCTAAGTTTGAAATTGCATTAAAGGATAAAGACTTTAATGAGTTAGCTGAGGAAAAAGGATTTACAGTTAAGCCAATCACTTTCAAAGAGCTTGATGAGAATATACCTGGTTTAGGTGGTCAGAGACAAATTGTACGTTGGTCTTTTGAAGAAGATACTGAAGTTGGTGATTACAAGAACTTCCCAGTTTCTGGGTTTGGTTTTGTTGTAGTTAAATTAGTTGAGAAGAATGATGAAGGATTAATGAGTGTTGAAGATGCATCTGTAACAGCATTACCAGAAATTAGAAAAGAGAAAAAGGCCGAAATGATTCGTGCTAAGATCACTGCAACATCAATTGATGATATTGCAAAAAATCAAGGTCAGAGTCCACGAACTGCAACATCATTAACATTAAAAAATACAACTTTATCAGGCGCAGGTGCTGAACCTAAAGTAATAGGTACTGCATTTGGATTAGAGCAAGGAAAAGTATCAAATCCTATCGATGGTGAAAAAGGTGTGTATATTATTGAAGTAACTAAAGTAACTGAAGCTACAGAAATTGACAACTATACACCTATAATGAACAGATTAAATTCTACGCGTAGAAATACGGTTCAAACGAAAGTATACAAAGCATTAGAGGAAGCTGCTGATATCGAAGATAACAGAGCTAAAACAGTTTACTAGTATTTTTTTCTAGTATTTTAATTAATAGCTGAAAAGACTTTACCGATGGTAAAGTCTTTTTTTATGTATTCAGTTTTAATATTCTAATTATAGAATCATTGATTCATAAGATACAATAGTATTATAACCTTTTGATTTGAAATATGCTGTTGGGTCAGAATCGCTAGCAACGAGAACAAAATCGCCACCCCAAGCACCTAAGCTTTTAATAGCACCATTAAAATCATTGAATAGTTTAGATTTTACGGGTTCTAGTTTAATGACCTCAGAAATCAGTCGCTCATGTTGTCGCATAAGTGATTGAAATTCTTCGAGCGTTTCACAGGTTATGAAAGCATCTGTAATACCATTAATGTCATCAATAGATTTAGAAAGATCTCCTTTGTAAGCTTTATACTGAGCAATTCCTTTTCTGCTGTTTTGTTTTTGATTTAGATAGACAAAGTACAATTGATTTTTAAACGAAGGATTAAAATCCACTGCATTTGCAATTGGGTTGTTGCTTTCTATTTGATAAGTTGTCGCAGATTTTGCTGAAGCACACGCAATATCATAACCACTACCACCAAAGGTAAGCTTAAGTAATTGGTAAGGATCTACATCTGCCCAATCAGCAATGTTATTAATTAATGTAGAAGACGTTCCAAGTCCCCAAGATGTATTAAAATCTGCATGTGTTTTAATAGCGTATCCTGTAGATGAATTTAAGAACTTTGGGTTTAAAGTTTTAGCAGATTTAAGAATTTGAATTAATCTTTGTTTTACGTCGTTTTCAATATCAACATTTAAAGTATTGGCCAGCTCCTCTACTGATATGATAGTTTCAAACCAAGTATTACCCAATTCATCAATGCTTTCCCATGAAATAGTATTGTTAGTAGTCTCCTTAACAGTTAAGTTCTGTCCAAATGTAGTTGGCAATGCCAAAGCTTTGGCGCCATCTAAAACGACATATTCAGCAGTCAATAGTAATTTACCGTTACTTCTGTATGTTTTAGCCTTATGCAATTCTGTATCTGTTAGAGTAAGAAATCTTCAGTTTTTATTATAGATCGTCAATCGTCAATTGTCAATCGTCAATTATCAATTATCAATTGTCATTCGCAAATCTCTCAAAGCTTCCTCAACAGCACTATGCGTCACAACATTTGTTTTAAAATGTTCTACTAATGTAGCCTTTTCGGCTTCAGTAGCTTGATTTTGATTTAAAATATTCATTAGGTGCATTTTCATATGTCCTTGCTGGATTCCGGTTGTAGTCAAAGATTTTACAGCACCAAAGTTTTGAGCTAATCCAGCAACTGCCACAATTTGCATTAGATCACGTGCGGTTGGTTTTTCGAGCAATTCCATACAAAATTTCACCAAAGGATGTAAGCTGGTTAAGCCACCAACAGTTCCTAAAGCAAGTGGAATTTCAATCCAAAATTTGAAAATGTCATTCTCAATAGAGCAATGTGTAAGGCTAGAGTATTTGCCATCTTTAGCAGCGTAAGCATGTACACCAGCTTCCACAGCTCTAAAATCGTTACCTGTAGCTAAAATAACAGCATCAATACCATTCATAGCCCCTTTATTATGAGTAACTGCTCTATATGGTTCTACCTTTGCAATATTAACAGCCTGATTAAACTTTTCTGCAAACAATTTAGGATCTGAAATATCTTTACTTTTTAAATCTGCAATTGGACAAGATACTTCAGCTTTTACTAAACAATTTGGGACATAGTTAGACAGAATACACATGATGATGTCTATGTTTCCTTCAAGTTTTGTTTCAGCTTCAGCTTTAAAGGTTTTGGCAAATTGTTCTAGGCAAGAATTGATAAAGTTTGCACCCATTGCATCCAAAGTTTCGAAAGTGGCGTGCAGCTGATAATAGTCTTTTAAATCAGTAGACTTGTCTTTTAATTCAATATTTAAAATGCCACCACCACGACGCTCCATGTTTTTTGTGATGCCTTTGCAATCAGATATAAGATTTGTTTTTATAGTTTCAAAAAACTGGTGTAAAGCTTCAAAATTACCATCGTAATTAAAATGAACTTGGCCTATTTTTTCAGTAGAAATCACTTCGGCTTTAAATCCTCCACGTTCTAGCCAAAATTTAGCGGCCTTACTCGCAGCAGCAACCACAGAACTTTCTTCAATTGCCATTGGTACCGTATAAAGTCTATTGTTTATTGAAAAGTTAGGAGCAATACCTAGCGGTAAATAATAATTAGTGATGGTGTTTTCTATGAATTCGTCATGAAGACTTTGCAGTTTTTCGTCTGAATTCCAATATTGAGTAACAAGTGAACGAGCACCGTTTTTGTCTTCAAAATAATTGTCTAAAAGCCATTCAATCTTTTCAGATTTTGAAAGCTTAGAAAAGCCAGAAATAGCATTTGGCATAGGTTGATAATTTTAATAAAAACAAAGATACTTAGGATTGGCATAAAATGTGTGAGTTATCTGATATTATTGCTGATTTACTGTTAATAAAAGCGGATTTCTGCATATTTTTTAGTAAACTTGGCATCACTTTACAGAAAACTGAACATATGAAATTGAAACACTTTGTTGCAATTATTGGTTTTTTAACCACCTCATTAATTTTTAGTCAAAATAAACAACTTACTTTAGAAGAAATATGGCGTGGAGCCTTTAGAACTGAAGGAATGCAGGCGCTTCATTCAATGAAGAATGGCAAGCAGTATTCGGTGTTAAATTTTGACAGAAATACAAGAACATCAACCATAGATATCTATGACTACAAGACCTTAGATAAGGTAAAAACGTTGGTATCTTCATCAGATATTTCAGAAATCCCAGGTTTTTTTGATTATACCTTTAGTGCAGATGAGTCTAAAGTAATTTTAACTACTAATGAGGTGCCTGTTTTTAGACGTTCAAGACTTGGTCAGTATTTCATCTATGATATCAATTCAAAGTCAGTAATAAAAGTCTCTGACGAGATGGTTCAAGAACCAACCTTATCTCCAGATGGAACTAAAATAGCTTTTGGTTTTGAAAATAACCTTTATGTGAAAGATTTGGTTTCTGGCGAGACAAATCAAATTACTTTTGATGGAGAAAAGAATAAAATCATCAACGGTATTACAGACTGGGTTTATGAAGAGGAATTTAGTTTTGTAAGAGCCTTTGATTGGAATGCAGATAGCAATCAAATTGCTTTTATTCGCTTTGATGAATCTGACGTTCCAGAATTCTCAATGGATGTTTTTGGTTCTGACTTATACCAAACACAACAAGTGTTTAAATATCCTAAAGCAGGTGAAGCTAACTCTAAAGTTTCTTTGCATTTGTACGATTTATCTTCTGATAAGTTGTCTGAAATTGAAGTTGAAAAAGCTTATAATGATTTCTACATTCCAAGAATACAATGGACCAATGAAGGTAACGTTTTAAGCGCTCAGTTTATGAACCGTCATCAAAATGAATTAGACTTATGGATGATTGATACCAAAAAGATGACTTCTAAAATAGTTATTGCTGAAAAAGATGAGGCTTATATTGACGTCACTTTTAATTTGACATTTCTTAAGGATAATAGTTTTATTTGGACAAGCGAAAAAGATGGATACAACCACATTTATCATTATTCAAAAGACGGAAAACTAATTAGCCAAGTGACTTCTGGTAATTGGGAAGTGACCGAATATTATGGTTTCAATGAAGATAATAATACTATTTACTACCAGTCTGTAGAAAACGGTTCAATCAACAGAGATATATATTCTATCAAATTAAACGGTAAAAATAAAAAGCGTTTAACAAAAACTGATGGGACTAATGATGCTTCGTTCAGTGCGGATTTTACTTATTTTATCAACACACACTCAAGTGCCACTTCACCACCAGAATATACTTTAAATAGCGCTAAAACGGGTGATTTAGTAAAAGGCATTAAGGATAATGATAAGTTAGCTCAAAAAGTTGGTGAATATGTAACTTCAGAGAAAGAGTTTAGTACTATAAACGTCAATGGAAATGATCTTAACATGTGGATGATTAAACCGGCTAATTTTGATGAAAATAAACAGTATCCATTATTTATGTATCAATATTCAGGTCCAGGTTCTCAATCTGTAGCAAACAGGTGGAATGGTATTAACGATTATTGGTATCAGATGTTAGCACAACAAGGATATATTGTGGTGTGTATTGATGGACGAGGAACCGGTTTTAAAGGCGCTGAGTTTAAGAAGGTCACTCAAAACGAACTCGGTAAGTACGAGGTTGAAGATCAAATTGCTGCTGCTAAAAAGCTAGGTGAATTACCTTATATAGATGAAACTCGCATGGGTATTTGGGGTTGGAGTTATGGTGGCTTTATGAGTAGTAATGCCTTGTTTAAAGGCAATGATGTATTTAAAATGGCAATAGCTGTAGCACCTGTAACAAGTTGGAGATTTTATGATACTATTTATACAGAGCGATACATGACTACTCCACAAGAAAATCCGAGTGGATATGATGATAATTCTCCAATAAATCATGTAGATAAATTAAAAGGTGACTTCCTCTTGATTCATGGTTCAGGTGATGATAATGTGCATCTACAAAATACCATGCGTATGGTTGAAGCACTTGTTCAGGCTGATAAACAGTTTGAATGGATGATATACCCAGATAAAAATCACGGCATCTATGGTGGTAATACAAGATTGCATTTATATAAAAAGATGACCAATTTTATCAACAGAACATTAGGTGATAAGATTGAAAAAGAAGAAGAAAAAGAGACTTCTAAGATTAAAGGATAAACTAACTAACTAAAAAATATAGATTTTATGTCAACACTAACTAAACAACCACACCAAAAAGAGCTATTTGGTCATCCGGTAGGATTATATGTTTTGTTTTTCACTGAAATGTGGGAACGTTTTTCTTATTATGGAATGAGAGCCATACTTGTATTATATCTAGTAGCGCAAACAACTGGAGATAACGCTGGATTAGGGTGGACAAATGGAGAAGCTTTAGCACTTTACGGATGGTATACGATGTTAGTATATGTAGCTTCTATTCCAGGAGGTTGGATTGCAGATAAATTTTTAGGTCAAAAAAAATCAGTGCTGTATGGAGGAATACTCTTGGTTGCAGGCCACAGTATTTTGGCAATAGAGCAATTATGGGCATTTTACACTGGTTTAGGATTAATCGTGGCTGGTGTTGGAATGTTGAAGCCAAACATATCTACAATGGTAGGTGGTTTGTATAAACAAGGCGATATTAGAAGAGACAAAGGTTTTACAATATTTTATATAGGAATTAATATCGGTGCATTTTTGTCAAGTTTAATTGTAGGGTATGTTGGTGAAGTTCATGGCTGGCATTACGGTTTTGGTTTAGCAGGTATTGGAATGGCAGCAGGTTTAATTCAGTATTTGGCAGGACTAAAATATCTCAAACAAGTTGGTAACTTTTTGGGTGCTTCAGAAAATAAACTTGAGCAAGAAGCGATGGATAAACCATTAACTAAAATTGAGAAAGATAGAATTGTAGTTTTATTGATTTCATTTTTACTAGTAATTGTGTTTTGGGGAGCTTTTGAACAAGCTGGTGGGTTGATGAATATTTATGCGTCTGAGAAGACCAATCGTATGTTAATGGGTTGGGAAGTACCAGCATCTTGGTTTCAGTCTTTGAACGCAATGTTCATTATTTTCTTAGGTACAACTGTAGCAGGTTATTGGGCAACTAGAAAATTAAAGGCAAAAGTTTCTACTAGTCTTTTTAAGATGATAGTCGGTTTAATTATAATGGGTACAGGATTCTTTTTCATGACGGCTGCGGCAGCACAGTTTGAAAGTGCGGGTTCGTCTGCAATGTATTGGTTAGTTTTAGCTTATTTATTCCATACAGTTGGTGAGTTGTGTATTTCACCGGTTGCATTATCTTACATTACCAAATTGGCGCCACTGAAGTATGCGTCTCTTATGATGGGTGTTTATTTTGCAATGACGGGATTTGGTAATAAGCTCGCTGGTTTACTTGGTGAGGCGTCAGAAAAGCTAGGAGAATTTACAATTTTCACAGGTATAGCTGTGTTCTGTGTTGTCTTTGGTTTCTTAGTAATGATTTTTAGAAAGAAGCTCGAAGCTTTAACTCATGGTGCAGAAGATAACGAGCATGAGATGTTAGAGTCAGAAAAGTATGAGCTAGCAGATCCAGATATTAATAACTAATCAATATTTTAAAAAGATACCCTTATACAAACCTTATGTGTAAGGGTTTTTTATACTACTAACTAAATTAATTTTTTATGAGTAATACTACCGAAAACTTTTTCGAGACAAAAGTGATGGGGCATCCAGCGGGTCTGTTTGTTTTATTCTTCACAGAAATGTGGGAGCGTTTTTCTTATTATGGAATGCGAGCCATACTTGTTATTTTTCTAACTGGA
>CAZFEV010000045.1:0-20176 GCA_964517835.1 uncultured Flavobacteriaceae bacterium | reverse complement strand
ATGCTACATCCGCTAAGAAGATACTCCAATCTAATGCTGAATCTCCACCACCAGCAATGACCACTTTTTTATTGCGATACATTTCAGGTTCTTTAATCATATACTCAACTCCTTTATCTTCAAAATCTGTAATGTTATGAATTAAAGGTTTTCTTGGCTCAAAACTACCCAAACCACTAGCAATAGCTACAACAGGTGCTTTGTGTTGCGTTCCTTTATTGGTTGTAACAATAAAAGAACCGTCTTCTTGCTTCTCTATTGTCTCTGCACGTTCACCGAGCGTAAAACCAGGCTCAAACTGTTTACCTTGTTCAAGTAACTTTTCGGTTAAATCTCCAGCAAGAATTTCTGGATAAGCTGGTATATCGTAAATCGGCTTTTTAGGATACAATTCTGAACATTGACCACCAGGTTGAGGCAAAGCGTCTATTAAATGACACTTTAGTTTTAAAAGTCCGGCTTCAAAAACCGTAAACAATCCTGTAGGTCCAGCACCTATTATAATAATATCTGTTGTAATCATGAAAAATGAATTGGAAACAAAACTACTAATGCATTTTTGAGTATAAGGTGACAAAAGTCACATAACTACTCTACATTTATAACACGCTCAATTTGTGGAGCATATTTTTTTATAGTCATTTCTACACCAGATTTTAAAGTCATCTGATTTACACTGCAAGATGTGCATGCGCCAACAAGCTGCACCTTTACTAACTTATCATCATCAATTGATAATAAGTTAATATCGCCGCCATCACTTTGTAAAAAAGGACGGATTTCGTCTAATGCTTTTTGTACATTTATTTTAAGTTCTTCTGAGCTCATCTACTTTTTATTTACTGCAGAGCAACCTGCCATTGTTGTAATTTTTATTGCTTCGGTAGCTGGTAAAGCTTCATTTCTATATACTACTTGCTGAACTACTTCTTTAGTCAATTCTTCAAATGCTGCTTCTATTGGTGTTGCCGTTTGCAAAGCAGCAGGTCTACCAACATCTCCTGCTTCTCTTATACTTTGTACAATTGGTACTTCACCCAAAAATGGTACATCTAAATCTTCAGCTAAATTCTTAGCACCTTCTTTACCAAAAATATGATATTTATTATTAGGTAACTCGGCTGGTGTAAAGTACGCCATATTCTCTATAATCCCTAAAACAGGAACATTGATGCTGTCTTGCTGAAACATTGCCACACCTTTTTTAGCATCTGCTAAAGCTACATTTTGTGGTGTACTTACCACAACAGCACCAGTAATTGGCATGGCTTGCATAATACTTAAATGAATATCACCAGTACCTGGAGGCAAGTCTAAAAGTAAAAAGTCTAATTCTCCCCAAGCAGCATCAAAAATCATTTGATTTAAAGCTTTAGAAGCCATTGGACCTCGCCAAATTACCGCTTGATCTGGTTTTGTAAAAAATCCTATTGACAACACCTTAACACCATAATTCTCAATAGGTTTCATTTTAGATTTGCCATCAACATTTACAGATAATGGTCTTTCATTTGCCACATCAAACATTATCGGAATTGATGGTCCATAAATATCAGCGTCCAACACTCCAACCTTAAAGCCCATTTTAGCCAATGTCACCGCCAAGTTAGCTGTTACTGTAGATTTACCTACTCCACCTTTACCAGAAGCTACTGCAACTATATTTTGAATACCAGGAATTGGTTTTCCCTTGATTTCATTCTTAGGTTTATTTACAGGTGCATCAACTTTGATATTTACTTTAATCTTAGCCTTTTCGTAAACTTCCCTATGAATCACCTGCAAAATCTCAACCTCAGTTTTCTTCTTAGCCTGAAGACTTGGATTTTTAATTGTGATGTCTACAATAACTTCATCAGCAAATGTGACTACATTTGTTACCGCACCACTATCAACCATATTTTCTCCTTCTCCAGGTGCCGTAATAGTTTTAAGTGCTTTTAGTATATCTTGTTTATTAAGCTTCACGTCTTATTTTATCTAGTTTTGTTCTGACTGCAAAGATAACTAATAATCCAAGAAGACATCTTAGTTCATTTAGAAGTTTTATCAATCTCATTATTAGATAAAATTATCCTTAATGAATAGATAATGTGACGTTTAGATTTTCACATGAACGAAATAATTTGCATTGTATGGATTAAAACAAACCATAGGTCGAAAAAACATGGAATATATTCTAATTTCAGTGACCTCTGCAGCTAACAAGGTTCTTATACATACATAACCCCAAGTTCTACATTAGAATTAAAAAACAAGTAATTATGTTTAATTTCAATTTTTTAAAAAAGGATAATAATTTAAGTGAAGACGCGAAGTACGTTATTGACATTGTAAATAAATATGCAGCTGATCCTAAAATTAAAAAGATAATTGACACTTATGACTATTTTCTGATTGACGATGAAAATGAAATCACTGTATGTATTGGTGAAGGTAAAGTAATGATATCTAACCATGTATTTTTATATAAAAAGACGTTTAACCTTTCGTTTACAGACCAACTTAAGAAGATTGTAAAGGATGATATTAAAAGTGAGGTTAAACTCCTAAAAGAAAACCTATTCAAGAACGAAACAGGCCTGCTTGGTAACATTTCTAAATTAAATGCCGATACTAAAATGCCTAAAAACATAACAGCTTCATTTACATAACAACTTTTATTTTTAATAAATAACTAGAGAGCGGCATAATTTATGATGCATTTTCAGAAACCAATCATTCATGAATCTGCGTACATTCTTCTTTGTATTCTCCTTCTTAACAATTACAAACTTATCTTTCGGGCAAGGTAAAATTGGCAGAGCTGAAGATAGCCTTAAGGATGATGACGAACAAAGTTCTAACTCTGAATCTAACAGCAACAGTTTTGACTTCAGCTCGTCTGATGACGCGCTCTTCGGAAATATATTTGCCGAACTATTTGGCAGGTTCTTTTTTGAAGCTTTCAGAGGTGTTTTTATTGAGCTTCCAGACGAAAATCAACCATTTTTAACAGCATATCCGTACGCTGAATTAGGTAATGGTAACTACTCTAATAACTGGAATGATACTTCAACTAACTGGCGTGGAGCAATAACCATTAAATATATTTCTGAAAGCTCAAGGATAAAAGGTGGTCATCTAAACTTTGATTTTAAGTTGAATGATAAACTAGCCATTGAATTAGATTACCTGCAACTGTGGGAACGAAGTACCATTTATGAGAATGACCAGCTAGCCATTTACAATGCATTATTTAAATATAACCGAATACGAACAAAACATTTTAACGCATTTTGGGGCATTGGACCAACGTTTGTTGATGGAGCTGTAGATGAAATGGGCTTTAGTTATGCTATTGGTGCAGAGGTTTTCCCTATAAAACCAATAAGTTTTGAAACTTCTTTTAATCAAACCTTTATTAACAGAAGTACCCTAAATAGATTTCAAGGTTATATGAATTATCACTTAAAACAGTATCGATTCCAAGTTGGCTATGAATATCTCAAAATTGGCAGTCAGAAATTTTCAAATATTGGTTTAGGTGTTGGTTTGTATTTTAACTAAACATCAAACTTTAATTCTTGGTTAGGATCCCAAAATACCTTTTGTAAATCCTGTATTTGATTATCAATCACAACAATACCTTCATTCTCTAAAAGCTGTTGCATCAAATTTGTACCATCAAAATGATGCTTCCCTGTAAGTAGTCCTTTTCTATTCACCACGCGATGCGCTGGCACATCCTTACCGTGAGAATTATTCATAGCATAACCCACCATTCTAGCGCTTTTAACAGCACCAAGATACTTAGCAATTGCACCGTAAGAGGTTACTCTTCCAAAGGGAATTAATCTAACAACCTCATAAACTTTTTCAAAAAATGGTTTTGGCTCCACACGCATTACCACTCACTTAGTATATTAATAAAAGTCACTAAAGCAACAATCCCTGTGATAACACCTATACTATAATTCATGCTTTTTTGAGATGTAAATTTTGTATCCTTAATCTTTTCGAAAAAGAAAATATAAAAGTAGAGCATTACAAAGGTACCCATTGCAGCGCCGGTAACATAAGTAATAATCGTTGTTCGTTCAAAATTGAGCCAACCAAAAGAAGCCAAAGTAATAGTCATGTATGCTTGATAGGGAATTGGAAAGACATTTAATGCTGATAAAAACATACCATGAAAAAAGCGACTACGTTTGCTTTTATCTTCTGTTTCTACTGGCGTTTCATTTTGGTTTCTTGCAATGACGAGAAAATAAATTGTAATTAGAACAAAAATAACAAAGGCTACTCGTTGTAAAATTTCTACAACATCTGGTCTATTTGATAAATATCTTGAAAAAATAGAGGCTAAATATGTCTGAACAAAAACAATTGAACAAACGCCAGAGGAAAAGGTAATACCACTTCCTGGTCCTTCTTTAAGACTAATTTTTGCAGCAGTCATATTCAATAATCCCGGTGGTATTACACCTATGAGTGCGACGAAAAGTCCTAAGAAAAAAACAACAGTAATACTCAAATCTTAATTGATTTTGAATCTAATATACGTAATTGGTTTGTCTTTCTCTAAATATTGATTTTCGTAAAAGGTTTGTATTTGAGTTACTTCTTCTGGACTACCTTCTAATTTATAAACATGATGATTTGCATAAACCACCTCACAACCTAAACCATGAAGTAAACCAAGTGTATAACCATGCATAAATTCGCTATCAGTTTTTAAATGCATAATACCATCTGGCTTCAACACTTTTTTATAACGCTCCAAGAATTGCATATTGGTTAATCTATGCTTGGTTCTTTTGTATTTAATTTGAGGATCTGGAAAAGTGATCCAAATCTCATCAACTTCGTTTTCTTCAAAAATATATTCAATAAGTTCTATTTGCGTTCTTATGAATTTTGCATTAGGAATAGCTTCTTCAACAGCTGTTTTTGCACCACGCCAAAATCTTGCACCTTTAATATCTATACCTATAAAGCTTTTTTCTGGATAACGCTGAGCTAATCCTACAGTATATTCACCTTTACCACAGCCTAATTCTAAAACTATAGGATTTTCATTCTTAAAAACCTCCGTTCTCCATTTACCTTTATATTTATATTTCTTGTCAACTAGCTCTTCCCTAGTTGGTTGAAATACATTTTCAAAAGTTTCATTCTCTCTAAATCGCTTTAGCTTATTTTTACTTCCCACGTGGTTTACTGCTTAATAATAATTCGGTAAAATTAAGGAAACATTTTAGGTTTACCTTTGTTAAGATGTATCTAAAATTGAAAATTAGATAAGTGCAAAATAAAAAGAGAATATTAGTCGCTCCATTAAATTGGGGATTAGGCCATGCAACGCGTTGTATACCAATAATAAATGCGTTAAAATCTCATGATTTTGAACCTATCATTGCTAGTGATGGTTTTGCGTTATCGTTGTTACAGAAAGAATTCCCAGAATTACAATCCATTAAACTACCATCATACAATATTACCTATGCAAAGAAGGCCAATAGTTTCAAATTAAAATTAATAAAAGATTCCCCACATCTTTTAAAAACGATAAAAAGAGAACGTAAGCTTATTAAACAACTAGTTGAAACCGAAAATCTGTTTGGCATCATCTCTGACAATCGTTTTGGCATTAGACACAAAAGCATTCCTTCTGTATTTATAACACATCAACTCAAAGTTTTAAGTGGTAATACGACTTGGTTGAGCAGCAAAATGCATCAAAAAATAATTACAAAGTTTGATGAATGTTGGGTGCCTGACTATAAAGGCAAGAACAATCTCAGTGGCGATTTAGGCCATGTTGACGACTTAAACATCTCATTGAAATATCTTAGACCTTTAAGCAGATTTCAAAGAAAAGACTTAACCTCAAGGTATAAACTACTTGTGGTGTTATCTGGTCCGGAACCACAAAGAACATATTTAGAGGAAAAAATTTTAAATGAACTTACCTCTTTTGAGGGTAATGTGTGCTTAGTTAAAGGCATATTAGAAGCTGAGCAAACTATTGTAGAACGTCAAAATACTATTATTTACAATTATATGACTAGCAATCAGCTTGAAGATGCATTAAATTCAAGTGAAATAGTACTAAGTAGATCTGGTTATACGTCTTTAATGGATTATGCAAAACTCGGAAAGAAAGCCTTCTTAATACCAACACCTGGTCAGTATGAACAAGAATATTTAGCAGAAAAATTACAGAAGGAAAACATCGCGCCATTTAGCACACAAAAAGATTTCAATATTAATATGCTTAATGAGATGAAAAATTATAAAGGTTTTGTGAGCGATGAGGCAGACTTAGACTTTAAATCACTTTTCAATCTTTTCTAAAGTAAAAGAGAATTCACTACCAACGCCAAGCTCACTTTCTACATATAACTTTTCTTCATGAGCTTCAATAATATGTTTAACAATAGACAAACCTAAACCAGAGCCTCCTTCTTTACGAGAACCACTCTTGTCTACTCTATAAAACCGTTCAAAAAGTCGAGGTAAATTTTCACTATCTATACCTTCACCGTTATCTGTAACTCTCACTATTACTTTGTTTTTAATGAGGTTTTCTATACTCACTTCTGTTGTTCCCTTTTGTCTTCCGTACTTAATAGAATTTACAATGAGATTTGTTAGTACTTGCTGAATACGTTCTTGATCTGCATTAACCATTATAGGATTAGCATAGTCCATATCAAATGTTAGCGTGATACGTTTCTTTGCTGCCTTCATTTCAAATAAATCAAACACGTTTTGTACTAACTTAACAATGTCAAAAGTCTCTTTATCTAGATTAAGATCACCAACTTCTAACCTGGTAATCATATCTAAGTCTTTAATGATGTAGGTTAAACGCTCAACACCTTTACTTGCTCTTTTGAGGTATTTTTCCCTAAGCTTTTGATCTTCTATTCCTCCATCTAAAAGTGTATCAATATAGCCTTGAACCGTAAAAAGAGGTGTCTTGAGCTCGTGAGAAACGTTACCTATAAATTCTTTTCTATATTCTTCTCTTACTTTTAAGGTTTCAATTTCAATCTTTTTGTCTCGGGCATACTTATCGATCTCTTTTCTGAGCGTTCCCATATCTGTTGTAATAGGTTGCTGTCTTAAAGTGGTAGATTCTAAAAGCGTAAGATCATCATAGATCTTTTTTACACGCTTGTAAATAAATCGTTCAACCCTGAACTGAATAATAGAGAAACACAACGGGAAACAAACAAGTGGAAAGAAGATAACTTGCCAATTTATTACATGATAGTAATACAAAAAAACACTCACTAGGAGTGTTGAAAATATCGTTACATACAACGATGTTCTAATAGCGAACTTATAAGATTTTTTAAGGCCTTTCTTTTGCATTAATCTACAAACTTGTACCCAACGCCTTTGACTGTTTTAAATGATTTGTCACCAATTTTTTCACGAAGTTTTCTAATATGTACATCGATAGTTCTTCCGCCAACAACAACTTCATTACCCCAAACTTTATCTAAGATTTCTTCGCGTTTAAATACTTTACCGGGCTTGGACGCCAACAAAGATAGCAATTCAAACTCTTTTCTTGGTAAAATAATCTCTTCACCCTTTTTAGTAATCTTGTACTCTTCTCTATTAATAATAAGATCACCAATCTTCACAGAGTCTGAAGCACTCTCAGTTTCTTTGAGTCTTCTTAAAAGTGCCTTTACTTTACTAACTAATACTTTTGGCTTTATAGGTTTGGTGATATAATCATCAGCACCAGCTTCAAAACCAGCGACCTGAGAATAATCTTCACCACGTGCCGTTAAAAATGTGATAATGGTATTATTCAATTTTGAATCTTGACGTATACGCTCACAAGCTTCAATACCATCCATTTCTGGCATCATCACATCAAGAATAATTAAATGTGGCTTATGTTTTTTGGCCTTTTCTATGGCTTCATTACCATTTTCACCAGTAATAACTTGATAACCTTCACTTGATAGGTTATAACCAACAATCTCTAAGATATCTGGTTCGTCATCAACAAGTAATATTTTAATGTCCTTCTTTTTCACCAATATGATTTTTTAAGGTTGGGTAAATATAAAGTATATCTGTTTATGTTATTAAAAATAGTAAATTGATAACAATTCGCTAACATTCACAATTCCTTAAACCAGATTTCACAGATTCTTGTTATTTAATATGTTATCATATTGTAAATAACCGCTATTGTTGATAAAAACACAATCAACACTCGGTTATTGTTAGTATATTTGGTGCACTAATTAATTATTGATTTAATATGAAAAAACTTTACTTTTTATTTACTGCCTTAATGATGGGATCATTATCATTTGGGCAAACAACCGTATTCGCAGAGTCCTTTGAGTCAGGGAATTCCGGCACTCCTAGCGAAGTTTGTAATGATACAGCAAATGATTTCTTTACAGTTACAGATGGGTCAGATATTTCAGGTAACTATGCTGTCTCTGGGCAAGATGGTAGTTTTTACTTTGCTGCACAAGACACTGATGGTGCTCCTTGTAGCTCATCAATGCAAACGTTAGTTTTTGATGATTTAGATATTTCAACATTTTCTAATTTAACTTTAGCTGTTTTATTAGCAGAAGATGATTCCAATGACGGTAATGAAGATTGGGACTCTGGTGATTTATTTTACATTGAAGTAGATTATGACAACTCAGGCACATTCACTAAAGTAATTCAGTTTGCAGTAAATGGCAGTACTGGATCTAACGTATCAGCTCCAATGCAAGATACAGACTTTGATGGGGTTGGAGAAGGCACAGAACTAACACCTACATTTACCGAATTTACAGCAAGTCTAGGAACAGGATCTTTAATAGATGTAAGACTAGTTTTTGACGGATTAGCTGCTGGGGATGAAGATATTGCAGTTGATAACATAAGAATAGTTGACGGTTTTGCTGCTTGTGGAGTTTCCTTTGGTACTGAACAAATTACTTGTAGCTCTAGTACAATAGGTGATAATAACGATGGTGTTACAATCTCTATTCCTTATACAGGATCAGACGTCACAATCACCTCAGTAACTACAACATCTAGTGGTACTATAGGTGGTGACGATCCATCTGGTATTGTTGACGGGACAATCACAATTACAGGTTTATCTGAAGGTGATGCCTGGGACCTTACTTTAGTTGGTGGCAACTGTGATGGAAATACAATTTCTGGAACTGTTGGTAATGCAATTTGTGACCCTGCTCCTAATACATGTTTTGACCTTAGTACAGGTTCAGAATTGTTTGAAATTGTAACGGTTGCAGCAAATTCTGATGGCGATGTTTGGAGCGAAAGTAGTGGTACTTATTCAATAAATGGTTTCTGTGGTGGCGGATGTATGGAAGAAACCAATGGTTGGTTAGTTTTTGGACCACTAGATATGTCTGGTGTTTCTGATTTAGCTTTAGCATTTGATGCATCAGAAAATTTTGATGGTTCTGAATTAAACATTCAATACACATCAGATTATAGTAGTCTTTGTCCGTCTAGCGCAACATGGACTTCTGCGCAAACAATTGATGCTGCTGGCAGTTATAGTGTAGATCTATCTTCAGCTTCTGGTACTGACGTATTTGTAGGTGTGCAATATCAAGATGCTGATGGAAGTTTCTCTTCTTGGTCTATTTCAAATGTTAATTTAGTAGCGTTTGGTTCTTGTCCTTCATTAGGGTCTAGACCTACTTCAAATTGTGCATCATGTGATGTTGTCCTACAAACTGAAAACTATGTTTGTAACACTAATACAGTAGGTGATAATAATGATACGGTAACCATCGAAATACCATATAGCGGATCGGAAGATACTATTACTTCAATCACTACAACTTCTGGTGGAACTATTGGTGGTGACGATCCTTCAGGAATTGCTGATGGTACAATTACAATTACAGGTTTAACTGAAGGAAGTACTTGGGATTTAACAATAAATGGTGGTGACTGTGATGGTACAACTATTTCAGGTACAGTTCCGTCTGCTGCTTGTGATCCTGTTACAACTGATTTAGTAATTAATGAAATATTAGCTGATCCTGCTTCTGGTGCAGATCCAAATGGTGATGGAAATGCTAGTACCTCAGAAGATGAATTTGTTGAGTTATATAATATCGGAGCAACAGATTTAGATATCTCAGGTTATACAATTGAAGATGGATTTACCTTAAGACATACATTCCCAGCATCTACAATAATTCCTGCTGGAGGATTTATGACCGTATTTGGCGCCGGTACACCTACAGGTATTCCAGGATTATCACAAGCTTCATCAACAGGTAGTTTAGGACTTAATAATGGTGGAGATACTGTAACAATTAGAAATGCAGCCAATGCAATTGTGGTTACAGAATCATACACTGGTGCTTCTGATCAGTCAGTTTGTAGAGAACCAGATTTCACGGGTGCTTTTGTAGGACATTTATCCCATGCTACAAATCCTGTAGAATTTTCACCAGGAAGACGTAATGACCAAGTATTATCTAATAATAGATATGACGCAACGTCTTTCTCAATCTTCCCTAATCCAACTAATACTGGTGTTGTAACAATAACTTCTTCTGTTAACGAAGATATGAATGTACAAGTATTTGACTTATTAGGTAAGCAAGTAAAGAACGAAACTTTAACAAACAATACATTAAATGTTTCTAATCTTAAAACAGGAATTTATTTAGTTAAGATTACTCAAAATAATGCTACTGTTACTAAGAAATTAGTGATAAAGTAATCATTGTTTTATACATATTTAAAGCGCAACTAGTATTAGTTGCGCTTTTTTATTTTCCATATTTTTGCATCAGTTATTTTAACTGATTTCATGATAGATACAAAGACTGTTTTTAATATTAATTCTCAATCGGAATTTGAAACGATTGCACTTGAAGTATTTAAACATCAGTTCAATAATAACCCTGTATATCGATCTTTTTGCGACTTGCTTTATATTCATCCTTCAGATGTGAAAATTATTAAGGATATACCTTTTTTACCGATCCAGTTTTTTAAGAGTCATGAAATTTTAAGTTCTAGAGAAATAGTCGAAAAAACCTTCACTAGTTCTGGTACCACTGGAAGTATTACAAGTAAACATTATGTTACAGATTTAAGTGTTTATGAGCAAAGCTATCTCAAGGCTTTTGAACACTTTTATGGCAATATTGAGGATTATGTGGTATTAGCCTTATTGCCTTCTTATCTAGAGCGTGAAGGTTCTTCACTTATTTACATGGTTAATGACTTAATAGAAAAGTCTAACCAAACTAAAAGCGGATTTTACCTCAATAACCTTGATGATTTAGCCAAAACACTCCATCAACTTGAAGAAAAAGGCCAAAAAACATTACTTATTGGTGTTTCGTTTGCATTACTTGATCTTGTTGAAAAGTTTCAATTTAAATTGAGCCACACCTTAGTCATGGAAACTGGTGGAATGAAAGGTAGACGTAAAGAAATTATACGAGAAGAACTTCATGCTATACTTAAAACTGGCTTTGGAGTCAACCAAATACATAGTGAATATGGCATGACGGAACTTTTGAGTCAGGCGTATTCTAAAGGTAACGGCATTTTTGAATGTCCACCTTGGATGAAAATACTTACCAGAGATACCGAAGACGCACTTTCAATTCAAAGTCACAATAAAACTGGTGGCATTAATATTATCGATTTAGCCAACATAAATTCTTGTGCTTTTATCGCTACTCAAGATCTTGGCAAAGTCCATGAAAATGAACAGTTTGAAATCATTGGAAGATTCGACAACTCAGACATTAGAGGTTGTAATCTTATGGCCTTGTAAGGAATTAAAAATATTTACGACTAAACAATCGCTATAGAAAAAGAAAGATTTTCATATAGTTGATTGATTGGTTAGAGAAGCCCAAACGAGAGTTTGGGCTTTTCACTTTACTTATACAATCTTTATGATATATGTGTTTCTTTTTCCTTTATTTAAAATGATATACTTATCATTGATTAAGTCTTCTGAAGACAATTTATAATCTTCTTTGACTTTTGCTTTATTTACAGAGACAGAGTTTTCTTTTAGTGCACGTCTCGCTTCACCATTAGATTTTAAAAAGTTGGTTTTTGCAGCCAGTGCACCAATCATATCTAATCCTTCATCAAAATCAGCCTTAGATATTTCTGCTTGTGGTACACCTTCAAAAACATCTAAGAATAAGGTTTCATTTAAAGTCTTTATATCTTCTTTAAATGACTTACTAAATAAGATATTTGACGCTTTTTCTGCATTTTCAAAATCTTCATGAGAATGCACCATCGTTGTGATTTCTTGCGCTAATCTTTTTTGTAAAGTTCTAAGATGTGGTGCTTCAGAATGCGCAGAAATTAAACTATTAATTTCATCTTCAGATAAAAATGTAAATATCTTAATATACTTCTGAGCGTCTTCATCACTTGAGTTTAACCAATATTGGTAAAACTTGTATGGAGATGTTCTTTTGGCATCTAACCAAACGTTTCCACCTTCAGATTTACCAAATTTTGAGCCATCACTTTTTGTAATTAATGGACAGGTTATTGCAAAACCTTTTCCACCACCAATTCTTCTAATTAATTCTGTACCTGTAGTTATGTTACCCCATTGGTCACTTCCACCCATTTGTATTGTACAGTCATTATCTCTGTATAAATGCAGGAAATCATAACCTTGCACCAACTGATAGGTGAATTCAGTAAAACTCATTCCGTCGTTAGAAGTTTCGCCAGAAATTCTATTTTTCACAGAATCTTTAGCCATCATATAATTAACAGTGATGTGCTTACCAACATCTCTAATAAATTCAAGGAATGAAAACTCTTTCATCCAATCGTAATTATTTACTAATACTGCGGCATTAGCATCATTACTGTCAAAATCTAGGAAATGAGATAATTGTTTTTTAATAGCTTCTTGGTTATGACGTAAAGTTTTCTCATCAAGTAAATTTCGTTCAGAAGATTTACCAGACGGATCACCAATCATACCTGTTGCTCCACCAACCAAAGCTACTGGTTTATGGCCACAACGTTGATAATGCGCCAACAACATAATAGGAACCAAATTACCTATATGAAGGGAATCTGCCGTAGGATCAAAACCAACATACGCACTGCGCATAGATTCTTCTAAATGCTCTTCAACTCCCGGCATACTATCGTGTAACATGCCTCGCCATTTTAGTTCTTCGACAAAATTCTTTCCCATTATTATGTTTGATTTTAAGATTACGCAAAGATATATTTCCACATCAAATCACAAAAGACAATTTTAATGTAATTTAGCTGTATGATACTAGTAACAGGCGGCACAGGAATTGTTGGTTCTCATTTACTTTATAAGCTTACAAGTAATGGTGAAAAAGTAAGAGCAATATACAGACGAGAAAAGACCATAGCACGCACAAAACATGTGTTTTCTTATTTTTCTAATAATCCTGAAGACTTATTTAACTTAATAGAATGGGTAAAGGCTGATATTAATGATATTCCAAGACTTGAAGTTGCTTTTAAGGATGTAACTCACGTATATCATTGTGCTGCATTTGTGTCTTTTGAACCTGACAAATATCATCGGCTTAGGAAAATTAATATTGAAGGCACAGCGAATATTGTAAACCTTTGTATATCGTATAAAATTAAAAGACTGTGCTACGTAAGTTCTATTGCAGCTCTTGGTCATAATGAAAACCCAGAAGTACTTATTCATGAAAATACACCTTGGAATCCTGAAGCAGATAATAGTGTCTATGCTATTACTAAATATGGTGCGGAAATGGAAGTTTGGCGTGGGTCTCAAGAAGGTGTTGATGTTGTCGTAGTAAACCCTGGAATAATTCTTGGTGCCGGGTTTTGGAATGGTGGTAGCAGCGGGAATTTGTTTAAAAAAGTGAATGACGGCATGTCCTTTTATACCAATGGTATTACTGGTTATGTTGATGTATGGGATGTTATTGATCCTATGATAGCTCTTATGAAGAGTAATATTATTAACCAAGGATTTGTATTAGTATCTGAAAACCTCAGTTATAAGGATTTTTTAACTAAAACTGCTCGTATTTTAAATGTAAAAGCACCTACTAAAGAAGCGAAATCTTGGCTTTTACAAATATTTTGGAGATTAGATTGGGTAAATCATAAGCTAACAGGTAAGCGAAGAACACTTTCTAAACAAGGCGCAAAATCGGTGGTTAGTACTTCAAAATATGATAACTCGAAAATAATTGAGACGTTAAATTACCAATTTAAGTCTATAGACAAGACCATTGCCTCTGTGAGTGAATTATACCTGAAAGACCTTAAGTCTTAATTCTTTTTAGATGTAAAAGGATTATTATTTTTCTTGATTAGGGTTGAATCAGGAAAGTTCTTATGTGCATTATGTATGGAATCTTTCTTTCTTTTTCTAACCGCTTTTATCGAATCCTTTTTGCGTTGCTCTATCTTATCTAGTTCTTTTTCCTCGTCCTCTAATTTCTTCTTTTCCTTTTCAATTCTAGATTTGACATTTTCAATCATGGCTTTGTAATTATCAGAATCAAAGGCATAATATGCATTACTTTCTGCAAACTGCAAACTATCAATATTATGTTTTGTAAGCACATAAGTTTCTGGCTCAAACCCTTTGGTTTCTAATAATTTCTTATTGACACCTTTTGCGCCACTTACAACATACAAATCGAATAAAACAGCTTCCATCTTATTTTTAGAAATAAGATTTTTAGGTTTTTCTGGCTTGCCACTGTTAGTACAAGCCAGAAAAAATAATGTCAATAATAATAAACTATAAAATCGTTTCATTACCTATCAAAGGTTAGTCTTCTTCCTGCTTTAACATCTAAAACTTTAAAGTTTTTGTACGCAAGTTGTCCATTTACTAAGGTATGAGTAATTCTACTTTTAAAAGTACTTCCTTCAAAAGGAGACCAACCACATTTATATAAGATATTATCTTTATTTACGGTCCAAGGATGATTTAAATCTACAATCACCAAATCGGCATAATAGCCTTCTTTTATATAACCACGCTTTTCGACATCAAATAAAATCGCTGGGTTATGACAAGCCTTCTCAACAATTTTTTCAATTGAAATTTTACCTTGATGATGTGCTTCTAAAAGAGCAACAAGCGCATGTTGCACTAATGGTCCACCAGATGGTGCACTTGTATATGGGTTACTTTTTTCTTCTAGCGTATGAGGCGCATGGTCTGTTGCTATAACATCAATTCTATCATCTAAAAGTGCTTCCCACAATTGATCTCTATCTGTTGCTGTCTTTACTGCAGGATTCCATTTAATATGACTGCCTTTTTTAGCATAATCTTCATCTGAAAACCAGAGGTGATGGATACAAACCTCTGAGGTAATTTTTTTATCCTTTAGAGGTATGTCATTGGTGAATAGATTAGTTTCTTTACCTGTAGATAAGTGAAACACATGTAATCTGGCACCTGTCTTTTTTGCTAATTCTATAGCTTTTGAAGAAGATAAATAACATGCTTCTTCACTTCTAATAATCGGATGAAATTCCATAGGAATATCATCACCATATTCCGCTTTATATTTTGCTAAATTCTCTCTAATTGTACCTTCATCTTCACAATGCACGGAAATGACCATATTGGTACTAGAAAAAATCTTCTCTAAAACTTCAGGGTCATCAACTAACATATTACCTGTAGAAGAACCTAAGAATAGTTTTAATCCGGCTACACCTTTAGGATCTACCTTTAAAATCTCATCTAAATTATCATTTGTACCGCCAAACATAAACGAATAGTTGGCATAAGAAGACTCTGCTGCAATAGCAAATTTTTCTTCAAGCTTTTCAACAGTAGTTGTTTGAGGGTTGGTGTTTGGCATCTCAATAAAAGAAGTTATTCCACCTGCTAAAGCCGCTTTAGATTCTGTTTCAATATTCGCTTTGTGCGTTAATCCTGGTTCTCTAAAGTGTACCTGATCGTCAATCATTCCAGGTAACACATAATTTCCTTCAGCATCTATTACAATTGTGTCTGGTGACTTAACGCTGATAGATTCATCTATTTCAATAATGATATCATTCTCAATTAAAATATCACCTTCAGTTATTTTTCCCTCGTTTACAATCTTTGCATTTTTAATAATAGTATTTCTCTTTACCATAGTTTTAAAAAAATAAACTTTTCAACTTTAGACTAATTACTCCAAAAACAGCTTCATATATAATACTACCGCTCATTTTTGATTTCCCCTTAATTCTATCCTTAAATATAACTGGAATTTCAACAATTTTAAAGCCTTTTTTCATGGCCTTAAATTTCATTTCAATCTGAAAAGCATAACCTACAAACTTGATTTTATTTAAGTTAATAGTCTCTAACACTTCACGTTTATAGCATACAAAACCTGCAGTAGAATCTTTAACTCTCATCCCTGTTATTAGGCGTACATAGCGAGATGCACCATAGGACAACAAAATTCTAGATAAAGGCCAGTTTACCACAGTAATACCCTTTACATACCTAGATCCTACTGCAACATCTGCATTATTTTCATTACAGGCTTTATATAGGTGTATTAGGTCTTTTGGGTTATGTGAAAAATCAGCATCCATTTCAAAAATATAATGATAGTTTTTTTGCAACGCCCATTTAAACCCATCAATATAAGCAGACCCCAAACCACTTTTATTCTTTCTTTCAATTAAAAATAGCTTTTCATTAAATACATCTTGTAGCTTTTTTACTGCCTTTGAGGTATAATCAGGTGAGTTGTCATCAACGACTAACACATGGAAGTCCTTTTTTTGTTGAAAAACAGCTCGGATAATTGCTTCTATGTTTTCAACTTCATTGTAAGTTGGTATGATTACAATAGCATCAGACATTTGATCCATATGATTTAGTTAGCCTTAATTTTTAAGGATTGGACAAATGTAACGGTTTTGAAGTATTTTTTAATGTTATAAAATTCATAAGATTCTAAAAAAATATAAATTATGCTGAACTTGATTTTCTTTATATTTTAGCATCATGCGCGACTTTATAACTCACGACTGGCTAACAGCTTTCACTGTTTTTGGTTTACTTGGAATTGTCATATCAAAAATCTTAAATACATTACGGTTTAATGATTTTTTATATGTTGTTGGTAATTCGAAGTATTTGAGTATTTATAGTCGAGACCAGAAGTTTATTGACCCTTTTGAAGGCTTCCTATTTGTAAACTTAGTCGTATCCGTAAGCATTTTTATATTCTTCTTTTATGATGCTTATGTTGAGACAGTTAATTTTGAAATCATTGGTTTTTTAAAACTGCTTTTCTCGGTAGCAACGGTTATTATCATTAAAATTCTTTTGGAACGTTTAATTGGTAGTCTTTTTGAAATAGACAGTCTTATTGACAACTACCTTTTTCAGAAAATTACCTTTTTTAATTACTCTGGCCTCATTTTTATGCTGTCTAATCTGTTTATTTTATATACTACTTTTGATCTAAATATTGTCATAATAACAACATTAATACTCATTTTTTTACTTAATCTTATTGGCTTCATTACTTCATTCAAATATTATCAAAAGATAATAATTCCCAATTTTTTCTATTTTTTGTTGTATCTTTGCGCTCTCGAAATTGCCCCTTATATCATTTTATATAAGGTAATTAGAGAATATAACATCTAAAAAAACGATACCGCATGAAAGTGAAAACGATCTTAGTATCACAACCTGAGCCCAAAATTGAAAACTCTCCATACTTTGACCTACAAGAAAAGCAAAAAGTAAAAGTAGATTTTAGACCCTTCATACACGTTGAAGGCGTATCTGCTAAAGAGATAAGACAACAAAAAATAGACTTAAGCAAGTTTACTGCAATAATCCTTACAAGTAGAAATTCCGTAGATCACTTCTTTAGAGTGGCTGAAGAAATGCGTTTTAAAGTGCCAGATACTATGAAGTATTTCTGTCAATCTGAAGCAGTTGCTTACTACTTACAAAAATATGTAGTTTACAGAAAGCGTAAAATATATGTTGGTAAACGAACATTCGCAGATTTAATGCCGTTAATCAAAAAATATAAAGACGAGACATTCTTATTACCAACTACTGATAAGGTTAAGCCAATTATTCCTGAAAACTTAGATAAGTTAGGTGTTAATTGGACGCAAGCAACGTTCTATAAAACTGTAATTAGTGATTTGTCAGATTTAGCTAATGTATACTATGATATTTTAGTATTCTTTAGTCCTTCTGGAATTGAGTCATTATTCCATAATTTCCCTGATTTTAAGCAAAACGACACACGAATCGCAGTATTTGGAAATACGACAGTTAAAGCTGTTAAAGAAAAAGGTTTACGCGTAGATATTGCTGCGCCAACACCAGAAACGCCTTCTATGACCATGGCGTTGAAAAAGTATATTGATTCTGTTAATAAAGGAAAGTAATTACTTTAATTGATATAAATAAAAAAACCCAGCTCATTGAGCTGGGTTTTTTTTATAGTATATGTTGCATTAGTGCGCATATCTTTGTGGGCCACCACGTCTTATTTCTTCTGAAGCATAAGACTCAAACTTCTTAAAGTTTTCTCTAAAAGCATTAGATAATTTAAATGCCATTTTATAATATGCCTCATCATCGTTCCATGTTGATCTTGGGCTTAACACTTCTGTTGGTACACCAGGACATGATCTTGGTTGTGCCACACCAAATACAGAATGAATATGGTAATCATCATAATTGTATAATCCTAAGTCACCATTTAAAGCTGCAGTAATCATAGCTCTGGTATACTTCAATTTCATACGTGTTCCTACACCATAGGGACCACCTGTCCAACCTGTATTTATTAACCAAACATTTACACCAGCCTCTTTCATTTTCTTGCTTAACATATCAGCGTACTCAGCAGGATGTAAAGGCATAAATGGTGCACCAAAACACGCTGAAAAAGAAGGAACAGGCTCTACAACACCAGCTTCAGTACCAGCTACCTTTGCAGTATAACCAGAAATGAAATGATATGCTGCTTGTGCAGGAGTTAATTTAGATATTGGAGGTAATACACCAAATGCATCTGCCGTTAAAAAGAATATATTCTTTGGATTAGAAGCATATGATGGTTGTTTAATATTATCTATGTGATAAATAGGATAACTTACTCTTGTATTTTGTGTAATAGAACTATCAAAATAGTCGACATCGCCATTATCCTTAAAAATGACATTCTCTAGTATTGCACCTGGCTTAATTGCTCGGTAAATATCTGGTTCTTTTTCTTCAGAGAGATCTATTACCTTAGCATAGCAACCACCTTCAAAGTTAAAGATAGAATTTTCAGCTGTCCAACCATGTTCATCATCACCAATCAACTTTCTATCAGGATCTGTTGATAGGGTTGTTTTACCAGTACCAGATAAGCCGAAGAAAATTGCCGTTTCACCATTGTCACCAACATTGGCAGAACAGTGCATTGGTAATACGTTCTTTTCAACTGGAAGAATAAAGTTTAACGCAGTAAAAATTCCTTTCTTCATTTCACCTGTATAGGCTGAACCTGCAACTAGGGCAATCTTCTTAGTAAAATTTAAAATTGAAAAATTACCTTGTCTTAAACCATGTGCCTCAGGATTAGAACATTCATAACCTGGCGCACAAAGTACCAACCATTCTTCATTAAAATCTTTTAACTCTTCTTCATCTGGTCTTAAAAACATATTATAAATAAACATATTAGACCAAGGATATTCAGTTACTGTTCTCACATTCATTTTGTAACTCGGATCAGCACACACATATCCATCTCTGACATACAACTCCTTTCCACTTAAATAGGTTTCTATTTCATTTTGTAGGAAATCAAAATTTTCTGATGAAATTGGTTTATTTGAAGGTCCCCACCAAATGCGATCTTTAGTGTAATCGTCTTGAACCAAAAAACGGTCTTCTGGAGACCGACCTGTAAATTTACCTGTATTAATAGCCAAAGTGCCATTTGAGGTTTCTTTACCCATTCCTTTTTCTATGGTAGCAGCTTGTAATTCTTTAGGCGATAATTGATAATTAATTTTAGCATCTTTGATGCCATACTTTTCTAACGAAATCGTTTTCGTAATTGAAGCGTGGTTAGCAATAATTATGTGTTGTTTTTAGGCTTTCAAAATTAAGACATTATTT
>CAZFEV010000044.1:0-20771 GCA_964517835.1 uncultured Flavobacteriaceae bacterium | reverse complement strand
TTAGCACTTAAGTTATTGTACAGTTGCATGCTATACTAATTTTTAAGGTTAAAGAATTTATATTTTTTCTTAGCTATATCTAGCTAATATTTTGTGCAAAGGTATTCTTTTTCATATAACTAGCACCAAAAAAGCGCCTTGAGATTTTCTCCGGCGCTTTTTTAATCACTAACTTAAACTAATCAAAAAGAGTTTTGTATAAAAGACTAGCTAAATCTTTAGTTTTAATATCATTAAAACAAATGTATTTTTTGTTTTAACTAATTTTTCTTTTGCAATTTTTTCCTTTTTCAAACAGTAGATGTAAAAAGTGCAAAATGGTTGCGTCATAAAATTGAAAAAATTAAAATAAGTGGTATTTTTGAGTACAATTTAACTAAGAAATAAGAAGACAATGAGTAGTGAAAAAGATGCAAAATTAAAAGCACTTAAGTTAACCCTAGATAAACTAGATAAAGCCTACGGTAAAGGCACTGTAATGAAAATGAGTGATCAAGCAATTGAAGATGTTGACGCCATTTCATCAGGTTCTTTAGGCCTTGATATCGCTTTAGGAGTTGGTGGTTATCCTAGAGGACGAGTTATTGAAATTTATGGCCCAGAATCTTCGGGTAAGACAACCTTAACCCTACATGCTATCGCAGAAGCTCAAAAAGCTGGAGGAATAGCTGCTTTTATTGATGCAGAACATGCTTTTGACCGTTTTTACGCCGAAAAGCTTGGTGTTGATTTAGAAAATCTAATTATTTCTCAACCTGATAATGGAGAACAAGCTTTAGAAATTGCAGATAATTTAGTGAGATCTGGAGCAATTGATATTGTTGTTGTCGATTCTGTTGCGGCATTAACTCCTAAAAGTGAGATTGAAGGTGAAATGGGAGATTCTAAAATGGGACTTCATGCGCGATTGATGTCACAAGCTTTACGAAAGCTTACCGCTTCTATTAGTAAAACAAACTGCACAATGATTTTCATTAACCAATTACGTGAAAAAATTGGAGTGATGTTTGGTAACCCTGAAACAACAACAGGTGGTAATGCGTTAAAATTTTATGCTTCAGTCCGTCTAGACATAAGACGTTCTACTCAAATTAAAAGTAGCAACGGAGATGTAATGGGTAATAAAACAAGAGTAAAGGTTGTGAAAAATAAAGTAGCCCCACCATTTAGAACAGCTGAATTTGATATTATGTATGGTGAAGGTGTGTCTAAAGTAGGTGAAATTCTTGATATTGCTGTTGAGCACGATATTGTAAAGAAAAGTGGCTCTTGGTTTAGCTACGAAGACACTAAGCTTGGACAAGGTCGTGATGCTGTTAAATCGTTGATTAAGGATAATCCTGACTTAATGGATGAACTCGAAGAAAAGGTCAGACAAATTGTAAATGAAAACTAGTAGAAAAAGAAAAATCCTGAAAAATTTCAGGATTTTTTTTATTTTCAGACGCAACCCTTTTATACTTTCTGCATCTATAAAGTGATAAATGACGAAATAAGGATGAAAAAATATTGGTTTTTAATTGGATTATTTTTTTCGATGCTAATGGCATGTAGTCCAGAAGACGAAAATGCTACTGAATTTTATATTGAAGTGATGCCTGTTCAAAGCGTTGATATTCCTGAAGAATTTATTCAGGGAGAAACGTATCAAATATATATGACTTATACTAAACCTAATGCGTGCTATGTGTTTAATAACATTGTGTTTGATATTCAAAATCATGAAAGAACAGTAACAATATTAAATACAGTCTATCCGGAAGGTGATTGTTCGACTGACGCAGAGGAAGTCACCGTTAGTTTTGAACTTACAATTTCTGGTACGGATACGTATTTATTTAAGTTTTATCAAGGTACTGTACAAGGCATGGATCATTATCATTTAGTTGAGGTGCCAGTGGTAGAATAAAATTAACTAACTAACTAAAAATAATTTGAGTTTAGAACAACTCATTAAAAATTGTATAAAACAAGATGCTAAAGCACAAAGCCAATTATACAAGCAATATGCAAGTAAATTATTTTCGCTTTGTCTTAAGTATTGTTCTAACTATGCTGAAGCAGAAGATGTTCTGCATGATGCTTTTATTACAATATTTAGTAAAATAGAACAGTACAATAAAAAAGGTTCTTTTGAAGGTTGGTTAAAACGCATTGCTATTAATACCGCATTGCAACGCTACAGAGACGACGTAGGAGTTTATGATATTATAAATGAAGGCAATATAGAAGACGTCTCAGTAGATTTAAATGATGATGATTTGAGTTTAGATTTTTTACTCGGCATCATCCAAGAATTGCCAAATCGATATAGATTGGTTTTTAATCTATATGTATTAGATGGCTATTCTCATTTAGAAATAAGTGAATTGATCAATATTTCTACAGGTACATCAAAATCTAACCTTGCAAGAGCAAGACTGATTTTAAAAGAAAAAATAGAAAATTATAAAGCGAATATAAATTCGCAGTCATTATAAAATGAGTGAAAAGAAAAACATAGATAGACTTTTTCAAGAAAAGTTTAAAGATTTCGAAGTTGCACCAAACGATGCAATATGGAATCGTATAACCGAAAGTCTACCTAATAACGAAAAGAAAAAACGCAGAGTGATTCCAATCTGGTGGCAGATTGCTGGAGTGGCTGCGGGTGTTGTACTTCTTTTAAGTATAGGTTTTTCGTTTTTTAATTCAGAAGAGAATTCTAGTAATACACCAGTTATTGTTAATACAGAAACTGAAAACAACTCTGATACAAAAAAGAACGAGAATAGTACATTAGATTCATCTAATGAAAGCACCAAGTTTTCAGAAGAATTAGATAATACTAGCTTAGTTGAATCTGATGTTAATCAAAACAATGAGGATAATAACACAGATAGCAATGATGCGTTAACTAACACCTCATCACAACCATTTAATAATGGTACAAAAACTCCAAGTCTACTTACAGAAAATAATAGCACTAAACAGACAAGTAAAACTCTAAAATCCTCAGTTAATGAATTGATTAATGGAGAAAATGCATCTAAAAATACTGTAGCAGCAAACGATAAAATACAAAACACCGAGAAAACTAATACGGAAATATCCAATAATCAAATTATTGATTCAGAACTAAAGAAGGCTTTAGAAAATAATTCTTCTTCTGTTACTGAAATTACAAAAGGAGATGATCTTAAGGAAAGTAATAGTAGTGCTGTTACAGATAAACAAAAAGAAGCAAACGTTATTGAAAAGGAAAAAGAATCTATAGAAAATGCTATTGCTGAAAATAAAATTGACGACTTAATTGAAAAAGAAAAAGATGATGAATCTAACAGGTGGAGCATCGCACCGAATGTTGCACCTGTTTACTTTGCTTCTTTGGGAGAAGGATCTCCGATTCACAATCAATTTAATACCAATAGCAAAGGAAGTGACATTAACATGAGTTATGGTATAACTGGTAGTTATGCTATTTCTGATAAAATTAAAGTAAGAGCTGGTGTTAATCGTGTGAATCTTAATTACACAACTTCAGGTGTTTATGCATTCTCAGGAACTGATATAATTGTAGCAAGTAATGATAACGGCTCACAATCAAATCAAGGGAATATAACACTAAGAGAAGGTACTAATGTAGCTCTAATGAGCTCTAAAGTAATGAATAGAGCTTCAGCACCAGAAGTATTTAACACTAAACTTACTGGTGACTTAGATCAGCGTTTCGGATTCATAGAAATTCCTCTTGAAATAGAATATAAATTATTAGATAAGAAATTTGGATTAAATGTTGTTGGTGGTTTCAGTACTTTCTTTTTAAATGAAAATGAAATTTTTGCTGATATAGATGGTACTTCGACTTTAATTGGAGAAGCTAACAATATTAACAGTACAAGTTTCAGTGCCAATTTTGGTTTAGGACTAAATTATAATGTCACTAAAAAGTGGAATATAAATTTAGAGCCTCAGTTTAAATATCAAATCAATACATTCAATAACACCTTTGGTAATTTTAGACCATTCTTTATTGGGTTGTATACAGGAATAAATTATAAGTTTTAGGTTAAAAAAAAGAGAGTTGCCCTGTGGTAAGGCAATAATCAAGCAATGATGACAAAAGCTACTCGTGGTTGGGTAGCTTTTATTTTTTTAAGGATTTTGATAATTCTTTATATATAATTTCTCTTGCTTTTTTATTTAGCGACTTAGTGTCTTCAGTTTTCAAGTCTTTAGTGTCTAAAAATTCGTGAATTTTCACTCTCATTCTACCAGGTCCACCACTGAAAAATGTATATGAAAAACGCTTTTTATTATCATAAAACGTCATTGGTACAATTGGTATTTGATGATTAATCGCTAATCTAAACGCACCATCTTTAAAGTCATCTAGTATAATTTCTTCATCTGGAACACCTCCTTCTGGAAATATACAAATACTCAACCCTTGTTTAAGACGTCTCTGTGCTCTTAAAAACACCGCTTGTCTACTTTTTGCACTGCTTCTATCTACTAATATACATGTACGCTTATATACAAAACCAAATAGCGGTATGTTTGCTAATTCTTTTTTGCCAACGAAAACAAAAGGATTTTTAACACTTGCCAACATCAGCATTATATCTGTCATTGATGTATGATTTGCAATGAACATATAACTCTCACCTTTTTTTGGTTTTTGTTTGGTCTTAATCTTATAAGAAAATCCCATACCTATGAGAATAAACTTAGCCCAAAATCGTGCAATTTTAAAGAACTGTGGATACCATTTTTCTCTAGATATTACAATTAAAAGTACAGGCAACAATAAAAGAATTGGCAGTGTTACCAAGATATAGAAATAAATACGATATAAAATCCAAAATGGATACTTAAATATTGCCATGGCATCAAAACTAATTAAATAGTTCTACTAAAAAAATTATCTTTGTTCCTTAAATTTTATTGCGCTATCATTTAGAGCGTAGTCGAGAAATCTCATTATATTATGAGTTTTTTTATTTTGAATTTTTTAGTTTAATTTAAAATGATTCCTGCTTTCGCAGGAAATGTTATGGCAAGGATACTAACAGGAATACAAAGCACAGGAACACCGCATTTAGGTAACATTTTAGGTGCAATTATACCAGCAATTGAAAAGGCAAAAGACAATGCAAACGAATCATATCTCTTTATTGCAGACCTGCACTCTTTAACCCAAATTAAAGATGCAGAAACACTACGCAGCAATACATATTCTACGGCTGCTACCTGGTTGGCCTTTGGTTTAGATATTGATAAGACAGTGTTCTACAGACAGAGCGACGTTGCACAGGTGACTGAACTGGCTTGGTACCTCAACTGTTTCTTTCCATTTAAACGTTTAGAATTGGCACATAGTTTTAAAGATAAAGCTGACCGATTAGATGATGTTAATGGTGGGTTGTTTACTTACCCTATGCTGATGGCAGCAGATATTCTATTGTATGATGCGGAGATTATACCTGTTGGTAAGGACCAAGAGCAACATATTGAAATGACAAGAGATGTAGCATCTCGTTTTCATGCTAAAATGGGAGGTGAAACTTTTGTATTACCTCAAGCTGATATTCAAAAAGACACGATGCTAATTCCTGGTACTGATGGTGCAAAAATGAGTAAGAGTAAAGGAAACACTATTAATATCTTTTTACCAGAAAAGAAACTGCGCAAGCAAATCATGTCTATTCAAACAGATAGTACACCACTAGAGGAACCTAAAGACTGGTCAACCTGTAACTGTTTTGCATTGTATAATATTCTAGCGTCAGAAGAACAGGTTGCAGTTATGAAAGCAAACTATGAAGGTGGAAACTACGGTTATGGTCATGCAAAGCAGGCTTTATACGAGCTTATTTTAGATCGTTTTGCTGAACCTAGAGAACGTTATAACTACTACATGGATAATCTTAATGAAGTTGATGCAGCTTTAGCAAAAGGCGCCGATAAAGCGAAAGTTGTTGCCGTTGATGTCTTAAAACGTGTGAGAGCTAAGGTTGGGTATTAATCTTATATTCAGATTATTTCAAACAATTTTCCAGGTAATGGTCTTACCACACCTTTTAATTCCATATTGAGTAAAATACCCGCTAATTTAAATGATGGGATTTTACAATCGAAAGCAATAGTATCAAGCAATTCTTTGTCGTTATCTTTTAGATAATCATAGATGATTTTCTCTTCTACATCTAATTCTACAAATAACTGCTTTTGTATCGCTGGTTTAGAATTTATAGTTTCATTTTCTAATTGCCAATTCAATATATAAGGTACATCTAATGGATTAGATAATAGATGCGCTTTTTGATATTTTATGAGATTATTACAACCTATACTTTGGCTATCTGTTATTCTTCCTGGCACTGCAAATACTTCTCTATTATAAGAATTTGCAATGTCTGCAGTAACTAAACTACCACCTTTTTCGGCAGATTCAATAACTATGGTCGCCTCGCTTAAGCCTGCAATAATTCTATTGCGTTTAAGAAAATTGTTTCTATCAAAGACATCTGTACTCCAAAAATCTGTAAAAAATCCACCATGATTTTCTATATCAGCAACATACTTTTTATGCACTTTGGGATAAATCTGATTAAGGCCATGAGCCAAACAACCAATGGTTTGCAGATTGTGCTTTACCGCAGCTTTTTGGGCAGTAATATCAGTGCCATAAGCAAAACCTGAAACTATAACAGGATTGTAAGGCGATAAGGTTTCTACGAGTTGTTCACAAAACGCAACACCATTTGTGGTTATTTTCCTTGTTCCGACAATACTAATTATTGGTTGTTGCTTCAAATTGATATTACCCGATTGAAACAACACAATCGGACCATCAATACAATGCTTTAGTTTTTCAGGATATGTCTCCTCGGTGAAGCAGTGCGTAATTATATTATTTTTCTTAATAAATTGTAATTCTTGTTCTGCTTCAGCAATATGTGAAACATCAAAAAGACCATCTATGGTAACAGCTCCTATACCATCAATTTTTAAAAGATTACTTCGCTTTTCTTTAAGTACAGCTTCTGCAGAGCCACAATGATTGATCAACTTTTTTGCTGTGGTTGGACCTATTTTAGGTACATGTTGTAAGGCCAATGCAAAAATTAATTGTTGATCTGTCATTATATTTAATTGATTTTAAACCTACAAGAAACTAAATTTTGAGATGTTAATAACTATGTGAACACAAACTTTTATCGCCTACAAAAATTTTTAACTTTGTTTTTGTATGCAATTAGAAACCTATATAAGCGATCTTCTTTACCGTTACGAATGTGTAACTATTCCAGAATTTGGTGCATTTATATCAAACAGAGTATCTGCAAAAATTCATGAGACAACGCACACATTTTATCCTCCAAAAAAGGTATTATCTTTTAACGAGCAAATTCAAAATAACGATGGGCTTTTAGCTAACTATATTGCCGAAGTAGAAAAGATTCCATACAACACTGCGATAGACAAAATATCAAAACATGTTAAAGCCATAAAGTCTTATTTGACAGAAGGTGAAACTATTCAATTAGAAAATATTGGTGATTTAATTCTAAATTCTGAAGGAAACATTCTTTTTAACCCTTCAAACCATATCAACTACTTAACAGACTCTTTTGGACTGTCTCATTACAGAAGTTCTGACATTAAACGTGAAATCTATAAAGAAGAGATTACTGAAATTGAAACTGTAGCACCAATAGCAATAACACCAGAAAGAAGATCTAATCGCAATTGGTTAAAGTATGCTGCGGCAGCTGTAATTATTTTAGGTTTGAGTGGTTTTGGTGCTGCTAATTATTACAATTCAACAATTGAAGATCACAATCAATTAGCACAAGAAGAAGCTAACGCACAACTTGATGTTAAAGTGCAAGAAGCAACGTTTGTTATCACTAACCCTTTACCTGCAGCTACCTTATTGCTTGAAAAACAAACAGGTAATTATCATGTTGTTGCTGGTGCCTTTAGAGTTGAGGCCAACTCTGATAAAAAAGTAAATCAGCTGAGAGAATTAGGTTATAAAGCGCGTAAAATAGGTAAGAACAGATACGGACTGCATGAAGTGGTTTACTCAAGCTATGACAACAGAGCTGAAGCCCAACGTGCACTTTTCAATATCAGACGAGAGCATAATCAAGATGCTTGGTTATTAATTAAGAAGTTAGATTAATAACTTTTTACTTCCTTGATTTTTCATTTTTTAATACTCAAGTTAGATGACTCTAACCTTGGATTAAAATGCTAAATCGTACACCTACAATCTAAAATCAACTTATCTTTGCAGAAATTTCAAATATTATGCAACCAAGAACAGCGGCACAGTCTAAAACAGTAATGACTGATTTGGTTCTACCAAGTGAAACCAATCCTATAAATAACTTATTTGGTGGTGAATTACTGGCGCGTATGGATAGAGCTGCAAGTATTGCAGCTAGAAGACATAGTCGACGTATAGTTGTTACAGCTTCAGTTAATCATGTTGCCTTTAATAGAGCTATTCCTTTAGGAAGTGTTGTAACTGTTGAAGCTAAGGTTTCTAGAGCTTTTTCAAGTTCTATGGAAGTGTATCTCGATGTTTGGATTGAGGATAGAGAATCAGGAGAATGTGTTAAAGCAAATGAAGCGATCTACACATTTGTTGCTGTGGATGAAACTGGCAGACCTGTTAAAATAGCCGAATTAGTGCCTGAAACCGATTTAGAAAAACAACGTTACGAAGCCGCGTTAAGACGTAAACAATTGAGCCTTGTTCTAGCAGGAAAAATGAAACCTTCTGACGCTACCGAATTAAAAGCACTTTTTGAGTAAAACACTCAGACTTCGACTACGATTAGTCTGACATCGAAGATTAGTATAAAAAGTATATTATCTTTTTTTTGTTATACAAAAAGAGATTCTCGCTTTCGCAGGAATGGCAATTAAACCTTTTTAAACTTATTTAGTCTTATCACTAAACCAAATTTATTTAATGATGAGATATTTAGTCTATACTTTAGTTTTAGTGTTTGCATTAGGAACAACCTCTTGCGCAAGACGTGTTGTAGTAAAACAACCAACTACAGTTACTGTTGTAAAAAAATTACCACGACAATATAAGGTTGTAAGAGTTAAAGGTAAACGCTACTATTATTTTAATGGTAAACACTACAGAAAGACTAGAAATGGATATGTCGTTGTGCGCGTTTAATGCTTGCTCAACCAATATTGAGGATTTAGTTTTTGCTTATCCTTAAATATTCTAAAATCTAATAAAGATTCACCATTTACTCTACTTGTAAATACTTCTCCAATATTTTGACCAGTAGTAATTATATCACCTGTTTTCACATAAATCTTAGAGAGGTTATAATACACAGTAAAGTAATTTCCATGACGAATCATAATACCAGAATTTGCATTCTTAACCACAAAGATTTTATGAACTTCTCCTTGAAAAACAGCTCTAACTTGCGCATTCGTATTTGTTGCTATTTTAATTCCAGAATTATTAACCGCAACAGTATTATCTGTTAATGACCTCGTTTTACCAAATTTACTCTTTATAACACCACGTTCAACTGGCCATCCTAATTTTCCTTTGTTAGCTGCAAAACTAGATGCCAATTTTTTAGCTTCTGGTGTTAGTACGAACTTACCGGTTGAAGTCTTTTTACCAGCTTTTTTGTTAGATGCTGCAATAGCTTCTCTAATTAGTCTATCTATTTCTTTATCAATTCTGTCTCTTTCTTGCTTTTTCTTTTTGATTTGAGCAGTATATTTACTCATATCTGACTTTATAGAAGCCATGAGCACTTCGTGTTGCTTTAATTCCTTCTCTAACTCTCTTTTAGCAACTCTATTTTCTTTAATAAGCTTGTCCTTATCTTTTTTCTGTTCTGACAACTTTAAGTTAAGCTCTTGTAATTCTTTCGTTTTGGTTTTAATTGCTTCACCTTGCTCCTTCTGATAATCGGCATATTGCTTTATATACTGCAACCTTTTATAAGCTTGCTTAAAGTTCTCTGAAGACAATAAAAACATCACCTTACTTTGTTCAGACTTGCTTTTGTATGACTTTACAATCATTGCAGCATAATCATCCTTTAGCTCTTGTAGTTGTGTTCTTAAACTTGTTATTTCTCTCTGATTGGTATTAATTTCTCTTGTGAGCAGATTTGCTTGTTCGTTTGTAATTCTAATGAGGTTTTTTCTAACACTTACCTTGTAGTTAAGGTCTTCAATTAAAGTCATTTCAGACTTTTGCTCTTTCTTCTTATTAAAAAGTAAAGCATTAATCTGTTTCATTTCCCTAAGGATTTGCTGACGTTGCGCCTCTAGTTTTTTCTGTTTATCGCTTTGCGCGTTTAAAGAAAGTGTACAAAACAAAGAGCCTAAAAAGAAAAGTATATATAATCGCTTCATGTATTCTATTTAATCACTATTTCTTTATAACCTTTTGGAATCTTAAACGGAAAACGTACATCTTGATTTAGAGTGATAGATTTAAAATCCATAATCACCGAAACCTCATCGCTATCATTTACAGCTATAACTTTAATATCCTTTGGAAATGCTTGCTTATCAACCTCTTGATAAGATTCATAATCTACTTGTAAATGGCGTCTTTCTAATTGTTGATAGAGCTGTAAACTATCCATCTTAAAGTGCGCAGGATTTATTAAATAAAATAACTCTAGCAAAGCATTTTGGTCTTTTGGTTGCAAGGCATATGAATTGTCATTAACTGACACCTTGTGTGGTTGTGCTTTTAAATCGTATATAGCTTGTCCCAATAAAATATTCTGAACTTTATTAAAATCTAAATCCACACCTGCAAAATCGCTTAGTAATTTGTAATCACCATCAAAATATTCGTTGCCTTGCTTATTATAAAAGCGTACTTTTTCTGGTGTAATCATTAGTCTTGCCAATCCTAATGGTGCACTTAACCAAATGACTTTACCTTTTTCTACTCTTAAATTAAACGTAGCACCTTGAGATTTATCTCCTTGAATCAAATCTATCTTAACTCGCGCTTGCATGGTTTTAAAATCGGCATCATTTTTCTGATGCTCCTTAATAACCTGCTTGGCAGATAATCTGTTACTGGCTTCACCGGATGCAATGACACTTTTTGCTGATTTGCATGATGTGATGAGTAGAAGTGTTAATACTACTAAAATTCTAAGAGTTTTGACCTTTATATGCTTATATGTTTTATTCATTCCTTTATACCTAGAATAGATTCCTGCCTACGCAGAAATGACATAATGTCCTTATTGTTGTGCCCTAATTAAGAGTGCCTTCTTAGCAAACGAGTCTGACTTACTTATATTATTCAAAGCCTTATATGCAACACTTAATTGCGCATAAAAATCTGCTTCCATTTTGGGGTTATCAACCAAAAAATCTAATCCCATTTCTAAATTATCAATAGCGTCCTTATGATTGCCAAGATTATTATGAGCTGCGCCATTGGTTAAATATAATATTGGTTGAGCAGGATACAATTCTAAGGCATTTAAACTATCGTTTATTACCGCTTCAAACTGCTTTAAATCTAATTGAAGTAAGAGAATATCTCTAATTAGTTTAAAGTCATTAGGATCTTGCTTTAAAGCTTCTTTATAATGATATAAAGATTTCGCTTTGTCACCTGCTTTTAAATAATACTGAGCTAAGTCACCATGTGTTTGAGCTGACTTATTATCATCTACCAGACTTGTAATTTCAACTAAATCTTTTTCATATTGAGGATTTCTAGCTACAAAAGCTACGAAATCTTTCAATACCTTAGTTTTAGCATCTGCATTTATTTCGGCACTTGTAAGCACCTTTTTTACAGAAGCGATGGCTTTATCAACTTTATCATCATCAAGATAAAATTTATACAACGCCAAGTGAACTAATTTAGATTCCGGATTAATTTTCAATAAGTTTTGAGCAGCTTTGTAGGCGTTTTTTTTGTCTCCTGTTTGGCTATATCTATAAATTAACTGTAGATGATTTTCCTCATTATTTGGATTGCTAGCTATGCGCTGCTTTAAATTATCTATGCGGTCATCAGCATTGCCAGTAATGTCATAAATTTCATTACGCATGGCATCTCTTTGTTCAGTAACGCCTAATTGCTTATCGAGCTCGTCTAAAATATCTAATGCTTGCTTATATTGTTTCTCTCGTACGTACAACGCTGCCAAATCCTCTTTATAGTCTGGATGATATTTTACCAACTGCTTAATGGTTTTTATGGCATTATCTATATCATCTTGCTGATAGTATACATCATACAGTTCATCTAAAAACCATTCATTATCTGGTTGCATGCTAATGGCCTTTTTAAGATTATCTTCGGCTGCACCAAAGTTCTTAAGGCTTTTATAGTTTTTGCCTAACTCAAAATAAATGACTGGTCTTTTGCTATTAAGATTTAAACATTTATGAAGTGCCTCTACAGCGCGCTCATAGTTTTCAATGCCTTTTTGTTTTAAGGCTTCAAAAAAGTGTTCTTGGAACTCGTCTTCAACATTACCTAAATCATCATCTGGAACCTTGTTAAAATCGACTTGTGCATATGCGTATTGTGGTATACAAAGTATTCCGAAGATAAAGATTGATATGTATATTAGTTTTTTCATGTTTGAGATTCCTGCGTTCACTTCGAGTATACTTTGACAAGCTCAGTCTGACATTGCAAGTAAAATTTTCAATAATTATTCCAAAACTGAATAATCGCCAATACTAATTTTAGTAAAGCTGCCATCATACTTAACATAATTACCAATCATGGCTTCATCTAAATTAGCATTTTTGATAATTGTTTCGTTTTGAATTAAGCTATTTTTAACGCTAGAATTTTCTATCACACAGTCTTTGCCAATTGAAACGTTTGGACCAATTGAAGTATTGCGTAACACAGTACCAGCACCTATACAACACGGTTCAATAATATTTGAATTTTCTAATACTACTGAATCATGAATCAATTGTTCTTCGTTATCAGCGGCTAAGAAACCTAACATTTTTGCGTTGGTCTCTAGCGTTACATTCTTATTTCCGCAATCCATCCATTCATCAACAGTTCCGGTTTTAAAGACACGTCCTTCAGCCATCATTTTCTTAATACCATCATTGATTTGGTATTCACCTCCATGCATTAAGTTTTCATCTAAAACTTCTTGTAGCTTTTGCTTTAACACAGCAACATCTTTGAAGTAATAAATCCCAATAACCGCTTGGTCGCTTACAAATTCGCTTGGTTTTTCTACAAGTTCAACGATTTCATCATCATCATTTAACTTAACAACACCATAGGCTTCTGGGTTTTCTACACGTTTCGTCCAAATGACGCTATCTGCGTTTGGGTCTAAATCAAACTCTGCTCTAATTAATGTATCTGCATAGGCAATTACAGCAGGACCAGAAAGTGATGGCTCTGCACTCATAATGGCATGACCAGTTCCTAAAGGTTGGTCTTGTCTATAAATAGATGGCTTTGCTCCTAATTCTTCTGCTAAAGTCGTTAAACTAGCAACCACATCATCTCCAAACCATGCTGGGTCTCCTAATACAAATGCAATTTCTTCAATAGGTTGTTTTAAAACCTTTGCAATGTCTTTTACTAGTCTATGCACTATTGGCTGTCCTGCAACCGGAATTAATGGTTTTGGTACTGTTAAACTATGTGGTCTTAGTCTAGAACCTCGACCTGCCATTGGTACTATTATTTTCATTTTATGAGTTGATTCTTTTAATTGTTTGGTTGTTTATTTTACTCCTGTACTTCCAAAGCCGCCTTCACCTCTCGCTGTTACTGAAAGTTCTTCAGTTAATTCCCATTCTGCACGCTCGTGTTTAGCTATGACTAATTGTGCGATACGTTCACCATTTTCTATGGTGAAATCTTCATTAGAAAGATTTACCAAAATCACACCTATTTCTCCTCTGTAATCAGCATCTACGGTTCCAGGTGCATTAAGGACTGTAATTCCTTTTTTTGCAGCTAAACCACTTCTTGGTCTTACTTGCGCTTCAAAACCTATAGGAAGCTCTATAAATAAGCCTGTACCTATAATTGTACGTTCTAAAGGTTTTAAAATTCTTGGTTCAGAAATACTAGCACGCAAATCCATTCCGGCAGACGCTATGGTTTCATAATGTGGTAAATCGTGATTAGATTTATTAATGATTCTTATTTTCATAATCAATTCAATTGAAGGTTGAATCTACCTGATTGTTAGTTTATAAATTCCTGCTACACCTTGATGATACATCGACAAGCTCAGTTTGACAACTCAGCGGTTACGCAGGATTGACATTAATTGTTTCTTTTCAAGCATAATAACTAATCCCAAAAATACAACTAACAGTGATATACCAACAATATAATCTCCTCTATATTTATAAAAAGATATCACAGAAAGCATTATTGAAACCGTAAGATATACACCTATTTTCTTAAGATTATATGGAATTGGATAATACTTTCTTCCAAAACCATATGACAATAGCATCATAGATGCATATGCAACTAACGTGGCAATAGCTGAAGCCTTATAGCTATACTTCTCTATAAAAAAGATATTTATCACTAAAGTAATTATAGCTCCAAGCACAGATATGTAGGCTCCAAAACGTGTTCTATCTGTAATTTTATACCAAACAGAAAGGTTATGATAAATACCAAGACAGAAATTAGCTAATAAAATTATTGGTACTATCCACATGGCTTCCCAATAGGCTTCACTTCTAATGATTAACGGCTTTAATATATCTGCAAATACAACAACTGCTAAAAGTATAATTGAACCAAATGCGACAAAAAACTCTAAAATGTTAGCATAATTCTTCTGTGGATTCTTAGTATTGGCATGGCTGAAAAAGTAGGGTTCAATTCCTAAACGATATGCTGTTGCAAACAAGGTCATAAACAATGCTAACTTATAACATGCGGAATACATACCAATTTCTCTTTCTGCAATGTCAGATGGCAATAATTCTTTGAGAAGAATCCTGTCGAATGTTTCATTGATAGAAAAGGCAATACCTGCAACCAAAACCGGAATAGCATACCGTAGCATTTGTTTCCATAGCTCTTTGTCAAACTTATAGGTAAGTTTAGTATAGAAAGAAAACATTGCCATTAATGTTACTGCACTTGCTACTAAATTGGCTATAAAAATGTAGTTGATTTCGAAGTTTGGGATGTATATGCTTTCAAAAACACTTCCATTGTTAGCTAAGGATTTTAGAGCTAATAAAAAGAATAAATTCAACCCAATATTAATCGCAACATTAAGTATTTTAATAATAGCATATTGCATAGGTTTTTCGTTTGCTCTTAACCATGCAAATGGTATAATAACCAAAGTGTCTAAAAGCAATATCCATATCACCAATTTAATATACTTAACATCTATATCAATGATACTAGCAATTTGATTTTGGAATACCATTGCCAAAGCAAAAAAGCCAAGTGATGTTAAAATTAGTGAAATGGTTGAAGTACTAACGACCTTGTTTTTATCTGTTTCTTTATTAAAAAACCGAAAAAAAGCCGTTTCCATTCCATAAGCCAAAAGCACATTGAACAAAACAAAATACGAGAAAATCACAGAGACTTTACCATACTCAGAAGGATTTGCAAGTACTGCTTCACTGGTATATAGCGGCACAAGAAGAAAACTTAGCATTCTTGGTAGCACAGTTGCTAAACCATAAATAAATGTTTGCTTAAAAAGTTTTGAAAATGCAGTCAATAGTTAGTCGAAAAATAAAGTTTAAAGATAGAATTTATATCACTAAATCTAATTCTACTTAAGCTATAAAAGAAAAGACATTTAAAACCATAAAAAAGCCTCATTTAAAATGAGGCCTTTTAATTCATAAGATTTAAGACTAATCCTCAAATTCATCTTCATCTAAAGACACAATTACATCTCTATTTTCAGACTTTAAATATGATTTCTTTACATATTGAAACGATACACTTGACAATTGCTTGGAATTATTTGTCTTATAGTATTTTGTCTCATTATCTTGAATGTAACTAATTACAAATTCATCATCATCTAAACCAAATTGATTTCTTGGCTCTTCTTGAAAAATTGATACTGGTTCTTCTTTTAAAAGTACGGTATAACTTCCTTTATTCTCAGAGAGTTTACCCTTTAAGTTTCTAAAGAAAATACTATCTATTTTAACATTTTGATTTTTATTCTCTAACGGAACAAATATATCTACACCAGTATTTCCCAATTTTACACCAGCATACCAATTTTGAAAATACACTTTGTTAATTGCAAAAGGTGCTTGTTTCTGAAACTCTGGTACTGTAATCTTAGGGCTAGCGCATTGGATTGCGAAAGGAATTATTAATAAAAATGTAATTGCAAAAACAGCCTTTCTAAGTTCTTTCATGTTCTGGTAGATTTACTATGGGACCTACAAGATATAAAATATGCGCTTTTAAACGTCGTTTTAAACTTTTAATCGATAAAATACATGATTTTTTTATCTTCTGATAATAAAAAACCCAACTCTAACGAGTTGGGTTTTTAATATTGTATAAATCTACTTACTTCTGAGTGTTTCTACACAACTATATCATTTGGCTAAAGCCTAATTGTTCAGTGCCTCTGCACCACCAACAATTTCAAGGATTTCGTTAGTAATTGCAGCCTGACGTGCTTTGTTATAAGTTAATTTTAATTGATCTCTTAATTCTGTTGCGTTATCAGTTGCTTTATGCATTGCTGTCATACGTGCACCATGTTCTGAAGCAAAACTATCTCTAATTGCCTTAAAGATTTGAGTTTTTAATGACTTAGGAATTAAAGTTTCAACTATCTCAGCTTTAGATGGCTCAAAAATGTAATCTAAATTTACATTATCTTCACCTTCAACAGGAACAATCGGTAAAAACTGCTCAGTCATTACAATCTGAGTTGCAGCATTCTTAAACTTGTTGTAAACTAATTCAACTTTATCAAACTCACCTTCCACAAATTTGTCCATAATCATCTGTGCAATCTCAGCAACATTATCAAAAGTTAAGTCATCAAAAACTTCACTTTTATTTGCAATAACATTACCAGTCTTAGAAAGTGCATCATTTGATTTTTTACCAACTGCTAAATAAGATACCTCTTTACCAGCATAAGTTTCATTAGTAAGCTTATTTACCTCTTTTAAGATGTTAGAGTTAAACGCACCACATAAACCTCTGTTAGATGTTATAGCAACGATAAGGACTTTGTTAACTTCGCGCTGTTCTGCAAATTTACTTCCAGAATCAGCATCTAAAGTCGCACTTAGACTTTGTAATAATTCCGTAAGCTTATCCGCATAAGGACGCATAGCAGTAATAGCATCTTGTGCCTTCTTTAACTTTGCAGCAGATACCATTTTCATGGCACTAGTAATCTGCATCGTCGAAGATACCGATGATATTCTGTTACGTATTTCTTTTAAGTTTGCCATTCTCTTTAAGTATTGAGTAATGAGAAATGAGTATTGAGATATTTAATTCAACATCTCAATACCCTATACTAATATCTTAGTTATATTTTGAAGCTAAGTCTTTACAAACCGTAGTTAAAGTATCAATAACTTCGTCTGTTAATTTACCTGCTTTTAATGTATCTAAAGTATCTCTATGCTTAGCATTTAAGTACTCGATATAATCTCTTTCGAATTCCTTTACTTTCTCTACAGGAACATCTTTTAATAAGTTCTTAGAACCTGCATAGATAATTGCAACCTGATCTTCTACAGTGTAAGGATCGTTTTGAGCTTGCTTTAAGATCTCAACGTTACGCTTACCTTTTTCAATTACATTTAACGTTGCAGCATCTAAATCAGAACCAAACTTAGCGAATGCTTCTAATTCACGGAACTGTGCTTGATCTAACTTTAATGTACCCGCTACTTTCTTCATAGATTTAATCTGAGCAGAACCACCTACACGAGATACAGAAATACCTACGTTAATTGCAGGACGGACACCAGAGTTAAATAAATCTGATTCTAAGAATATCTGACCATCTGTAATAGAAATTACGTTTGTTGGAATATATGCAGATACGTCACCAGCTTGCGTTTCAATAATTGGTAAAGCTGTTAAAGAACCACCACCTTTTACGATTGGTTTTAATGATTCTGGTAAATCATTCATGTTCTTAGCAATATCATCATCAGCAATAACTTTTGCCGCACGCTCTAATAATCTTGAGTGTAAGTAGAAAACGTCACCTGGATACGCCTCACGTCCTGGTGGACGACGTAATAATAATGATACCTCACGGTAAGCTACTGCTTGCTTAGATAAATCATCATATACGATTAATGCTGGACGACCAGTATCTCTAAAGTACTCACCAATTGCAGCACCTGCGAATGGCGCATATACTTGCATTGGTGCAGGGTCAGATGCGTTAGCAGCAACTATAACAGTATAAGCTAAAGCTCCTTTTTCTTCTAAAGTTTTAGCAATACCTGCAACAGTAGATGCTTTTTGACCTACAGCTACATATACACAGAATACAGGCTCACCTGCATCATAAAATTCTTTTTGATTTAAGATGGTATCAATACATACTGTAGTTTTACCAGTCTGGCGGTCACCAATTACAAGCTCACGCTGACCTCTACCTACAGGGATCATAGCGTCAATAGACTTAATACCTGTTTGCATTGGCTCATCTACTGGTTGACGATAGATAACACCTGGCGCTTTACGCTCTAAAGGCATTTCATATAAGTCACCACCAATAGGTCCTTTACCGTCAATTGGGTTACCTAATGTATCAACAACACGACCAACCATTTCCTCTCCTACTTTAATAGAAGCGATACGCTCAGTACGTTTAACAGTTGCTCCTTCTTTAATTTCTTTTGAAGGTCCTAATAATACAACACCAACGTTATCTTCTTCAAGGTTAAGAACGATTCCTTCTAAACCATTTTCGAACTCTACTAACTCACCATATTGAGCGTTAGATAATCCGTAAACACGTGCAATACCATCACCAACAGTTAATACTGTTCCTACTTCATCTAATGAAGCACTTGCCTCAAAACCTGAAAGTTGTTGTTTTAAAATTGCTGATACTTCAGCTGGTTTTACTTCTGCCATCTTTATTTAGATATTAGATGTTAGATGTTAGACTTCTGTCAGTTCTCTAACTATTTTAATTTAATGTAAATTCTCTTTTTAACTTATTTAACTGGTTAGCGATACTAGCATTATACTCTTTATCACCAACTCGTAAAATGAATCCACCTATAATGTCTTCATTTACAGTGTTTGCAATGACCACTTTGTCACTACCTGTAAGTTCCTTAACCTTTGCTAAAGCTTTAGTTTCAATCTCCTTAGTTAATGGAACTGCTGTTGTTACTGTAGCCTCCACAATACCTTGAGCCTTGTCATACAACTCTTGATATTTAGTTGCAACAGCACCAATGATATCTATTCTTTTATTACTAATTAACACGTCTAACAAACCTGTTGTAGTACTGTTAAACTTAGTAAACACTTTTAATAATGTGTCTTTCTTTAATTCAGATTTTATAACTGAGCTTTGAAGCATTAAGTCTAAATCTTCATTTTCAGAAATTGTATTGGCAATAGCTTTCATGTCTGCATTTACAGCTTCAGCCACCTTTTGTTCTTGGGCTAAATCTAATACTGCTTTTGCATAACGTATTGCTGCTCTTGTTCCTGCCATTATACTCTTAGTTTAAAGTTGCGTCACCTATCATAGAATCAACCAATGCAAGTTGCTTCTTCTTATCTGACAATTCTCCTTTTACTACTTTCTCAGCAATATCAATTGATAAACTTGCAACATGAGTTTTTAACTCAGCCATTGCAGCTTTCTTTTCAGTTTCGATAGCTGCTTGAGCTTGCTCAATTAACTTTCCAGCTTTTGCATTAGCTTCTTCAGTAGCATCAGCGATGATTTTATCTTTCATCTCACGAGCTTCTTTCAACATTGTTTCGCGCTCAGCTCTAGCTTCTTTAAGAAGACGCTCATTATCTGCGTTAAGGTTTTCCATTTCCTTCTTAGCATTCTCCGCTGCATCTAATGCATTTTGAATACCTTCTTCTCTTTCATTAAGCGATGTTAAGATTGGTTTCCATGCAAACTTTACTAATAAGAATATTAATCCTAATAATAAGATTGTCTGAACAATAAATAACCCTGGTGAAAAATCGTTTAATAATGTTTCCATTATATGTATTTATTTAATGTAAATTTTAATGTTTTTTAAAACACGTCCTGCAACCAACCGTTGCAGGATTAGTGTTCTTTTAGTTTTTCTTCGATTCTTATTTCCCTAAGAATAAAGCACCGAATGCTAAACCTTCTAATAATGCAGCGATGATAATCATTGCAGTTTGGATTTTACCAGTAGCTTCAGGTTGACGCGCAATACCTTCCATTGCACTTCCACCAATTTTACCTAATCCGATACCAGCACCGATTACAATTAATCCTGCACCTACTAAATTTGGAACTGTCATAGCCAAAAATTTAAATTAATTAAACAAACTCTTATATTAATGGTGGTCGTGTTCTTCTACTGCCATACCAATAAATAATGCTGAAAGCATTGTAAAGATATACGCTTGTAAGAAGGCTACTAACACCTCTATTAATGTTATAAAAAATGATAATACTAAAGATAATCCTGTTGCACCTACAACAGTTAATTCGCTCTTTAGTGTAAACATAATCGCAATTAAACTCATTACTACAATATGCCCTGCCGAAATGTTTGCG
>CAZFEV010000043.1:0-21511 GCA_964517835.1 uncultured Flavobacteriaceae bacterium | reverse complement strand
GACTACTTCGTAGTGTGCTTTCAATCAAAATATATTTTGATTTCAACCAATGCTCGAAATGACATAATAATAAAACCAAAAAGCATCCGGTAATTCGGATGCTTTTCTTCATAAACTAATAACACTAATAGCACAAAAGTCACATTAGCTTCTTAAATATTTTAAATACGTGGTAAATCGCTATTATCTTTTAGAGGTAAATTAGATTCACCCATTAAATAGGCATCGACATGATGCGCTGCTTGTCTTCCTTCTGAAATTGCCCAAACAATTAAAGATTGTCCTCTACGCATATCACCAGCAGCAAATATGCCATTGACGTTTGTTGCATAATCCGAAGTAGATGCTTTAATGTTAGTTCTAAAGTCCATTTCTAAACCAAACTGTTCTGCTAATGTATTTTCAGAACCTGTAAAACCAAGAGCCAGCAACACTAAGTCGCAATCCCATTCTTTTTCGGTATTTGGTAATTCTATTAATTGCGGTCTTTCGTCTTCTTTAAAAATCCACTCAACCTCAACCGTTTTTAATCCTTTTAGATTGCCGTCTTTATCACCTAAAAATTCTTTTGTAGAAATACTAAAGAAACGCTCAACACCTTCTTGATGCGACGATGTTGTTTTTAGCTTCATTGGCCAATATGGCCATGGTTGATGCGCTGGTCTTCCTTCAGTTGGTTTGCTTAAAATTTCAAAATTGGTTACAGATTTTGCGCCATGACGATTAGAAGTTCCGATACAATCCGAACCTGTATCGCCACCACCAATAACAATAACATTCTTGTCTTTTGCAGAAATGATATCTTCAAAAGTCTTTATTCCATCAACATATTCGTTATTGGCTTTTAAGAAATCCATAGCTTGATGCACACCTTTTAAATCTGCACCAGGAATCGGAATCTTTCGTCTTACCGTTGCACCACCACAAAGCAATACTGCATCATAATCGTCTTGCAATTGCTTGGCTTGAATATCGATACCAACATAAGTATTAGTCTTAAAAGAAATGCCTTCTTCTTCTAACACAGCAACACGTCTATCGATAACATGTTTTTCCATTTTAAAATCAGGAATACCATAACGTAATAAACCTCCAACTTTAGCATCACGCTCAAAAACAGTTACCCTATGTCCTGCTCTATTTAATTGCTGAGCTGCAGCTAAACCTGCTGGCCCAGAACCAATAATTGCCACTGTTTTATCTGTTCTTATTTTTGGCGGATTGGCTTTAATCCAACCTTCTTTAAATGCAGTTTCAACAATATTTTTTTCAATATTCTCAATAGTTACTGGGTCTTCATTGATACCAAGCACACAAGCCTCTTCGCATGGCGCAGGACATAATCTACCTGTAAACTCAGGGAAATTATTGGTCTTATGAAGAATTTCAGCAGCTTCTTTCCATTTGCCTTTATAAACATTGTCATTAAAATCTGGTATTAAATTACCAAGCGGACAACCACTATGGCAAAACGGAATACCACAATTCATACATCTAGCACCTTGCTCTTTTAGCTTAGATTCTTCTAGCGGAATGGTAAATTCTTTGTAATTCTTAACTCGGCTTTTTGGTGTTTTGTTACCTTCAACCTCTCTTTTGTATTCTAAAAATCCTGTTGTCTTTCCCATGTTCCTACGCTATTTGTAATTTTTCCTTTTCTAATCTTATCAATGCCTGTCTGTATTCTTCAGGTAACACCTTTTTGAATTTCGGTAAATATGCATCCCAATTATTCAAAATACGTTTTGCCAATGGACTTGATGTCGCTTCAAAATGATTTTGAATTAATTCTTTCAATTCAAGATTATCTTCACTATTCAGAATGATATAATCGATATTTAAATCTTCACCATTACAATTCTGTTTAAAAGTGTTATTTTCATCTAAAACATACGCAACTCCACCGCTCATACCAGCACCAAAGTTTCTTCCAACTTCACCAAGAATCACCGCTACTCCACCAGTCATATACTCGCAACCATGGTCGCCAATACCTTCAACTACGGCTTTAGCACCTGAGTTTCTTACACAGAAACGCTCACCTGCTTTTCCGTTGATATAAACCTCACCAGAAGTTGCACCATAAAGCGTAACGTTACCTGTAATGATATTCTCTTCTGGAACGATTGTACTTTCCTCAGGCACTTTGATAATCAGTTTTCCGCCAGATAAACCTTTACCTAAATAATCATTAGTATTTCCATGAACCGTGAAACGCAATCCTTTTGTTGCAAATGCCCCAAAACTCTGACCTGCCGAACCATAGAAATCAATATTAATGGTATCTTCTGGTAAGCCATCTGCACTATAAATCTTGGAAATCTCATTACTCACAATAGCACCAACTGCTCTATCGATATTAGTAATTGGCAATTCTAAATGTGTTTCTTGTCTTCTAAACAAAGCTTGATGCGCTTGTTTTATTATTTTAAAATCTAAATGTGTTTCTAATCCATGGTCTTGCTGCTCTGTATTATAGAATTTTGTTCCTTCTGGAACATCTACACTATGCAATATTGGCGTTAAGTCTATACCTGAAGCCTTATAATGTTCAATGGCTTTTCTACGGTTCAGTTTATGTACCTGACCAACCATTTCATTAACCGTTCTGAAGCCAAGTTTCGCCATGATTTCTCTTAACTCTTGCGCCACGAAATACATGTAATTCACCACATGCTCTGGCTTGCCTTTGAACTTCTTACGTAATTCTGGGTTTTGAGTTGCAATACCAACCGGACACGTATTTAGATGACAAACGCGCATCATAATACAACCTGAAGCTACCAATGGTGCTGTTGCAAAACCAAACTCTTCTGCACCAAGCAAACACGCAATAGCCACATCTCTACCTGTTTTTAGTTGACCATCGCACTCTAAAACAATACGATTCCTAAGGTCGTTCATTACCAAAGTTTGTTGTGCTTCAGCAATACCTAATTCCCATGGTAATCCTGCATGTTTTAAAGATGTTAAAGGTGACGCGCCTGTTCCACCATCAAAACCAGAGACTAAAATGACATCGGCTTTTGCTTTAGCAACACCAGCTGCAACTGTACCAACACCAACTTCAGACACTAATTTCACATTAATTCTGGCTTCTCTATTCGCTGATTTTACATCATAAATTAATTGTGATAAATCTTCAATTGAATAAATATCGTGATGCGGTGGCGGCGAAATTAAACCTACGTATGGTGTTGAATTTCTAGTTTTTGCAATTTCAGGATTAACTTTCGGACCTGGTAATTGTCCACCTTCACCAGGTTTTGCACCTTGAGCTATTTTAATTTGAATTTCACTAGCATTAGTCAAATAATTGGATGTCACTCCAAATCGACCTGAAGCAACTTGCTTTATCGCAGAGTTTTTCCAGTCACCTTGAGAACTCTTATAAAAACGCTCTTGGTCTTCTCCTCCTTCACCAGAATTGGATTTTCCACCAATTCTATTCATTGCGACAGCTAAATTCTCATGTGCTTCTTTACTAATAGAACCGTAAGACATTGCACCTGTTTTAAAACGCTTTACAATCTCTGTCCAAGGTTCAACTTCTTCTAAAGGAATTGGGTCATATTGGTCAAACTCAAACAAGCCTCTAATCGTCATTAAACTTTTAGATTGGTCGTTAACCAACTTAGAATATTCCTTATATGTAGAAGCTTTATTTGTTCTAACAGATTCTTGAAGTTTTGCGATGGTTAATGGATTAAACAAGTGTTTCTCTTGTCCTCTTCTCCACCTATAATCACCACCAATTTCGATATCTGCTGTGATTTCATTCTTTTGAAACGCCTTTTTGTGACGTTTTACAATTTCTTGCTCTATTTCTCTAAGTCCAATACCTTCAATACGTGTTGGTGTGTTTGGGAAATATTTTTCAACCGTCTTTTTATTGATTCCTATACACTCAAATAATTGCGAACCTCTGTAAGAATTCAAAGTTGAAATTCCGATTTTATTCATCACCTTCAGAATTCCTTTCCCAATAGCTTTGTTATAATTTTTAATCGCTGCTAAGTATTCTAAATCTGTAATATCGTTTGCTTTGACTTGATCATATACAATTTCGTTAACGATATAAGGATTTACTGCACTTGCCCCAAACCCAAACAACAATGCAAAGTGATGCACTTCTCTAGGTTCTGCAGATTCAATAATGATGCTAACTTGAGAACGCTTCTTTAATTTATGCAAGGCATGATTCACATAAGAACACGCTAACAACGCAGGAATCGGCGCGTGATTTTCATCCACATATCTATCTGAAAGAATGATAATATTTGCACCATTATCTATTGCTTTAGACGCTTTTGACATAAGATTATCTAGTGCAACTTCTAATTCATTCAAACCTCTATTTACTTCATAAAGCATTGAAATAGATTCCACTTTAAAATTAGGATTGTTGTCATAATTTCTAATCTTATCTAAATCATGCTTTGAAATTACAGGATTCTGAATCTTTAACTTTTTACAATGCTCTGCATTGATATCAAACAAATTCACATCTCTACCAAGGGTTAAACTGATGTCTGTAATTAATTCTTCTCTAATTCCATCTAATGGCGGATTTGTTACCTGAGCAAACAACTGTTTAAAGTAGTTATAAACAAGTTGTGGTCTTTCAGACAAGACTGCTATTGGCGTATCGCTTCCCATTGAACCAATGGGTTCTTTTCCAATTTGAGCCATTGGTTTTATGATGGTATTTAAGTCTTCTTCAGTATAACCAAAAACTACTTTACGTTTTTTAAGTGCAATCTCATCATAATTAATTGGACCTTTTTTTGCCGAAATGGACTTAAGATGCACTAAATTCTCATCTAACCATTTTCTATATGGATGTTTAGACGCTATCTTTTCTTTAATTTCTTCATCGTTAACAATACGGCCTTCATTCATGTTAACTAAGAACATTTTCCCTGGTTCTAAACGCCCATGATAGCTCACATTTTCTGGCTTAATATCTACAACACCAGTTTCTGAAGACATAATTACATTACCACTTTTTGTAACCGTATATCTTGAAGGACGTAATCCGTTTCTATCCAATACCGCACCAATATAATCTCCATCTGTAAACGGAATAGATGCTGGTCCATCCCAAGGTTCCATGACACAAGAATGGTATTCATAGAACGCTTTTTTAGCATCAGACATATTTGGATTTTTCTCCCATGCTTCTGGCACTAACATCATCATTGCTTCTGGAAGTGAACGACCAGTCATCAATAATAATTCTACAACCATATCTAATGTTGCAGAATCAGATTTGCCTCTTAAAACCGTTGGTAAAATCTTTTTGATATCATCACCAAACAGTGGACTACTCATAATTTCTTCGCGCGAAAACATACGAGATACATTACCTCTTAAAGTATTGATTTCTCCATTATGACAGATGTATCTAAACGGTTGTGCCAAGTCCCAAGTTGGGAAAGTATTCGTAGAAAAACGTTGATGCACCAAAGCCAAACGCGTATCTAAATCTGAATTGTATAAATCTAGATAATACTCATTGATATGCTCTGGTTTTAATAACCCTTTGAAAATTATAATTTTTGTTGATAGACTTGGAATATAGAAAAAATGGGATTCGGATAATTTTGAATCATATATGGTATGCTCTGCAATTTTACGAGCAGCAAATAATTTTAGCTTAAAGTCGAAATCGGTTTGCTTTGCATCAGACTTACCTATAAAAATCTGCTTAACGAATGGCTCAGTAGATTTTGCAATCTCACCTAACACATCACTATTAACCGGCACATCTCTCCAACCTAAAAGTTTTAATCCTTGATTTTTGATTTCTTGCCCTAAAACTTCAACACAAAAGGCACGTTGATTTTCTTTTTTTGGAAGAAACACATTACTAACCGCATAATCACCAAGTTTTGGCAATTTAAAATCACAGAATTTTTCAAAAAACTTATGTGGAATATCGATTAATATTCCAGCTCCATCACCTGTAACTCCATCTGCACTTACAGCACCACGATGCTCTAATTTTACTAGAATTTCTAGCGCCTTATGAATAATATCATTTGAGCGTTTTCCTGTTAGACTACAAATAAATCCTGCACCACAATTATCATGTTCAAATTCGGGCAAATAAAGTCCTTGTTTCTTCAGCATAATTCAAAAATTTTCGAGGGTTTTTATACCTGATTATTTATTCAATATATATGGTATAATTTGATTTAAAAAAAAGTGAAAACACTTTTCTCAAATTGATAATTTCAAGGATTTTTTATGAAAAAAAGGCAATTATTTGCATTTAAAATGCAAAAATCTCAACGAATTATTATTCAATAAAAATTATTAAAAATTACGAAAACGTTTGCGAAAAACCCTTTTAACTGACAATTACATATTATTTCTTCCAAATTTCTATCAATTTCGCATTTTTAGGATTATGATTTATTAAATAATTCCTCAAAAAAAATTTTGACCCCTAATTTTTTAGGGATAAAAATGTCATATTCATAAAAATACATCTCATCACCCTATTTTTTTAGGGGTTTATTTCATTTTTAAATAGTTTAGTGCTCGAACTAACTATAATTTAAAATTTAGAACTCATGAAGAAAATTTTTACTTTATTATTTGTAATGGTAGCTTTTAGTGTTTTTGCTCAAGAAGAAAGCACAGATGACAAATTAAGTGTTGGATTAAGCCTAAATAGTGATATGTTTTTTGGCCTTAACCCAATGATGACTTTCAGTTATGACGTTAGTGACACCGGATCTCTTACGGCATACGGTATTCAATGGGGTGCTGGTACAGGAAGTGCTTGGGGACAATGGACAGAATTTGGTTTAGGATACAATTTCTCTGCTGGTGATTTTGACATTAACCCACAATTAGGATTTACTTTTGGTAGCTTATTATCTAGTGGTACTGCACAGGAAGGAATCATTGGTGATGGTATTGTGCCTAACTTAACTGTTAACTATGATACAGACCAGTTTGAAGGGCAACTATACTTTGGTTATTATGCTGCCTTAAGCGACAATACTGAGGATACGCAGTTTACAACAAACTACCTGCACTATTGGCTTAATTTTGGTTATAAGGCAACATCTTACTTCTCATTTGGCGGTCACGTAGAAACACTAAGTTTTGCTGGCGGTAGTGTAAATGGAGGTGGCGACCTTGATGGTAATGATGTTTACACAGGAGTTGGACCTTATGTACAATTCACAAAAGGTAATGCTGGTATGCGTCTTTCTTTTGGAGCAAACATAGCTGATGAAGATGATGGTGCTATTGCAGATGATTTCTACAAGCTATCTTTCTTTGTTAACTTATAAACATTTATTGTTTAATTAATCCTAGATTCTTAGTTTGTTAAAATAATCCAAAGTAAGAATCTTAGGATTTTTAATATTCATTAAACAATACTCATTATTATGAAAAAAATCGAAGCAATAATTAGAAAGTCTAAGTTTTCTGATGTAAAAAAATCATTACACGAAGTTGGTGTGAACTTCTTCTCTTATTGGGATGTTACAGGTTTAGGAAACGAAAAAGAAGGTCATGTCTACAGAGGTGTTTCTTATAGCACCAGTGATATACAAAGACGTTACCTCTCAATAGTTGTTAACGATGATTTTGAAGATATCACGGTTAACACTATTATAAAAGCCGGCGCTACTGGAGATGTTGGAGATGGAAAAATATTTGTTTCTAATATTGAAGAAGTTTACAGGATTAGAACAGGAGAAAAAGGAGGACAAACTTTAAAATAAAATTCACAAAGAAATTATGGAAGTTACTATTAACAATGTATGGATGATGATCTGTACAGCTTTAGTATTCTTTATGCACCTTGGTTTTGCCTTCTTAGAAATTGGGCTAACAAGACAAAAGAACACCTTGAATATATTATTTAAAAATATATTCATTATTACAGTTGGACTATTACTTTATTGCTTAGTTGGATTTAATTTAATGTATCCTGGTGAATTTAATGGATTCTTAGGCTTTGCCGGATTTGGTTTAGAAGCTCCATTAAACGACGCTGGAACACTAGATTTAGGTTACAATGCAGGATATACTTATTGGACAGATTTCTTATTCCAAGGTATGTTCGCAGCTACAGCAGCGACTATTGTATCAGGAGCGGTTGCGGAACGCATGAAACTTGGTCCTTTTATGATTTTTACACTAGTCTATGTAGGATTAGTTTATCCAATAGCTGGATCATGGAAATGGGGCGGAGGATTTTTACAAACTCTAGAAACGCCTTTTTATGATTTTGCAGGATCTACTTTAGTGCATTCTGTTGGAGGTTGGGCAGCTATAGTTGCTGTTTTCTTATTAGGCTCTCGAATTGGAAAGTTTAAAGATGGAAAGCCTCAAGCTATTCCTGGACACAATATTCCATTAGCTACTGCTGGTGTATTAATCCTATGGTTAGGTTGGTTTGGATTTAATGGTGGATCTGTTTTATCTGCAGACCCTGAATTAACTTCATTAACCTTAGTAACAACATGCTTAGCGGCGGCCGCTGGTGGTGTAGTTTCTGCTTTAGTTTCTACACTAATGTACAAGAATTTCGACCTAACAATGTTCTTAAATGGTATCTTAGGTGGACTTGTAGGTATCACAGCTGGTGCTGATCAAATGAGCCCTATGGATGCTATTATCATTGGCGCAGTTGCAGGAGCCTTAATTGTTTTTGCAGTGAGCTTTATTGATAAGTTGAAACTAGATGATCCTGTAGGTGCCATTGCTGTTCACCTTATTTGCGGAATCTGGGGAACATTAGCTGTAGGTATTTTTGGAAATCTTGCAGGTTTTGACCAGTTCTTAAGCCAATTAATTGGCATTGGTTCTTATGCTGTGATTTGTCTTATCTCTTCATTCTTAATTATTTTCACACTGAAGAAAACTATGGGTATTAGAGTTTCAGAACGCGAAGAATTAGAAGGTTTAGATGCGCACGAACATGGTATGGATGCTTATCCTGATTTTAGATTAAACGAGCATTAAGAATATATATTAAATTGTTATGATGTATAAAGCCTTTCTTTGATATTCTTAGAAGGCTTTATCTTTTTAAACATCTCAAGATTAAAACATAAATCTCACAAAGAACTATAAGTTTTAAAATTGATCATACAAGACTGTAGCTCTTTAAAAAAACCCTCCACATCGGAGGGTTTTTAATTCAAACTATTTGATGAACAAAAGGCTAGATAGAAATACATCCTACCTAGCCTTTTCACTTAAACATAAAACTATATTTTAAGCAGAGTTACGACTTGCATTAATATTTCCAAAAAGTGATCTCGTAACCATCTTTTCAAAAATCTTAATCTTATCGAGATCTTTTACCTCAGCTTTTTCTAACTCCTGTATTTTCTTCAGTGCATACTGCTGAATCGTTAATAACGGCAAAACAATCGACTCTCTTACAGCAATAGATGCTTTTGCAACTGGCTCATCTTCCATCAATTCCTTAAAACCAGAAAGCTTTAAGATAAGTCGCTTTGTCGTTTCGTATTCAGCATATATCGTTTTCCAAAACTCACCATATTCAGGATCTTCAGACATGTATCTAGTAAGATTGAAGAATGATTTAGAAAGTGACATCATACTATTAGCAATCAAAGCCCTAAAGAAGCGCGATGTTTGATACAAATGTTGCACTTTCTCAAACTCACCTTTATCTTCATAGTGCTTTAACGCTGTACCTACACCATAAAAACCGGGAACATTTTGCTTTAATTGACTCCAAGAACCAACAAATGGTATAGCTCTTAAATCTGAAAAAACTAAACCTTCTGACTTTCCACGTTTCGATGGCCTACTTCCTATATTAGTTTTAGCATAATATTTTAAGGTACTCATGTGCTCTAAGTAAGATAAGAACTTAGGATGCTTTTTAAAATCTACATAAGTTTGATAACTAATATTAGCTAAGCTATCCATCACTTCTTTATCAACAGGTTCCATTTCAAGGTTCTTATCATTTAGTCGATTAGAAATCCCTGAACTTATAAGCTGCTCCATATTGTACCTCGAAGATTCAATAGTACCAAAATTAGAACTAATGGTTTGTCCTTGTATTGTTAATTGAATTTCCTTGTCCTCTACTGTTGGCCCTAAAGAGGCATAAAATTGATGTGTTTTTCCACCACCACGTGCTGGCGGTCCACCTCTACCATCAAAAAATATGACATCAATTCCATATTTTCGAGACAATTCTGTAAGTGCTTCTTTAGCTCTAAAGATTCCCCAATTAGCCATAAGATAACCACCATCTTTAGTACCATCACTAAACCCAAGCATAATAGTTTGCTTATTTCCTCTTTCCTCTAAATGTTTGCGGTAATTAGGATTTGTATATAAATCCTCCATAACTTTTGGCGAAGCTTCCAGATCAGTTACAGTCTCAAATAATGGTACAACATCTGCAGTTAAACTATCGCCAAACGCTACAATCTTTAACATCGCAAACAATTGCAATACATTTAAGGTTGTTTGATTATTACTAATGATATATCTGTTACAAGCTATTTCTCCATTTTTATCTTGAATGGTTTTCATGGCTTTAATTGTTTCCACAACATTAACTGCCATCTCGTTCTTAAACTCTATATCATTCGGTATTAAACCTTTGACCTCAGACAAATGATTTAATTGAGTTTCTAATGGTAAATCAAAGAAATCCTTTGGGAACAAATCACTCCCATTTTCAATAAGCTCAGCAACTAATGCTCTAAACATAGCATCGTGTACTCGGCTATCTTGCCTAATATCTAGACTAGCAAAATGATAACCAAAAAGTGTTGTCCTATTTATTAAGGTAGTTACCTTATCAACAAATAATGACTGATGCTCTCTTATTAAAATTTCTCTAATTGAAAATAACTCTTCTCTGAATTCAGTTAAAGTTATTCTTAACGATTCCTCTTTATGTAATAATGTATTATGTAATCTATGGTTAACGTCAATAATACGCTCTCTAATTCCTCTAAATGTTAGCCTACGTCTTAAGTATTTTACATCTTTAATGTAACTTTTTATAACTGACTCCTTAAGCTTTCTAGCAACATCTAATGTAATTTGAGGTGTTACAAATGGATTACCATCTCTATCACCACCAGGCCAAAACCCAATGTTTACTATTGGATTCTCAATTTCTTTGCTATCAAATATGTTTTCTTGAACATAATCATAAATGCCACCAAAAGAATGGTAGAATACATTTTTAAGGTACCAAACTAAATTAACCGCTTCATCATATGGCGTAGGTTTCTTATCTTTAAAGAAAGGTGTTTTCCCCAATTGACCTAATAACGATTTAATCTCTGTTAGATTATCATTTTTAATAGCTTCTGCTAAATCTGTAATGATTCCTAAAACAGCTCCTGGGTAAAACTGAGTAGGATGCGCGGTTAACACGATTCGCACTTTGAACGCCTCTAAACACTCTCTCAACAACTCAAGTTTATTATCTACCCTAGCATTACCTTTTAAACTGCGTAAAGTCCCAACACCTTCCATATTGTTGACAACCGGAAAAGCAGCATCTTCAACCGCATCAAATAACACCACTTGTCGCTCTATATACTGTATAAAACGAAACAATAAATTGATTTGACTCTCTTCTGAACGTCTGCCTTGGTATTTCTTAAAAAACGTATCTATGATTGTTGTGGGATCTTCATGCCTATCAAAACCTTTTTTACAAGTCTCATAAAACAACGGTAACAAAACCACGGTTTTGGACAAGGTTTCAAATGGTAGTGTCATGAATACACTATTGTAGATCTGATATTTTGATAAAACGTTTTGATTAAAACGCTTCAGTTTTGGCTCTACTGACATAGACTAAATTATTGTAGATTGACCTAAATGAATATTTGTAAAGTTTAAGTTACTATCATTAGGATTATTAATAAAATCTTCAACAAACTCTCCAACCTTACTCGTTGTAACATTATCGTGATTAGCATTAACATCTGGCGTTGAAATGTCTAGTTTTAAAGATTTTTCTACTGCGTTATTTATTAACTCCGCTTCAGCATATAAACCAAAATGCTCTAACAACATTGCTGCGGATAAAATTGAAGCGATAGGATTTGCGATTCCTTTTCCTGTTGCTTGTGGGAAAGATCCATGAATAGGCTCAAACATTGCGTGTTTTTCACCAACAGATGCTGAAGCTAAAAGCCCTATTGAACCACCAATTACACTTGCCTCATCACTTATAATATCTCCAAACATATTTTCAGTCAAGATAACATCAAACTGTTTTGGGTTTAAAATCATTTGCATTGCAGAATTATCTACAAATAAGAAATCTAACTCAACATCATCATATTCTTTAGCAACTTCAGTCACCACTTTTCTCCATAATCTTGAACTTTCAAGAACGTTAGCCTTATCTACTAAAGTCACTTTGTTTTTTCTTGATTGCGCTGCCTTAAATGCTAAATGTGTAATACGCTCGATTTCTTCGCGAGTATATAAACACAAATCTGAAGCTGTATCTCCATCTTCACTCAAATACTTGTCACCAAAATAAATACCACCAGTCAACTCTCTAAAAATTGATATATCTGTACCTTGAATAATATTTCTTTTTAAAGGTGATTTTTCGAGTAACGTCTCGTATGCTTTTACTGGTCTAATATTAGCAAATAAACCAAGTTCCTTTCTCAACTTTAAAAGTCCTTGCTCTGGTCTTACTTTTGCACTTGGATCGTTATCATACTTTGGATGACCAATAGACCCAAATAAGATTGCATCTGTAGATTTACATAAATCTAATGTTGCATCTGGTAACGGATTACCATGATTATCTATGGCAATTGCACCAACATCTGCATAAGTAAATTTAAAATTATGATTAAATTCTGAAGCAATAGCTTTTAACGCCTTTACTGCTTGACTTGTTACTTCTGGACCAATACCATCACCAGGAAGAACTGCTATATTTAAATTCATTATATCTTAATTAATATATTTTTTGAGCTTCAAAAGCTTCAATTAAATTTTTATTATTTACGAGGAAATCAATATCATCATACCCATTTATCATACAGGTTTTTTTGTAGGCATCAATTTCAAAATTTTCTGAAGCATCAGAACCTACAATTGAAATGGTTTGATTTTCGAGATTCACTTCAATTTCTGTCTGTGGATTGGACTCAATTTTTGCCATTAAGTCACTTAAAAATTCTTCTGAAACCTGAACCGGAAGTAATCCGTTATTTAGTGCGTTTCCTTTAAAGATATCTGCAAAAAAACTAGACACCACCACTTTAAATCCGTAACCAACGATTGCCCAAGCCGCATGCTCTCTACTCGAACCACATCCAAAGTTATCACCAGCTACCAATATGCTTCCAGAGTATTTTGAATCATTCAACACAAAACTCTCATTTACAGAACCGTCTTTGTTAAATCTCCAATCTCTAAATACATTATCACCAAATCCTTGTTTGTTTGTAGCTTTTAAAAAACGTGCTGGTATAATTTGGTCTGTATCTACATTCTCTATATTTAAAGGAATAGCACTAGACCTTAATGTTGTAAACTTTTCCATTTAGTTTAAATGTTTTGTAATGTCAACTATCTTTCCTTCTACCGCAGTTGCAGCAGCAACTAATGGACTTGCCAATATGGTTCTTGAACCTTGACCTTGTCGTCCTTCAAAATTTCTATTTGAAGTTGACACACAATATTCACCTTGAGGTATTTTATCGTCATTCATCGCCAAGCATGCCGAACAACCTGGTTGACGCAATTCGAAACCAGCTTCAGTAAAGACATCTTTTAAACCTTCTTCTACTATTTGAGCTTCCACCTGTTTACTACCCGGAACCAACCAAGCTGTAACATTATCTGCTTTTTTCTTTCCTTTAATAAAATTTGCAGCTACTCTAAAATCTTCGATTCTAGAATTGGTACAACTTCCAATAAACACATAGTTAATTGGCTTATCAATCAAACTCTCACCAGCTTCAAAATTCATATACTTCAATGACTTCTCAAACGAAGGATTATCTTCTACGGGAATACTCTCAGAAATCTTAATTCCCATTCCTGGATTGGTACCATACGTCACCATTGGTTCTATATCTTCAGCATCAAAATGATATTCCTTATCAAAAACAGCACCTTCATCGGTTGGTAAAGTTTTCCAGTATGCTACCTTTTTATCAAACGCTTCACCTTTCGGCGCAAACTCTCTTCCTTTTATATATTCGAAAGTAGTTTCGTCTGGTGCAATCATTCCGCCACGCGCACCCATTTCGATACTCATGTTACAAACGGTCATTCGACCTTCCATACTCATTTCTTCAAACACATTTCCTGCATATTCACAGAAATATCCTGTACCTGAGTTTGTACCTAATTTTGAAATAATATAGAGAATGACATCTTTAGGAAGTACTCCCTTTTTAAGTTTTCCATTAACATTAACCCGTAAGCTTTTTGGCTTTGTTAACAACAGGCTTTGACTGGCAAATACCTGTGCTACTTGACTAGTACCAATTCCAAAAGCAATGGCTCCAAATGCTCCATGAGTTGACGTGTGACTATCGCCACATACCATAGTAATCCCTGGTTGTGTAATACCTAATTCTGGAGCCATTACATGCACAATTCCATTATATTTATGTCCTAACTCATATAATGTAATGTTATTCTTTTGACAGTTTTTAGACAATTGTTCTAACTGTTGTCTAGATAAAGCATCTTTAACTGGTTGATCTTGATTTAATGTTGGCGTATTATGATCTGCAGTTGCAACAATTTGATCTGGTCTAAAAATAGGAATTCCGCGCTCTTCTAATTCATTAAAAGCTTGCGGACTAGTTACCTCGTGTATTAAGTGTTTATCTATGTATAAAATTTGTGGACCATTCTCAATACTACTGACGACATGAGAATCCCACACTTTATCAAATAATGTCTTCTTGTTCATTTATGCTATAATTTCGTTATAGACTTTACATGTTTCCACAATTTGATGAATATCCTCATCATTGATCTCTTTTTTCTTATCAGCAAAACTTAAAAAGTTGGCATAAACCTCATCTAATTGAAGTTTTGTTAACTCATAACCTACCTTTTTCGCTCTATAGGCTAAAGCAGCTCTTCCACTTCTGGCTGTCAACACAATAGCAGATTCAGTAACACCAACATCTTTTGGATCTATAATTTCATAAGTCTCTCTGTTCTTAATCACACCATCTTGATGTATACCAGAACTATGCGCAAAAGCATTAGCACCAACAATTGCCTTGTTTGGTTGGGTATAAATACCCATACTATCGCTCACCAATTGGCTCATACCATATAGCATGGTTGTATCGATATTTGTATCTAAATTTAAATATGGATGCTGCTTTAACACCATTACCACTTCTTCCAGAGCTGTATTACCTGCACGCTCACCAATTCCGTTTATGGTGCATTCAATTTGTCTAGCACCATTAATAACACCTTCAATAGAATTTGCTGTTGCTAAACCTAAATCGTTATGACAATGGCAAGACAGAATAGCGTTCTCTATGCCTTTTACATTTTCCATAAGGTACTTCATTTTAGCACCATATTCACTTGGTAAACAATAACCTGTTGTATCAGGAATATTCAATACAGTAGCACCAGCTTTTATAGCCATTTCGCAAACTCTTGCTAAATACTCGTTATCAGTTCTACCAGCATCTTCAGCATAGAATTCCACATCTTCTACAAAAGATTTTGCATAAGCTACGGCTTTGTATGTACGTTCTAAAATATCTTCTCTAGTGGATTTAAACTTGTGAACAATATGCGAGTCGGAGGTTCCAATACCTGTATGAATTCGTGGCTTCTTCGCATATTTTAAAGCCTCAGCCGCTACTTTGATATCATTTTCAACTGATCGGGTCAACCCACAAACTGTGGCATTCTTTACTATTTTAGAAATAGCCTCAACCGACTTAAAATCTCCAGGACTAGATACCGGAAAACCAGCTTCAATAACGTCCACACCTAGCTTATCTAATTGCTCTGCAATAACAACCTTTTGCTCCGTATTCAATTTACAACCTGGCACTTGTTCTCCATCACGAAGCGTTGTATCAAAGATTTGAATATTACTGTTTGACATAAATCAAATTAAATTTTAGTATTGTCTATTGTCTAACGAATTTATACCTTGTAATTATCAATATATTATGCATAGCTTTGTTTTTACGATGCCCAAACCAAAAAACACATGTTATATCGTTGATTATCAATTTTTTAAATAATTTTTTCATTGATAACTAAAGACCAAAAAGACAACCTATTTTCTTTGGTAAAATCTTTAACCAAGTCAGAGAAACGCCAGTTTAAACTATATGTAGGTAGATTAGGTGTAAATTCTGACTCTAAGTTTTTGAACTTATTCAACCTTTTAGACAAAGCGAAAACCTATGATGAGGCTTCAATTATAAAAAGTGGCATCGTAAAAAAGCAGCAATTAGCAAACGTAAAAGCGCATTTATATAAGCAAATTTTAATCAGCTTAAAACTTAATCCTTCACATCAAAACGTGCGTTCTCAAATACGAGAACAATTAGACTTTGCCTCTATTTTATACCACAAAGGCCTTTACAAGCAAAGCCTAAAAATTCTTGACAAAGCCAAAGAGCTTGCTATTACTAACGAAGAAAAAAATATGGCTTTTGAGATTGTTGAACTCGAAAAAATTATTGAAGCGCAATATATCACTAGAAGTATTAGTAATCGTGCAGATGAGCTTGTAGTGCAAGCCAAAGAATTCAGTTCTCAAAATGTTACGGCATCAAAACTTTCTAACTTATCACTTCAGTTGTATAGCATAATGCTAAAAACGGGTTATGTCAAAAATGAAGCTGAAAGCGAGGAAGTGACGCAATACTTTAATGACCGTTTAAAAAAAATCACTATTAAAAATCTAGGTTTTAGAGAAAAGCTGTGGCTTTACAAAGCACATCTTTGGTACAATTTCTTAATGCAAGATTTCTTAAACTGTTACAAGTATTCATCAAAATTGGTTGACCTTTTTCAGGAAAATCCTAAGATGATTAATCTTAATCCTGTTTTTTATCTAAAAGGAAATAATTATCTTCTAGAGTCTATCTTTTTTCTGAGAAATAAACCAAAATTCACTGAAAAACTTAACAAACTAAAGGAAATAGTTGAAAATCCTGAATTTATTAAAGATGCCAACATTTCTACTTTAGCTTTTTTGTACACAAATTTTCACAGCATCAATCAGCATTTTATAGATGGTAGTTTTGAAGACGGACTTCATCTTATCCCAAAGATTGAAGAAGAGCTAGAATTATACAAAGATCGCATTGATCCTCACCATAAAATGATTTTCTATTACAAATTCGCGAGTCTCGAGTTTGGTGCTGGAAACAACAAAAACTGCATTAAATATTTAGACAAAATCATTTCTAACAAATCATTATCAATGCGTGAAGACTTACTGTGTTTTTCAAGGGTTTTAAACCTAGTAGCACATTATGAAGCGGGCTTAGATTATCATTTAGAATCCTTATTACGAAGCACATACAAGTTCTTAATTAAGATGAACGATTTGCACGAAGTGCAAAAAGAAATGATAAAATTTATTAGAGGTTTACAAGATATATATCCGCACGATTTAAAAAATGCTTTTAAGGATTTGGTAGAACAACTTAAAGCTTATGAAGACCATCCTTATGAGCGAAGATCATTCTTATATTTAGATATTATTTCGTGGTTAGAAAGCAAAGTTCACAATAAAACGGTTGGTGAAATTATTAAAGCTAAATATTTAGCAAACTATGCTTAATTGAATCTAGAATTTCACAAAAAAAGTATAAAATCCGAAAAAAAATTTGGATTTTAATTTTTTGTGTCGCAATATTTGTGCTCACAAAGTTCAAAAACTTACTGAAATGTTATCAAGAAAGGTGGAGGGAATAGACCCGTTGAAGCCTTAGCAACCCTTAGACTTACTAAGAAGGTGCTAAATTCTACTTGAAGACGCGAATCATTTCTCGCAAATTCTAGATAGATAACTCAAGACTAATTACCCATCTGTAATTAGCATTTTCTTTATAACATTTTTCTTTTAAGTACGCTTCAATGAAGCCTATTTGACTTTTGGTTTAATTTATTTTAACTCAAAAAATTAGAAAAATGAGCACACAAAAATTCGCAACAAAAGCGTTGCACGCAGGACACGATGTAACACAAAACGCAGGAACAAGAGCTGTACCAATTTACCAATCTACAGCTTATGTATTTAACAATGCAGACCACGCAGCAGGATTGTTTAACCTCTCTGAAGCTGGTAACATTTACACCAGAATCAATAACCCAACAAACGATATTTTAGAACAGCGTTTAGCTGCTTTAGAAGGAGGAATTGCTGCTGTAGTTACTGCTTCTGGTACTTCTGCAATTGCGACTTCTCTTTTAACGTTATTAAGAGCTGGAGACCACATTGTCGCATCAAATAGTTTGTATGGTGGAACATATAATTTATTGAGTGTTACCTTACCAAGACATGGTATTACAACAACTTTTGTTGACCCATCAGACCCTGAAAACTTTAATAAAGCCGCACAAGAAAACACAAGAGCTTTCTTTATTGAGTCTTTAGGAAATCCAAAATTAGATGTACTAGATATTGAAGCGATTTCTAAAGAAGCAAAGACATTTAAAGTTCCATTAATTGTAGATAATACTGTTGCTACACCTTATTTACTAAATCCGATTGAGTATGGTGCAAATATTGTTATTCACTCGCTAACAAAATACATTAATGGTAACGGTACTGCTTTAGGTGGAGTGATAATAGACGCAGGGACTTTTGATTGGACTAATGGTAAATTCCCAGAATTTACAGAACCATCAGCTGGCTATCACGGTTTAGTCTATAGTGAAGCTTTAGAAGCCGCTGCATTTATTGCTAAGGTTAGAATTGAAGGTTTAAGAGATTACGGTGGTGCATTAAGTCCATTTAACGCGTTTCAAATTATTCAAGGATTAGAAACTTTAGAATTACGTATTCAAAAGCATAGCGAAAATGCACTTGAATTAGCAAAGTGGTTACAAGAACAGCTAGAAGTTAATTGGGTAAATTATCCTGGTTTAGAATCGAGCAAGTATAAAACTCTCGCTGAAAAATATCTTCCGAATGGACAAAGCGGTATTGTAACTTTTGGCGTAGATGGTGGTTATGAAGCTGCAAAAACTATTGCGGACACCACAAAACTATTCTCCTTACTTGCAAATATTGGTGACACTAAATCACTAATAATTCATCCAGCGAGTACTACGCATCAACAATTAAGCGATGAAGCTCAAGAAAGTACTGGAGTAACAAAAGACCTTATTCGTCTTTCTGTCGGAATAGAAAACATTGAAGACTTAAAAGCTGATTTGAAGGAAGCTTTTGCGGTTGTGAAACAACAAAAAGCACTTCAAAATTAAATATTAATTAGTGTTGTTTTAGTTTGAAAGTAGATGTCTTTACCTATGAAAAAGACATCTACTTCTACTAACCATAAAAAAACAGAAAGAAATGAGTAATTTAATATTTAGTGTTACAGGTGAGAGCTCATCTGCAACAAAATTTACAGGACATACAAGACAATTTAAAGTCATCATTGACGAACCTGAAACCTTAGGAGGAACAGACGATTTTCCGAATCCTGTTGAATACATACTTGCCGGATTTGCGGGTTGCATTAATGTGGTTGGTCATGTTGTAGCCAAAGAATTAGGCTTTGTAATAAACAGTCTAAAAATTGAAGTTCATGGGGACTTAAATCCAGAACGTTTTCTCGGCCATTCTAATAAAGAGCGTGCGGGTTTTAAAAGCATAAAATTGCACTTAATTCCAGATACCGAAGCTAGCATAGAAACCTTGACCAAGTGGTTACAAATTGTTGAAGAACGTTGCCCAGTAAAAGATAATCTTCAAAACAATACGCCAATTTCAATAGCAGTTGAAAAGGAGTACAATGTATCTAAAAGTTGAGAAAATGAGTCATCTAAAATATATCATTATTCCAAATTACAAGACACAAAACGGTAAGACACTAGATATTTCATTGTCTTACCAAGTCTTTGGTGTTGCACTTGGTGAAGCACCTATAATACTTGTTAATCATGCACTTACTGGTAATTCTAACGTTACTGGTGAAAACGGGTGGTGGAATGATTTAATTGGTGATAAAAAATGTATTGACACAAACGATTACACCATATTGGCATTTAATATTCCTGGAAATGGCTATGATAATGTAAGCCAAAACTTAATTGAAAATTACAAGGATTTTACAGCAAGAGATATCGCCAATATTTTTGCCCAAGGTCTTAAGCTATTACATATAGATAAGCTATTTGCGGTAATTGGAGGATCAGTTGGCGGTGGGATTGCATGGGAACTCGCGGCATTACAACCAAACTTAATTGAGCATTTGATCCCTATTGCTACAGATTGGAAATCTACTGATTGGTTGATTGCAAATTGTCACATTCAAGATGCCATTTTAAATAACTCTAGTAGACCATTAGCAGATGCAAGAATGCACGCCATGACGTTGTACAGAACACCAGAATCTCTAACCGATAAATTTAGTAGGACTAAAAGAAATGCTGAGTTATTCAATATAGAATCATGGCTGAACCATCATGGTAAAACACTTAATAATAGATTTAGTATTTCAGCTTATAAAACGATGAATCAGATATTAAGAACTATTGATATTACAGAAGGTAGAAAAGACTTTTTAGAAGTGGCTTCAAAAATTTCAAGCTCTATTCATATCATCACTATTAATTCTGATTTGTTTTTTAAACCAGACGAAAACTGGAATACTTACGTAGAACTAAAAGGTTTAAAGGATGATGTTACTATCAATGAAATTAAATCCATTCATGGTCATGATGCTTTTTTAATTGAATATGACCAATTATCAAGGTTTTTAAAACCAATCTTTAAAACTCAGGTCAGCGCGATACATAATTTTTCTAAACACGTTGCCTAATTTCTAACTAACTCTAGATGAAAACCCGATTTGAATAAATCGGGTTTTTTTAGCACTATTATTCAAATAAAATTAATTTCAACTTTTCTGTAATCTTTAAGAATTAGCTTCGACAAAAAGTGGTATATTCAGTTTTTATATCTAACAACAACTACTAAATGTCTAAAACATATTACGACCCAGCAGATTTAAGAAAATTCGGAAAAATCACAGAATGGGATGAAGAACTTGGCAACAAGTTTTTTGATTATTACGGTAAAGTATTTGAAGAAGGCGCGCTAACAGCTCGCGAAAAATCGCTCATTGCTTTAGCAGTAGCACATACAGAACAATGTCCGTATTGTATAGATGCCTATACAAAAGATTCTTTACAACGAGGCGTTACCAAAGAAGAAATGATGGAAGCCATACATGTAGGCGCAGCAATAAAAGGTGGTGCAACCTTAGTACATGGTGTGCAAATGATGAATAAAGTCAAC
>CAZFEV010000042.1:0-22963 GCA_964517835.1 uncultured Flavobacteriaceae bacterium | reverse complement strand
GATATTTTACGTTTTGGATGTGCCATTTTAAATGTTATTTATCCGTTAATAGTTTCTTTAAATTATTCCAACGAGGATCAATATCCTCTGATTCATTCTTTTCTTCGCCTACATTAGGACTTAGTTCTTCTAATTTTGAGAGTATATCTGACTTTAATGTGCCGTCTTCAATACCTGGATGAACCCGTTTTGCTGGTACAGCTAACACAATAAGTTCATATATATATTGTGCAACGTTAATTTCATATTCACCATGTGGTACAATTAAGATGTCTTCATTGTCATCATTATACGCATCACCAAACTTTACAACCAATTTAAACTCATCTTCAATAGTTTGGTTATATGGTTCGTTAGTTAAATCACAATTGACATTTACAAAACCTGTTGCTGTAAAATACAACTCTAAAAGTGTCGTTTTCTTTACAAAGTTTAGATCAATTTTTACATCAACTGCATTAAACTCGTCATACTCAAAATGTTGAAAGAACGTATTGTCTACATCAAATTCAAAATGGTGTTCTCCTACTTTTAGACCTATAAAGGGTATGTTATATTCTTTTAATACCTTCATTACCACACACATTTTGAGCGTGCAAATATATAAATTTTTCCTTATTTACACTCAGATATTAACAATTTTTGTTCATATCTATTTTGAAGCCTTTTTTAAAGGGCTTTTACTGTAGTGTAAGTACTCTGTTCTATTCTTAAAAATCTGAATGGCAGTCTCTATTGCTTGCATAAAAGAACCTGCATCAGCCTTGTTTTTGCCGGCAATTTCATAGGCAGTACCGTGATCTGGTGATGTTCTCACTTTATCTAAGCCTGCTGTAAAATTTACACCTTGACCAAATGTTATGGTTTTAAAAGGAATTAAACCTTGATCGTGATATGATGCAATAATGGCATCGAAACTCTTATATGTGTTAGAACCAAAAAAGCTATCTGCTGAGTAAGGACCAAACACTAAATGGCCTTCAGCTCGTATTTTTTCAAGAGCAGGTTTTAATACCGTATCATCTTCTTCACCTATAACTCCATTGTCACCAGCATGAGGATTTATAGCTAATACTGCAACTTTAGGTTTTCTAATTCTAAAATCTTGTTTTAGTGAGGTTATTACAGTCTCTAACTTCTCTCTTATAAGGTCTTCATTTATATGTTCTGAAGCGTCTTTAAGTGGTACGTGGTCTGTTAAAAGTCCTACGCGTAAACCTTCGGACACCATAAACATCAAACTTTTTCCATTAAGTGATTTTGCCAAATAATTGGTGTGTCCAGGAAAATTAAATTTTTCAGATTGAATATTGTGCTTATTAATTGGTGCTGTGACTAATACATCTACTTTACCATTTTTCAAAGCATTTGTTGCCGCTTCCAAAGATTTAATAGCATAAGAACCTATTTTTTTATCTTCTTTACCAAATTCAATTTTCACAGGCTCTTTCCAAACATTAACTACATTGAACTTACCGTGAACTAATTTGTCAGCGCTATCAATATTAAAGAGATTAATTTTACTCTTAAATTGATTCTTAAAAAACTGCATTGTTTTACCAGAAGCAAAAACCACCGGTGTACTTAGTTCTAATGATCTTGGGTCTTCGTAAGCCTTTAGCACTATTTCTGGCCCAATACCATTTAGATCACCAATAGAAATCCCGACTACAACTGTTTCTTCATGTTTCATACTACTCTAATAATGCTATTTTTTTATTAAAATTGATTTAAGGCAACTCTTAAGTAAGTAACTTTGTAAATGCAAATCTAACTTAATTTAAACAAATAGCATGTTTACAGGGATTATAGAGAAATTAGGTAAAATTGAAGATCTAAAACAAGAAAACACCAATCTACATCTTACGGTAAGTTCTTCCATTACCGACGAATTAAAAATTGATCAAAGTGTTGCTCATAATGGTGTTTGTTTAACGGTAGTAAGTATTGATAAAGATAATTATGTCGTTACAGCTATAAAGGAAACCTTAGATAAAACCAATATTGGACGATTATCTGTTGGTGATGCCATTAATCTAGAGCGCGCTATGAAATTAGGGGATCGATTAGATGGTCACATTGTTCAAGGTCACGTGGATCAAACAGCTACATGTACGGAAGTACAAGAAGAAAACGGAAGTTGGACATACACCTTTGAATACGACCCGAGTTTAAGCAATGTTACAATTGAAAAAGGCTCAATAACCATTAATGGTGTGAGTTTGACGGTAGTGAACTCTAAATTAAATAGCTTTTCCGTGGCTATTATACCTTACACCTATAATCATACTAACTTTAAGCACCTAAAGGTTGGCGATACGGTTAATTTAGAATTTGATGTGATTGGAAAATATGTGAAGCGCTTAAACGAATTAAGACACTGATTTTTTTGAAAACTTACTTGCTTTATATATTCCGAATAAAAACGCAATAATAAACAAAATAAGAACACCGCTATCAATAGGAAATCCTGGTGGTGGCGGTCCAGTAGGTGGTGGTGGTGTTACGGTTTGACCATTAGAAGCAAAGCTTACTAAAAATAGCAACACAAGGGCAAATTTATTGTTGTTTTGCATGATGTTAATAATGCGGTATATGTATTAAATCAAGGGCTAAAAGTATAAAAAAAACCATTCTCACCCAATTTATTTAGTTAAAAAACGTCTTTAAAGTGCAAATATTGTCGATAAAGTGCGTTTTTTAAGCTTTTCTTAATATAATAGTTAATAACTTAACCAAATAGTCTCGGTTGACCTTTTTCACACCCAAATTGAATTTGCCACGATAGGCATAAAATACTTTACCTCACCAATTCAAATTACAGTAAATTTGCTTTAAAAAAGGTGAAATGATTTTAGACACTATTAAGAGTAGACGATCCGTATATCCAACTCAATTTTCTGACAAAACTGTTGAAAAATGGAAAATAGAACAATTATTAGAAGCAGCGAATTGGGCGCCAACTCATAGAAAAACAGAACCATGGAGATTTAAAGTAATGCATGGTGAATCTCAATTAAAGTTTGGCGAATTTCTTGCAGAAAAGTTTAAGAGCACGACTCCAAAATTCTCAGATTTTAAATACAACAAGATAAAAACTAACCCTACAAAAGCGGGAGCTGTAATAGCAATTTGTATGCAGCGTCACGAAATTCTACCAGAGTGGGAAGAAATAGCCGCAACAGCAATGGCTGTTCAAAACCTATGGTTGGCTACACAAGGTTTAGAGCTTGGCGGTTATTGGAGCTCACCAGCACTTATAGAGTATATGGATGAGTTTTTTGATTTAAATGACGGTGAACGCTGTTTAGGTTTTTTCTATTTAGGATATATTGAAACACCTTCTACAGAACGCGTTCCAAGCCCTATTGAAGAAAAAGTGGTTTGGTTGTAGATGTTTTTGTAAAACAATAATCAAACAACATTAGATATCTATAAACATAAAGTGTTTTACTTTCCAGAAACAAAATGCTAATAATTTTTGTTTAAACTAATTTTAAAAGTTTCCATTAGCTTTGTCTATGTAAAGGATATAAGTATGACCAACCTTAAGCTTCCTAAAAAGACACTAACCAGTGTTACTTTGTTGTATGTACTTTTCGCAAGTATTATTAATCTAGTCTCTGCACAATCAACCTTTGAAGAAGATAGTACACGTTTAGCAGAGTTAATGCCTGTTGTAGAACAGTACTACAAGTATCCTGTTGTTGGAAAAAAGAATACAATTGAAGCTTACAGTTTAATTAATAAGTTAGTTGATGAATATCCCAACAACAAACTTTTAAGAGAACAGCGCATTACCATTACAGATGCCTATTTGGGCTTTATGCGAAGGAATCTAAATTATGAAGAATCTCTAAAATTAGCACTTCAAAATAAAGAAGAGCGATTGTTGTTTAGTGATAGTTGCCAACTTGCTCTTTCTTACAAAGAGTTATATACAATTTGGTATGCTAACAAAGATTATCATAAAGCAAAAGAAAATTTAGATAGAGCATTAGAGCTTGCAGAATTATGCAATGATTTTGATGTTCCTTTAAGAATAAAAAGTCTTTATATTCAGTATAATATAAGATCTAAAGAATATGACAAAGCTCTAGAGTTGGCACTAGAAGCACATAAAGTTGCAAAAAGAGAAAAAATACAAGGAGCTATTGCTAATACTGCATACTTATTATATAACTGTTATTCGCTAAAGAAGAAACCTTCAGAAGGGTTACATTATTTAAAGCTAGCTGACGAAGGTTATAAAAAAATTGGAAGCATAACAGGACAAGAAAAGGTAAATGCAGCTTTTGGCACCTATCATAGAAAATATGGAAACCCTAAAAAAGCTGTTGACTATTATAAAAATGCAATAGAATTCAATCTAAAAACGCAAGATAGCAGTCGTTTAATGTACCGTTTTTTAGGCTTAAGCAATACCTATGTTAAACTAGGAGATTACAAGAATGCTTATTTACAACACCTTAATTATGTTGGAACAAAAAAACGTATAGATAACCGTAAAAATTTTAGAAAACTTGTAGAGTTTGAAGCTCAAATAGCTTTTGATAAGCAAAAAACTATTGACAGTCTAAAATTTGTTCAACAAAAAAAAATTGATGAAGAAATTTTAAAACATAATGCTAATAAGCGCTTTGGGTTTTTCATTTTAGGCTTTGTTATAGTGCTTGCGATTGCTGTTATTGGCTATATTATTAATAAACAAAGATTAAAAAATCAGGTTTATGAAAACATTTTACTCAACAAAAAAGTGGTTTCAAAATCTGAAGAAATAAAGCTCTTATTTACTGAAACCATAAAACAAATTAGGTCTAAAGAGAAGATAGAACAAGGTTTAAAAGATATTTCTAAAGATTCTGAAAATGATAAAATAGTTGACCTTAATAACATTTTAATAGAATTACGAGCATCAAAACTTGATGACGAAAAATTAAAAATCTTTAATGAAAATATTCAAGAAGTTAGTTATGCCTTCATTCAAAAATTGAAAAATAAGCATCCCGAATTATCTAAAACCGAAATAGAAGTGTGTTCTTTTATAAGTATGGGTTTAAGCAGAAAAGAAATTGCTAGCATAAGAGGTACTTCTGACTATGCTGTAAAAACTATGAGAAGCCGGATTAGGAAAAAGCTTAGTTTAGATAGTTCTATAACATTAGACACCTATCTTCAGGCATTTTCTTAAAGCATAATTGTTAATGTTCTGCTTAATTGTAAAATTAAGTTTCTACCATAAAAGCATCTACTAAGCCTTAATAATAAAGCGTTACAAAATGTATCCCTTTTTGTAACCCCATATTTTTTTGAGTTTAAAAAGATCACAGTTAACATTGTATAGAGCCTAAAGAATAACACAGTTGTTGTATTCTTCACAATTTAATCTTTAGCGATAAAAATTTCTATTTAAATAAAAATTTCTCGTTAACATTCAATTGATACTATCTCATTTCTAACACTTACAAAAGCACACTCATCTTAATATTATTAATATGTTGAAACCCATTTTATGTATCCTTTTATTACTTCCTACATTTATATGCTCTCAAACACAAATAGGTAACGATATTGATGGCGAATCTGCTTCAGATTTATCTGGTCATTCAGTTTGCCTAAATGCCAATGGTAATATTATCGCTGTAGGATCTAAAGACAATGATGATAATGGCACTGATTCTGGTCACGTTCGTGTTTATGAAAATTTAAATGGTTTATGGACTCAAATAGGTGCAGACATCGATGGTGAAAATGCAGGAGACCAATCTAGTTGGTCATTAGATATTAATTCAGCAGGAAATATTATTGCAATCGGAGCACCTTCAAACGATGGTAATGGCAATGACTCTGGTCATATTCGTATTTATGAAAACTTAAACGGAGTATGGACTCAGATAGGTGCTGATATTGACGGCGAAAACGCTGGTGATCAATCTGGTTATTCTTTAAGCTTAAACGCAAACGGAACGATTGTAGCGGTTGGAGCGATTATTAATAATGGTAATGGAGCAAATGCAGGACACGTTCGTGTGTTTGAAAATCAATCTGGTGTTTGGACTCAAATAGGTGCTGATATTGATGGTGAAGTTGCAGGTGATGAATCTGGGTTTTCTGTTAGCTTAAGTGCTAATGGAGCTATTGTGGCTATTGGAGCTATTACAAATAATGGTAACGGTAGTAATTCTGGTCACGTTAGGATTTTTGAAAACCAAACGGGAAATTGGACTCAAGTTGGTAATGATATAGACGGAGAATCATCTGGAGATTTGTCTGGACGCTCTATAAGTTTAAATGCAGATGGAAGTATAATTGCTATTGGAGCAACTTCAAATGATGGTAATGGCAATAGCTCTGGACACGTTAGAGTTTTTGAAAATTTAGGAAATGTCTGGACACAAATAGGAGCAGATATTGATGGTGAAGCCGCAGCAAATCAATCAGGTTATGCTGTTAGCTTAAACGATACAGGAAATGTGGTTGCAATTGGTGCACGCTTTAACAACGGAAACGGTAATAACTCTGGTCATATTCGAGTATTTAAACATAACAATGGTAATTGGGTTCAGGTTGGTTCTGATATAGATGGTGAAGCTGCTGGCGACTTATCTGGTTTTTCTGTGAGTTTAAATGCAGATGGAAGTATTGTGGCTATTGGTGCAATTGCTAACAGTGATAATGGTGCTTATTCTGGTCATACTCGAGTTTACGACTTAAACGCTGTATTATCTATTGAAGATAACAACCTACTTGAAGTTTCTATATATCCAATTCCTGTAAAAGAGGTTATCACTTTATCACATAAAAATATAGATAGTAAAATAAAACACATAGAAATTTATAATTCTATAGGTCAGAGAGTAATGTCTATGAAGCATAATTTGGACGCTATTAATGTCAGCAAGTTAAAGACAGGCACTTACTTCATTAAACTTTATACCGAAACAGGTAACTCTACAACAAAATTTATTAAAGAATAACGACAACAAACCACCAAATCTAAATACTTATGAATAAACACAACTACTTTTTTATTCTAATTGTTTTTAACTCGCTTTTCGTCTACTCGCAATGGACACAAGTTGGGCAAAATATTAATGGAGAAAATGCTGGCGATGGCTGCGGAGTTTCGGTAGCACTTTCTGCAGATGGATCTATAATGGCAGTAGGCGCAGACAATTCTAATAACGGAATTGGTTTTGCAGATTCTGGTTATGTAAAAGTATATCAAAATCAATCAGGAAATTGGGTTCAAATTGGGCAAAAAATTGAAGGAATAGCAGATTTTGATCAATTTGGATACACTATTAGTCTATCTTCTGACGGAACTGTTCTGGCCGTAGGAGCTTCTGCATACTCACTTTCAATCGCTACACCAAATATTGGAAAAGTAAAAATTTACAAATACCAATCAAACAATTGGACTCAATTAGGACAAGATTTAGATGGTGAAGCTTCCGAAGATTATTTCGGGTATTCAATTAGTCTATCTTCTGATGGTAATAAAATAGCAATTGGAGCACCAATTAATAACAGTGGTTACACCAAAATATACGAAAACCAATCTGGCACTTGGACTCAAATTGGACAGAAAATAAATGGAGAATCTAATGGAGATGATTCTGGTGTAGCAGTAAGTTTATCTTCTGATGGTAATACTTTGGCTATTGGAGCAGATTATAATAGTGATAACGGTCTCGATTCTGGACACGTAAGAGTTTATCAAAATATTTCTGGCACTTGGACTCAAATAGGAAATGATATTGATGGTGAAGCTTCAGAAGACTACTTTGGGTCATCGATAAGTCTATCTGCAAACGGAAATATTATTGCATCTGGTGGATTAGCTAATGATGGTAATGGAACCGATTCTGGTCACGTAAGGGTTTTTGAAAATCAATCTGGTAACTGGATTCAGATTGGTTCTGATATAGATGGAGAAGCAGCAGGAGACCAATCTGGTTATTTTTTGAGCCTATCTTCTGATGGCAGTATTGTTGCTATTGGCGCAGACTCTAATGATGGCAATGGCACAGATTCTGGACACGTAAGAGTGTATCAAAATCAATCTGGTAACTGGATGCAAATAGGAAGTGATATTGATGGCGAAGCTGCTTCAGATTATTCAGGACAATCTGTAGCGCTATCCTCTAATGGTTCAGTTTTAGCTATAGGAGCACCATACAATGATGGTAATGGCACAGATTCTGGTCATATAAGAGTTTATGAAAACACACCTCTTTTATCTAATGAAGTTTTTTCTAAAACCACCACATATAAAATTATAGGTGAAGACTCTAAAATTACAGTATTAACAGATGAAGAACTTAAACTCGATGTCTTTAGTATAAATGGAATCAACGTTAATAATGAAAACTTACCTAGCGGTATTTACTTAGTTAAAATTACCAATACGCAAGGAAAAAGTATTGTAAGAAAGGTAATTGTTAAGTGATTTTTATCAAGAAATAGGATTAATAGCTATATATAAAAAAACGCTAAGGAATTATTCTTAGCGTTTTTTGTGGTCCCACCTGGGCTTACTTCGACAAGCTCAGCATAAACTTCTCGCCCACAATGTTATCAATAAAAACAAAAAAACTGCCTCAAATTAATGAAACAGTTTTACAATTGTGGTCCCACCTGGGCTCGAACCAGGGACTTTCTGATTATGAGTCAGATACTCTAACCAACTGAGTTATAGGACCTATTGACTCTTGTCAATCTCCTTAAAATTAAAGAGTGTGCAATATTACTATATATTTTAATACTCTACAAGAAATTTGTTTCAATTTAATATTAGGCATCTTGACATAATTCTACAAGTACACCATTTGTAGATTTTGGGTGTAGAAAGGCTATAATTTTATTATCAGCACCTTTTTTAGGCACCTTATGAATAAGGCTAAACCCTTCATTTGTTAATCGTTCTAGTTCTTTTTCTATATCATCTACTGCAAATGCTATATGGTGTATACCTTCACCTTTCTTTTCAACAAACTTTGCTATTGGGCTATCTTCATTTGTGGCTTGAAGCAATTCTATTTTATTTGGACCACACTTAAAAAAAGACGTTTTTACACCTTCGCTTTCCACATCTTCTATTTTGTAGTGCGCTTCCCCAAATAGAGATTTAAACAAATCATTAGAGCTTTCTATATCTTTTACTGCAATACCTATATGTTCTATTTTTAACATCCTTATTGGTTTTTAATTTTTGAGAAATAACGGAATTAATCTCATCTTAAAACATGATTTTTGTTACATAAAAATACTATAATAGTAGAATATCAGCTACTTTTGCAGCATGGAAAGTAATAGACAGAAAAAAATAGGTGGAATTCTACAACAAGATTTAGCGGAGGTTTTACAATACGCAGCTTCATCTGGAGGTCTTAAAGGAGTAATTATTTCAGTAACTAAAGTTAGTGTTACTGTAGACTTGTCTATTGCTAAGGTTTACCTTAGTATCTTCCCAAATACAGAAGCTGAAGAGCTTCTAAAAGGTATTAGATCTAATACGCCGCTTATTCGTCATGAACTTGCGCAACGCACACGTCACCAATTAAGAAGAATGCCTCAGCTAGAATTTTTCATTGATGATTCTTTAGAATATATTGATGGTATTGAACGTTCTCTTAAAGGTGAAGACAACCCATTAGAAGATCCTGATCTTTTAGATAAGCGCAAAAAATCTTAAGTGAATTTCCCATTATATATAGCAAAACGTTATCTCTTTTCTAAGAGTAGTAATAATGCTATAAATATAATGACGTTAATTGCTTCTGGTGGAGTGGTTATTGCGTCTGCAGCACTCTTTATTGTATTGTCTGTTTTTGCAGGATTAAAAAATTATAGCCTTGAATTTTCTTCTTTTGTTGACCCTGATTTAAAACTAATACCTGCGCAGGGTAAATCCTTTATTTTCACTGATAATGATCTCAATGAACTTGAAAATATAAATGGCATACTTTCTTATTCTAAGGTCATAGAAGAACGTGTCATCTTAAAATCTGAAAACAAAAACGTCTTAGCAACTCTTAAAGGAGTTGATGGTAATTTTATTAAAGTTACTAGTATTGACTCGATGATAAAACAAGGTAAATGGGTTTCTCAAGATGGAAATGAGGTCATCTCTGGTTGGGGCATTTCTAATAAGCTTTCCTTTGGAGTTTTTGATTTTCTAAAACCGCTTTCGGTTTATGTTCCTAAACCTGGTAAAGGACAAATTACTTCAATTAAAGGTGCTTATAATTCTGCTTTTGTTACAAATGTTGGCCTTTTTGATATTAATGAAGAACTCAACAATGAATATATCTTTAGTAATATTGAACTTGCCAAAGAACTTTTGAGTTACAAGGAAAATCAGATGAGTGCTTTAGAAATAAAACTCATTGAAAATGCGAATGAAGACGTCATACGAGAACACATTCAAGACAAGTTTCCAAATCAATTTGAAGTTAAAAACCGAGAGCAACTTAATGATGCATTATACAAAATGCTAAACACTGAGAACCTCGCTATTTATCTCATCTTTACATTGGTTATTATTATCGCCTTATTTAATGTAATTGGTGCTATTATTATGATGATTTTAGACAAGAAAAAATCATTGAATACATTATTTAATATTGGTGCAGAGCCTAAAACTATAAAAACGATTTTCTTTTTTCAAGGTAGCTTAATGACCTTAGTAAGTGGTCTAATCGGTGTGTTTTTAGGTGTTGTAGTTGTGGTTTTACAACAAACATTTGAGTTAATAATGCTAACTCCAGAATTAGCCTATCCTGTTCATATGGATCCGACTAATGTTTTGATTGTATTAGCCACAATTCTTACTTTAGGTATTGTTGCATCAAGAATTGCTTCACAGCGTATTACCCAAAAGTTGATTAACAATTAATGTGCGAATTGATAGTCTCCAAATTTCTCTAAAACCTCATCAAAAGCAGCAAAAACATCTTTAGATTCATCGCTGGTTACCATCTTCATTCTGTATTCTTTAAAGTTCGGTATACCTTTAAAATAATTGGTATAATGACGTCTGGTTTCGAAAACACCTAACTTCTCCCCTTTCCAATCAATTGACATTTGAAGATGACGTCTTGCAGCTTCTACACGTTCTATCATTGAAATTGGCGGTAAGTGTTCACCTGTTTTAAAGTAGTGCTTTACTTGTTTAAAAAACCAAGGATTTCCTATAGTTGCTCTACCTATCATTGCGCCATCCAAGCCATAACTATCTCTCATCTCTGCAGCGCGTTCTGGTGTATCTACATCACCATTTCCAAACACAGGAATATGCATACGAGGATTGTTTTTTACAGCGGCAATAGGTTTCCAGTCGGCATTACCTTTATACATCTGAGCTCTGGTTCTACCATGAATAGCAATAGATTTAATGCCAACATCTTGAAGACGTTCGGCAACTTCTACTATTTTTATAGAATCGTGATCCCAACCTAAACGTGTCTTTACGGTTACCGGAAGATTGGTGCGCTTTACCATTTCGGCAGTAAGCTTTTCCATAAGACAAACATCTTTAAGGATGCCTGCTCCTGCACCTTTAGAAACGACTTTCTTTACTGGACACCCAAAGTTTATGTCTATGATATCTGGATTAGACTTCTCTACAATATCAATGGTTTGAAGCATACTTTCCATATTGGCGCCAAAGATCTGAATACCAACAGGACGTTCTTTTTCATAAATATCTAGCTTCATAACACTTTTAGCTGCATTACGAATTAGACCTTCACTAGATACAAACTCAGTATATACTACATCAGCTCCTTGCTCCTTGCATAACGCACGGAATGGCGGATCACTCACATCTTCCATTGGTGCTAACAACAACGGAAACTCTCCTAATTCTATATCACCTATTTTAACCAAGTCTTTAATTTTGATGCAAATCTAAGACATTTCAATGTATTTACTGTTAATAAGCCAAACACCATAAAAACCAAGAGTCAATTCTCCTAACGTACCTAAAAGAAAGGGTAATGATGGTAGACCATCTACATTAATACTAATAACACGTCCAATTCCTAGGCCTAACATGAAAAAAATATTCGTGAATATGGCGTACTTTAAATATTGAGATTTAAACAAACCTGTAATCCATAGTATTGAGAATGACAGATATATTCCCATGACAGCTTTAGAAAAATTATGCTCGTCTATGGTTTCGTTTAACATATCTAATAAAGATTGAGGCTCAAACCCATAGATAAGACCTGCTGGAATAACAATAATTACCGAAATCACTAAATGTATTTTGGTAATTATTGTTTTATGTTTCATGATTTATTGCTTCGTCCAAACTGAAGAACTAACGGTTGTTGATGTTACAGTAGCACCTGTAAACTCATCCGTTTCTGTTGTTGTTTGGTTTTGAGAAAATGTTAGTGTTTGTCCGTTGTTTGAGAACGAGAAATTCGCGGTTTGTGGGCCATCTAACAAGGAGTCATCCATACCTTCAAAAGTGAATTCAAAGAACGCTCCGTCAGTAGAAATTTCATTACCGTCTACAGTATATCCACCAGAACCATTAACATTATCTAAAGTATATTCGTCGCTTCCAAAATTCATTCCATTAGCAGTAACGTCAGCAACATAACTATAGCTTCCATTAGTTGTGAAATCACTATCTGTAAAAACCACTGTATAATCAACAGTTGTGCTATATACGTCTACATCTGAAGAAATGAGTTGACCACCAAAATCCACGTCAGAACTCGCCTCTGCTGAAAATTCGTCTAAAATCCAAGTCCCTACTAAATCAGCTGCATTACCACCAGTATTTCCTCCACCATTATTATCACCTCCACCAGTATCATTGTTAGAACTAGCGTCTAAACTATCATCTAATGGTTCGTTTTCGCATGTAAATGCGGTCAACAAACTAAATACACATACGAGAGCAAAGAATTTTTTCATTTTAAATATTGATTTAGATAGATTCGAAATATACAATAAAATTTGTTATGCCTTAAGCCTCAATTGTTTTAATCAAGATCTTTAATCCTATCTCTTTCTTCAGCTTCAGTAGCGCGCTCATTGGTGCTCAATTTTGTGTTTCCAAAATTGTATCGGAATCCTAGTTTTACAAAACGATTATCTAGATCCATAAAACCTCTACTCGATTGATTTAAATAGTTGACAGCCACATCAAAATCTTGCATGTTAAAGATGTCTTCAACACTTAAAGTTAAAACACCTTTTTTCTTTAAGATTGTTTTTGAAATATTGATGCTAGAAATTAATTGGTTTTCTATGGTTTGTAAATTCTGAAGTTGTTTGTTCACATACCAAAAATTCGCATTTATATTAAGACTATAATCCTTCAATAACGACAAATATGGCGTGAAAATATATAATTGAGACCACTGATTTAATTCCACCTTTTCAGTACCAAAGTTAGCCTCTTCATTCACATTAAAAATAGATAAAACTGCGGAAAACCCATATCTTCTTGATGGATAATACACACAAGAAAAATCAAATCCATAATCAACTTTATTGTCTAGATTTACTGGAGTCCATTCTATGATGTTAGTGTCATTATCTTGCCTTGGTATTTCGGCAATGTCTCCATCAAAATTCATGTAGTAAGCTTCTACCGAGAAATATCTTAAGAACTCTACTCCAATTTTATAATCATCAATATAGGTTGGTAATAAATTTGGATTACCAAGTACGCGTGTATTTTCATTTAAAAAGAGTGTAAACGGATTTAAGTTGGTATAACTTGGTCTTACAATACTTCGTTTATAATTACCACTAATGCTTACATCGTCAGTGAGTTGGTGCGACACACTTAAGGTTGGGAATACATTTAAATAATCTTGGGTGTTGGTTGTGCTTAGCGTTACAGACTCTCCTTCAATATTTGTTTGTTCTGCTCTTAAACCAACATTTAAATCCCATTTATCCCAAGATTTACTATAATTTGCATAGGCCGCAAAAACGCTTTCGTCATATTTAAAGGCGTCAGTATTCGCTTCATCTATAACCGTTGATCCACCAATATTGTTTAATCGGGTAATATCACTATCTGTATTTACATTAGAAAATTTTGCACCAGTTTCAAAACTTGAGCTGTCACCAATTGGTAAGCTATAATCTACTTTACCTGAATAAATCTGTGTTTCTTGATTTGCTAATGTGTTAAAGTCAGAATCATCGTCGATCAGTTCATCTTGAAAAACATCTTGCTCACGATCGTAATCATAAACTGTAAAATGTCCATTTATTGAAAGGCTTGCGTCGTTTTTAAAATTATGATTAAAAACAAGGTCAGTACCAATATTGTATTTATTGTCTCTTGAAGTGTTTAGTGCTTCAAAACTAGTTAAGAAATTACCATCAGCATCAAAAATGTTTGTTTCATTATTAATTTGATACTTAAAATAAGGTGTATATAGAGCGGTACTTGTTAAGCTTAACGTACTTTGATCAGTTAGAAAATAATCAAAATTCAAATTAAGGTTATGGTTCTCTACCCAAGTATTACGGTTTGTTTTTGATAGCCAAAGCTGCTCAATTTCGCCGCCACTATTAAGAAAATCAACCGCATCGTCATTATCTCTATTGGTTTTATTCTTTGAAAAACTATAATTGAGATTGAGATTTATCTTGTCATTTTTAAAGAAATGACTCGTAGACGCATTATATCTTGGAAATACACCTTGTGTGAAATTTGTTGCAATATTTCCTCTGTAACCTGTAATTAGATTTTTACTCATTACAATATTAATCACTGAGCCGCTATCAGCATCATAACTTGCTGGTGGATTAGTGATGACCTCAACAGATTTGATACTATTGGCCGGAGAATTATCTAACAACTGCATAAGTTCTTCCGTGGTTAACTGCACACGTCTATTATTTATAAATACGGTTGCAGGCGCACTTTTTATATTAATGCCTGCATCACTAACTATAACGCCAGGCGTATTTTTAAGAACACCCAAAGTTGAGCCTTCAACCAAAGCTGTATTTTCAATATTAAAAACAAGCCTATCAGGCTTTTTGGTAATTGTTGGCTTAGTGGCAATAATGGTGACCTCATCTAAGCTTTCGGGGTAACCTTTTAGTTTGAGATTTTTTAAATCCAAATCACCCGTTAAAACGATAATCTGCTCAAAATCTTCATAGCCAATGTAGCTGATGCGTATGTTATAGGTATCGTTAGACAATCCTTCAAATTCAAAATTACCTGTTTCATTAGTAGACGTTCCTTTTACAAAGACATCATCTTTCATCAAAACGATATTTGCAAATTCTATGGGTAATTCTGTATTTGCATCAATAACTCTTCCTGAGATAGATGAGTTCTGGGCAACCGCATATATTGACAGTAAAAATAGAAGTAAACTTAGATAAGACTTCAAGATAAAAATTGGTTAAAATGGGATTGTAACGCGCAATATATATATTGTTTTTTATTTTTTGTTGTGGTTTTTCCGTAATTCGACGGTTTTTAATGCTGTTATTGCTATCTCAAAGCACGAGAAATCAATTATATTTGCAGTCTTATTTAGAATTGATAGATGAAGAATATTCGAAATTTTTGCATTATTGCGCATATTGATCACGGAAAAAGTACACTTGCCGATCGCTTGCTTGACTTTACAGGTTCTGTAACTGATAGAGAAAAACAAGATCAGTTATTAGATAGTATGGACTTGGAACGTGAGCGTGGTATTACCATAAAATCGCATGCGATACAAATGGAATATACTTATGAAGGTGAAGAATACATTCTAAATCTTATTGATACTCCTGGCCACGTAGATTTTTCATACGAAGTGTCTCGTTCTATTGCCGCTTGTGAAGGTGCATTATTAATTGTTGATGCTGCACAAAGCATACAGGCGCAGACCATTTCTAACTTGTATCTGGCATTAGAGAATGACCTAGAAATTATTCCTGTTCTAAATAAAATAGATTTACCAAGTGCTAACCCAGAAGAAGTTACTGACGATATTGTTGATTTGTTAGGTTGTGATCCTTCTGAAGTAATACCAGCTAGTGGAAAAACGGGTCTTGGTGTTGAGAATATTCTAGCAGCAATTATCGATAGAATTCCTGCCCCAGAAGGCAATCCTAACGAACCTCTACAAGCCCTAATTTTCGACTCTGTTTATAACCCATTTAGAGGTGTTGAAACTTACTTTAGAGTCATCAATGGTTCAATTAGAAAAGGGCAAAACATTAAGTTTATCGCTACTGGTAAAGACTACTTTGCTGACGAGGTTGGAACACTAAAGCTAAATCAGGTAAAAAAACAAGAAATAAAAGCTGGTGATGTAGGCTATTTAATCACTGGGATTAAAGATGCGCGCGAAGTAAAAGTTGGTGATACTATTACAGATGCTAAAAACCCAACCACAAATGCCATTGAAGGTTTTGAAGATGTAAAGCCTATGGTATTTGCTGGTATTTATCCTGTAGATACTGAAGATTATGAAGAGCTTAGAGCTTCGATGGAAAAACTACAACTTAATGATGCCTCTTTGGTATTTCAACCAGAAAGTTCTGCAGCTTTAGGTTTTGGTTTCCGATGTGGTTTCTTAGGTATGTTACATCTAGAAATTATTCAAGAGCGTTTGGATAGAGAGTTTAATATGACAGTGATAACAACTGTTCCTAACGTAAGCTACTATGCCTATACCAATAAGAATCCTGATGATATCGTAATTGTAAACAATCCATCTGACTTACCAGAACCTTCAACATTAAACCGTGTTGAAGAACCTTTTATTAAAGCCACTATAATCACAAAAGCTGATTTTGTTGGTCCTGTAATGAGTCTTTGTATTGAAAAACGAGGACAAATAACAAACCAAACATATCTAACAACTGAGCGTGTTGAATTGAGTTTTGATATGCCTTTGGCTGAAATTGTTTTTGACTTCTATGACCGTTTAAAAACAGTTTCTAAAGGTTATGCCTCTTTTGATTATGCGCCTATCGGAATGCGTACCTCTAAACTTGTACGTGTTGATATCTTACTAAACGCACAGAATGTTGATGCATTATCAGCTTTAGTACACGCTGATAACGCCTATACAATCGGTAAGAAAATGACAGAGAAGCTTAAAGAATTAATACCGCGTCAACAGTTTGATATTCCTGTACAGGCAGCTATTGGTGCTAAGATTATTGCCAGAGAAACCATTAAAGCGCTTCGTAAAGACGTAACCGCAAAATGTTATGGTGGTGATATTTCTCGTAAACGTAAACTTTTAGAAAAGCAGAAAAAAGGTAAAAAACGTATGCGCCAAGTTGGTAATGTGGAGATACCTCAGCAAGCGTTTATGGCTGTGTTGAAGTTGAATGATTAATACTTAAATCCCTTTTCAAAGGCATCTATTTAAGAAAACACCCAATAGAAAAAGTAAACTAAACAGAAGTTTACAAAACCATAAATAACCAAAGCCAACCTAAAAGGAAACTTAAAAACCTTAAAGGTTGTTCCGCTGAATTTATAATTTTTAGCTTCTAATTCATCACTTTGAGTCTGAATACTTAAAGCGTCTTCTTCTGAAATTGCTTTAGATTGTTTAGTTATGAACTTTTTAAATATTAAGTTTATTACAAACACAAACGGATAAGAAAAAACCTTAATTCGTTTTTCTAAAACTCTACACAAAACTGGTCTCACCACAAACAGGGCAACGCCTTTAAACACATCGGCAAACGTAGTTTTTAATGGCACATCGCCTTGTCGTTGGGCTTTTAAGAGTCCACCATCATTATATGCATCTTTAGCTGTTTTTAATGTAATTTCATATACCTTTTCAATATCACTCTGAATAGTACTGAACAATCTAATTACAGAAAATATTACAACTGATGGTAAGGATAAAACCAATGTTATAATCCAAAATATAATTGCTAGAAAAGTATTCGGAATAAAAAAATGCGCAAACAAAGATAAAAGCACTAAAAACACCAAGAGTACAGTCCCGAAAACTTTACCTATATATAGTGGAAAGAAAATAGCATCAGAAATGGTTTCTGCTAATTCGTCTACTTCATATTTGCTATAATCTATTCTATTGTTTTCGCTCATTATTTATAACTACTTAGTCGATTGAGATGTAATGCTTTCTATAAACTTCTGAAATCTTTCAAACTCATTAATATAAGGCTCAAAAAACGCGGAGCCACCAACTTTCTTTGCAACATTAAAGTTTAAAAAGTTTCCTTGATTAGGTATCGTCATATAAACGTTGCCTTTAACCACAGAAAGTATCGGCTTAAGGTTTGCTTTTAAATATGTGTTTTGAATAGCTGAAATAATTGAAGATTCTAATATTTGCTTTTCAGAATTTTTATTGGTACAAAACAAAGTGTAGTTATTGGCGAAACCAACTTGTTCTAGCTTAAGCGCACTCAATGGTTTACCAAATCCTTCAGTTGAAAATTGCGCAGTGTTTTTCAATTTTTCATCAGGTATCAATAAAAAATTAGAACTAAAGTCAAGCTTAAGATCTGCAAACATAAATAGACCTTTATAAAACACATGTTCGTCTTTTATAACTCCAAAAATTGGCACATCGTCGTCATCATGCGTACTCGTTAACAAGCCTCTAATTATAAATACAGGTAAAAGTATTATAGACAGCAAACAACCTCCAATAGTTTTTGAGTAATTAACAGTTTCCTTATAAAATTTAACTTCAGAGAATTCTATGGCCTTATCATTCAATGTTCCTGAAATATTATTGTCACCAACAATATATTTGGTGTCATTAAAATAACTGCTTCCAAAAAAACCAGCATTTCTCAAATTAACCTTGTTTATACTGTAGAGACTGAAGTTTAAAGCTGAATTAATGTTTGCAATAATGCGTGTCATAAACTTCTCTTTAACACTTTGCTTATATATTATTCTTGGCGCAGGAATTAAGCCAGTTATAATACAAACACCACCAGAAACGGCGAGGTAAATGAGAAGTGGAGGAAACAATACAATTACAAAGATTATAACAACGCTAACTGCTTTAGCAATATGAAATATTGGTGCTACAATAAATTTATACAAGCCATGTAAAACAAAGAGGCTTCTTCTTTTGTTTTCAAGCGATTTCGCTTCTTTTTCTAAATTAAGTTGCTCTATCATCTATAACTCAAAAGTAATTGTCTAATTAGAACTCTATTTAACGTCATCCATCTTTTTACCAAGATAGACGAGTTTGCTTTTTGAGTCAATTTCGTTTTCAACATTATCATCTAATGATGGAATCACATGAATAATATCTTTACTTGTTTTAAGGAATAAGGGTATTTGATCTTTATTTGATTTTACATTGTTTAAAACCAAATTATAAGAGTCTAAATCTTTGACGGCAACTTCATGAATTTCTGGGTAATTCTGAGTAACAGACATCAGATTGTTAAAGTCATCGGACAAAGTAAAAACGCCATCTTCAGGTGAGATAGAACCATTTTCAAGCTCCATTTTTGAAGCTAATCTAAAAGAACCATGCTCCCCAAACTGGGCGCTAAACTTTTCTACAGCATACTTGTTAATATCTGCGTTTCCTGTTAAAGCCAATAAATAGCCTATGTCATTAAATTCAACATTATCTTTTAATGTATCTGAGTAAATGTTCTCGGTATGCGCTTCTATGCCCATTTTTTCAGCTTCAATAATATTATTTTGATTACTGTCAATTAACACAACGTGCCTTCCGTTTTCAACCAAATATTGCGCAATTAAACGAGACACTTTTGAGGCGCCAATAACTAAAATACCTTCAGACTTTGTTAGGAACACTCCCGAAATACGCGCAAATAATCGTGCTGTAGTTGCATTAAATAGCACGGTTCCTAAAACTATCATAAACACTAATGGTGTAATATACTCTGCTCCTACTACATCTTCAGCTCTCAATTTACTTCCAAAAAGAGAAGCAATACCTGCAGCCACAATACCTCGTGGACCAACCCAACTGATAAAGAGCTTTTCATTCATTTTAAGCTTAGAACCTTGTGCACTTACTAGAACTGCTAAAGGTCTTATGACAAAAACAACAGTTAAGAAAAGCGCGAGTGTTTCCCAGCGATATAATAACATTAAATCTTGATAATTTATGTTGGCAGCTAACAGAATAAATAGAATTGAAATCAATAAAACACTTAGAGATTCCTTAAAGTATAAAAGCTCTTTTATGTTGTCTAATTTACTATTTCCAATTACCATACCCATTACCACAACCGCTAATAAACCAGATTCGTGAGCAAAAAGTTCTGACTCTACAAATACTAAAAGCACTACTGAAAGTGACACTACATTTAGAAGATAATGCGGAATAAATTTCTTATTAATTGCATACACTAAAGCATGTGCAAAGGTGAATCCAAAAGTTGTTCCGAATAATACAATTTTACCAAACTCTATAAGTGCTGTTTTAGTAAAACCAACTTCGCCACCAACAAAAATAAATTCAAACACTAATACTGCGACTAATGCACCTATTGGATCTATAAGTATACCTTCCCACTTTAAAACTGCCGAAACATCGCGTTTCAATGGAATATTTCTTAAGATTGGTGTAATTACTGTTGGTCCGGTAACTATGATGAGACCAGAAAACAAGAAGCATAAATCCCAACTTAAGCCAAATAAATAATGTGCTACTATGGCTGCACCAAAAAAAGTAACCGCAGCTCCGAGTGTAATTAGTTTCGTAATAACAGGGCCAACGTTTCTTATTTCGCTTCGTTTTAGTGTTAATCCACCTTCAAAAAGAATAATACTAATAGCAAGAGACACAAAATAATACAGGCTATCACCAGGGAAAAGTCCTTTTTTACCGTTCCAAATTGGCTCTATCCATTTAGAGCCATCTTCATTGATAAACTCTGCAGCAATTGGACCAACCAATAGCCCAATTAAAATTAAAGGTAGAATTGCAGGAATCTTAAATTTCCATGCAAACCATTGCGCTAAAATTCCGAGGATAATGATACCTGCTAACTCTAACATTTATATCGTTTTTTCTGTTATACTAACTCTTAAAAAGCTTGAAGATACTTGTTTTTTTTTATTATCTGTTCATTTCTTAATTATCTGTGAAATTTCACTCATATAGCGTGCATATTTCTTATTTTGCGCGCTATGAATTTATATCCTGTAAACGCCGGAAACTTTAAACTAGATGGCGGCGCTATGTTTGGGGTTGTTCCTAAATCCCTGTGGCAACGCACAAATCCTGCCGACAACAATAACATGATTGACATTGCGGCACGTTGTTTGTTAATTGAAGATAAGAATAGACTTATTCTTATTGATACTGGTATGGGAAACAAACAAAGCGACAAGTTTTTTGGATACTACTTCCTTTGGGGAGATGACACACTAGATAAGTCCTTGGCTAGTCATGGTTTTCATAGAGATGATATCACAGATGTTTTTATGACCCATCTGCATTTTGATCATTGTGGTGGAAGTGTTGATTGGAATGCAAACAAAACTGGTTATGAAGTGGCGTTTAAAAACGCAAACTATTGGAGCAACCAAGACCATTGGAAATGGGCAACAGAACCCAATAGAAGAGAAAAAGCATCTTTTCTAAATGAAAATATTCTACCAATGGAAGAAAGTGGACACTTAAAATTTACCAATCTTCCAAAAGGTCATATTCTTAAAGATTCTCAACTCGGTTTCGACATTTTTTATGCTGATGGTCATACGGATAAACAAATGATTCCGATGATTCACTATAAAGGAAAAACCATTTGTTTTATGGCAGATTTGTTACCTACTGCTGGTCATTTACCATTACCTTTTGTAATGGGTTATGACACAAGGCCTTTGTTAACCCTAGACGAGAAAGAAAACTTTCTAAATCTAGCAGCAGATAATAACTATTATCTGTTCTTAGAGCACGACGCTCATAACGAAATTATTACAGTTAAACATACAGAAAAAGGTGTGCGATTAGATGAAGTCTACACGTGCAACGACATATTTATATAAACATTATTGACATGAAATTGAATTATCGAATTATTGGTTATTTAGGATTTTCCGCAACATTATTTTTTGGTTGTGGATCTACAGGAGACATTATTTCAACACCAGTTGAAAATATAGATACATCTCCACTTAAAGTAACCGAGTTAACAGAAGCTGAAAAGAAAAACTGGGGTCATCTAGATTTAGAAAGAGATACCATTCCTGGTATGGCGGTTGATAGAGCTTACGAAGAAATCATAAAAAACAAAAAAGGAAAAAAAGTAATTGTTGCAGTTATTGATTCTGGAATAGATATAGATCATGAAGATTTAGATGATGTGATTTGGACGAATAAAGATGAGATTCCTAACAATGGAAAAGATGACGATAACAATGGTTATATAGATGACATTCATGGTTGGAATTTTCTTGGCGATGCTTATGATGAGCAATTAGAGTATGTAAGATTATTAGCTTCAAACAACACGTCAGATCCAAGATTTGAAGAAGCTAAAGCGCTGCACGACAAAGAGTATCAAAAATATTTAGGTTATAAAACTCAGTATGATCAAATTTCTGCTGCTGTAAAAAGTGCACATGAAACCCTTACAAAGCACTTTGGCAAAGAAGACTATACAAGTGAAGAAACAAGCGCTATAAAAACAGAAGATCCTTCATTATTACAAGCCGTTCAAATTGCCAATCAAATAACTGCAAATGGTATTTCTATGGCAGATGCTGGTAAAGAAATTGAAGGTGCTCAAGAACAAATTAACGAACGTCTTAATTTTCATCTTAACAAAGAATTTTCTGGACGTACTACTGGAGACAATATTAACGACTTAACCGATACTGGTTATGGTAATGGCAATGTAAAACCTGTTAAAAAATCTGAAGCTCATGGTACGCACGTTGCTGGAATCATTGGTGCTGAACGCAACAATGGTTTAGGAGCAAATGGTGTGGCAAACAATATTGAAATTATGG
>CAZFEV010000041.1:0-23246 GCA_964517835.1 uncultured Flavobacteriaceae bacterium | reverse complement strand
ACAACTTGCTATTCGTCAAGAAAAATTTATTCGCGACTTAAAGAATGCCATCATTAGAATAGAGAACAAAACATATGGTGTTTGTAGAGTTACAGGAAAATTAATAAATCCTGAAAGATTAAAACTTGTACCTCACGCAACCTTAAGTATTGAAGCTAAAAACATGCAGAAGTAATAAATTACTGTTAAAGCAGTATTTAATTATTGAGCTTAAGACAATATTTTAAATATATTGGGCCCTGGAATATTTATTTCAGGGCTATTTTTATAGTTTATGTTGTTGTAATACCAGTAATTTAGATGTCATCTAAAAAAGTGTTGACCCTTATTTTTTTTATTTTACTTATTGATCAAGTGAGTAAAATCTACATAAAGACACATTTTTCTTTAATAGACAAACCAGTAGTTGTGTTTTCTTGGTTTCAGATTGCTTTTGTAGAAAATGATGGTATGGCTTGGGGTGCCAAGCTGAGTGACTTTTTTACATTTATATCAGACAAATCTGCTAAACTGATTCTAACGCTTTTTAGAATTGTTGCAGTAACATGCATTGGTTTTTGGTTGGCTGATGTTGTTAAGAAGCAAAAATCTAAAACACTAGCTTTTGCAATTTCAATAATATTTGCTGGTGCCTTAGGTAATATATTAGATTCTGTATTCTACGGCATTTTGTTTGGTGATAGTACTATGCAAGTTGCTTCATTTTTACCTGAAGATGGCGGTTATGCCAACGTATTTTATGGTAACGTTGTAGATATGTTGCATTTTCCTATTTGGCAAGGAGTGTTGCCTGAATGGTTACCATTTGTTGGTGGAAGCTTTTTTTCCTTTTTTGATCCTGTTTTTAACGTTGCCGATGTTGCTATAAGTACAGGTATCGGGATTTTATTGGTGTTTAATAAAAAGGCATTTAAAGAAACTAATCCTGAAAAGAATACACCTGATTTGGAGTCACACAATAATCCAATCTAACATCATTATCGGCAGCTTCAAAAGATTTTTGTTCGGCCTCAAAAAAAGATAATCCGATTTTAATGGTTTCAGATTTGCAATCATTTAGAAAACGGTCATAAAACCCTTTTCCATAACCGATTCTGTTTCCGTTTTCATCAAAGGCTAAAAGTGGAACAAATACGACTTCGAGTTGTTTTGATTCAATGGTGATTCCATCTATTGGTTCAGGAATATTATAGCTATTCTTTTGTATCCTCGTATTATCTGTCAACAGATAATGAATCATGCTATAATCTTCAAAATTACTTTTTGAAATGATGACGTTTTTATCTTTTCCGGCTAGTATGTTTAAAATGTATTCGGTATTAATCTCTTTTTGTTCTTCAATAGACAAAAAAATATGATAGAACGATTTATTCCAAATATCTAGCTTTAATAGTTGATTTGCTATGTCGAGACTAAAATCTTCTATTTGGTTTATTGATAATTCTTCTCGAAGCGTTTTATATTTTTTTCTAAGTTCTGATTTTGTCACGATTCTAGTTTTGTAGAAATATGAAAAATAGCATCACCTTGATAGATGATGGGTGATTCATTTACATTAAAAACACAGCCATCGTTTGGTGCTTTTACAAAATAATTAAAGCTACCATAGGGATCAGTAATATGACCTAAGACATCACCTTTGTTTACGATTGTATTGGCCGAAACACTGGTTTTAAACATTCCAGAATGTTTAGCTCTAATCCATTTACTGTCGTTAATTTTAATACCGATATTCTTTGGTGCTGATGCTTTAAATTTTTTATTGAGCATTTCTAAATGAGATAGAATGCGTTTAGTACCATTTACGCCGGTATTAGTAACTGTATTGTCTATATGAAAAGATTTTCCACCTTCAAATAACAGCATCGGAATTCCTAATTTGTGACATGTACTTCTAAAAGATTTGTGTACATTTTTGGAATAATAAATAATTGGTGCACCAAATATTTGAGCGAGTTCATCTAAAATAATATCGTCTTTAGAAATTCGAATCTGAGCTGCATTAAATCGGTCGGCACCGCCGGTATGAAAATCTAGAATCAAATCTGCATGAGGTACAATTTCTGTCATTAGTTTATGAGCAACTTGGCTGGCTAAAGAGCCTTTCCCACTTCCAGGGAAAACACGATTGAGATCTCTACCGTCAGGGAATTCTCTGTCCATATGTATAAACCCAAATACATTAATGACTGGGATACATATAATAGTTCCCTTGCTTGGTTTATTAATACCTTTAGCAATAATTTGACGAACAATTTCGACACCATTAACTTCATCACCATGTATACCAGCTGTGATTAATACAGTAGGACCTGGTTTTTTAGAACGCTCAATGATTACTGGTACATCTATAGTATTTTGAGTATGTAATTTGGCGACGTTAAAACTTACCTTTGCACTTTCACCAAGCCCAACTTTTTTTCCTAATATGTCTAAAACTTCTTTTTCACTCATATTCATTTCCCATGAAAATGGGAATCTTTTTCATTTCCTACGAAAGCAGGATTTTCATTTTTTTAATTTCTATTACGTTCAATAAACGTAATAATTGCTCTAGCAATATTTTTGTGTGTTGCACCTTCAATACCTTCAAGCCCTGGTGTAGAATTCACTTCCATAATTAATGGACCTCTTGAAGATTGTAACATATCCACGCCACACACAGGCAATTTCAATGCTCTGGCCGCTTTTATGGCTAACTTAAGTTCAGCTTCGGTAAGCTTTATTAAATTGGCAGTGCCACCACGATGAAGATTAGATCTAAATTCTCCTTCTCTACCTTGTCGTTTCATTGCTCCAACTACTTGCCCATCTACTATTAATGCTCTTAAATCTGCACCTTTTGCTTCTTCAATATATTCTTGTACAAGAGCTCTTGCTTGTAATCCGTTAAAGGCCTCAAGTACCGATTCCGCGGCATTTTTAGATTCAGCCAAAACAACACCTAATCCTTGTGTGCCTTCTAATAATTTGATAATTACTGGTGGGCCACCAACATGGTCTAAAACTTCTTCAACATCTCTTGAATAGTTTGTAAACACAGTTTTTGGCATACCAATTCCGGCCTTAGAAAGACGTTGAAAACTTCTCAATTTATCTCTACTTCGTATAATGGCATCAGAGGTGACTGTTGTAAAAACACCCATCATTTCAAATTGTCTAACTACGGCACAGCCAAAAAATGTCACCGACGCTCCAATTCTAGGGATAATGGCGTCAACATAATCTAAATAACGATCCTTATAAAAAATTGTAGGCTTTTCTTGCTCTATAATGATATCGCATTTTAAGGGATCTATAACTTCAATTTCATGACCTCTTTTTTCTCCTTCTTCAATGAGACGTCTCGTAGAATACAAATGTTCGTTTCTAGAGAGGATAACAATATTCATAATAATTCTTAAAGTGCCTAAAGTTAATAAGTATTTAAAGTTACTCAAACTTTTAGGTTTGTTTATTGAATTTAGCACATTTGGTTGTTAACTTTAATTACTCATAACTGGTAACTTATAACTTTTGCCTACTTTTGATTTAATGGCTGAAACTTCTTTAGAAATACAGATAAAAACCTTACCTCATCAACCCGGCGTTTATCAATATTTTGATGCTGACGAGAAACTTATATATGTAGGGAAAGCAAAGAATATTAAAAAGCGTGTTAGTAGTTATTTTACTAAGCATCACGATTACGGAAAAACACGAGTTTTAGTAAAGAATATTGCATCTGTAAAACACATTGTTGTAGAAACTGAAAATGATGCACTACTTCTAGAAAATAATCTGATTAAAAAGTATCAACCTAAGTATAATGTCATGCTTAAGGATGACAAATCTTATCCTTGGATTTGCATTAAAAAAGAACGTTTTCCTAGAGTATTCCCGACGAGACGAGTGATAAAAGATGGCTCAGAATATTTTGGGCCATATACCAGTATGAAAACCGTTAAAACACTTTTAGGACTAATAAAAGGATTATATCAATTACGTACCTGTAATTATGATCTATCTAAAGCTAAAATTGAATCTGGTAAGTATAAGGTGTGTTTAGAATACCATTTAGGAAATTGTAAAGGTGGTTGCGAAGGCAGAGAGTCAGAAGAAGCATATCAGGCAAATGTGATTGCTATTAGGGAAATATTAAAAGGAAATTTTAAAGATTCGCTACAGCAATTTAGATCCCAAATGAGGCAGTATGCTGAAGCGATGCAATTTGAAGACGCTCAGAAAATAAAGGAGAAACTTGAAGTTTTAGAAAACTACCAATCTAAATCTACAATCGTCAATCCAAAGATTAGTAATGTGGATGTTTTTTCTATTGTAAGTGATGAAACCTATGCATATATCAACTTTTTGCAGTTAAGTTATGGTTCAATTATTAGATCTCATACATTAGAAATAAAGAAGAAGCTTCAAGAAACAGATAAAGAACTTTTAGAATTAGCAATTACTGAAATACGTCAACGTTTCAATTCAAATTCAAAAGAGATTTATGTACCGTTTCAGGTAGATTTAGGTGAACAAATTAAGGTGACTATACCTAAGCTTGGTGATAAAAAGAGTATTGTGGACTTATCAATTCGGAATGCGAAGTATTATCGAATGGATAAACTAAAGCAAATAAAAATTGTAGATCCAGATCGTCATGCTAATAGGATAATGGCGCAGATGAAAGCAGATTTAAGACTTTCGGTTGAGCCAAGACATATTGAGTGTTTCGATAATTCAAATATTCAAGGAACAAATCCTGTTGCCGCTTGTGTAGTATTTAAAAACGGAAAACCAAGTAAGAAAGATTATAGACATTTTAATATAAAAACAGTTGAAGGTCCAGATGATTTTGCTTCAATGGAGGAAGTCGTGTTTAGACGTTATAAACGTCTGCTTGAAGAAGCCCAACCATTACCACAATTAATAATTATAGATGGTGGAAAAGGTCAATTATCTTCAGCTTTAAAAAGCTTAGAAATTTTAGGGTTAAGAGGTAAAATTGCTATTATTGGAATTGCAAAACGTTTAGAAGAATTATTCTATCCAGATGATCCAATTCCTTTATATTTAGACAAAAAAAGTGAGACATTAAAAATCATACAGCAATTGCGTAATGAAGCGCATCGTTTTGGTATAGAGCATCATAGAAACAAAAGAAGTAAAGGTGCACTTACCACAGAATTAGAGAATATTTCTGGCGTAGGAGAACAGACCATTATCGATTTAATGAAACAATTTAAAACCGTTAAGCGTATTGCAAATGCCAAATTGGATGAGCTTGAAGCTGTTGTTGGAGTGTCTAGAGCGAGTAAAATTTATAATTACTATCATAAAGAATAATCTTTTGAAAACTAATCAATCAAATCAAAATATTAAGTGCTTTCATATGATGCTTTTGGTAGTCATTCTATGTGTAAGTTTCAATACTATAAATGCTCAAGAGCAAAAAGAACCTAAAGTTGGTTTGGTGCTAAGTGGTGGTGGTGCAAAAGGATTTGCGCATATTGGAGTATTAAAAGTCATTGATAGTCTTGATATTAAAATCGATTATATAGCTGGTACTAGCATGGGAGCTATAATAGGGTCGCTTTATGCTTCTGGGTATTCTGGTAAACAATTAGAAGCACTTTTTAATAAGACAGACTTTAACGAGTTAATTAATGACGAATTCCCTAGAGCAACTAAACCATTTTATGAACGTGAGAACTCTTATAAGTACGCAGTAAGTTTACCTTTTGAAAATTTTGAAATTAATTTACCATCAGCACTTTCTAGAGGACAAAACGTTTACAATTTACTATATCAAATGATGCTTCATGTTAATGAAGTCAATGATTTTGATAATCTTCCAATTCCATTTTTTTGTATTGCAACAGATATTGAATCGGGCGAATCTTTAGTTATGGATGAAGGTAGTTTAGCAGAAGCTGTTACTGCAAGCGGTGCATTACCTTCTTTATTTCAACCAGTTGTTATTGATGATAGAATACTAATTGATGGTGGCGTAACAAACAATTTTCCTGTTGAGTTGTTGAGAGAAAAAGGAATGGACATTATAATTGGTGTCGATGTACAAGATGCATTAAGGGATCGTGAACATCTAAAATCGGCTGACGAAATTTTACTGCAAATCAATAACTTTCGTACTATTAAAGCAATGAAGGATAAAGCTCCTTTAACAGATGTTTATATTAAACCAGATATTACAAATTTTTCAGTAGTGTCATTTAGTGAAGGTGGAGATATAATTGCTAATGGTGAAGAGGCTGCAAGAGCTAATATTGAAGATTTAAAACGAATTAAAACACAGCAAAAATCCAATCCAGAGAGACCTGTAATAACTCCATTAGATAGTTTAAGGATTACAGGATTAGATTTCGATGGTAATAAGCGTTACACGAGATCATATTTAAGAGGTAAATTAAAACTTAGAAATGATAAAAAAATAAGTTATCAAAATTTTAAAGAAGGTATTAATAGTTTGATAGCGACTAACAATTTTGAGACATTTAGATATCAACTAAAAAAAGATAGTGTCGGATCTTACAAGCTTAAAGGTGAAATTAGAGAGACAGATGCTACAACTTTTTTAAAATTAGGTGTACACTATGACGGATTATATAAAAGCGCGGCTTTAGCAAATCTTACAAAAAAGAAGCTATTGTTTAATAATGATATCGCTTCGTTAGATGTCATACTTGGAGATAATACGCGTTATAATTTTGATTACTTTATTGATAAAGGATTTTATGTAAGTTTAGGTGTAAAATCTCGTTTTAATCAATTTAATAGAAACATCAGTCCTACTTTAATACAAGATGAGAATTCTAACTTAATTCAAGGTCTAAATAGAATAGATACAGAGCTTACGGATTTTACAAATCAGCTATATATCCAAACTATATTTAGGAAGGATTTTTCATTACGTTTAGGTGCTGAGTATAAACGATTAAAATTGACTTCAGAAACTTTACTTGAAGAAGAAGAGGACGAGGAAATTGTCTTCGAAAACACTAATTATTACAGTGTTTTTGGGAACCTCAAATTTGATAGTTATGATGATCCCTATTTCCCAAAGAGTGGTTTTTTCTTTAATGGTGACTTTCATTGGTATTTAAATGCAAATGGCCCTAATGTAGACTTTGACTTGTTTTCTATAGCAAAAGCAGATTTAGGATATGCATTAAGCTTTACTGATAAGTTGGCCTTGCATCTACAGACCCATGGCGGTTTTAAAATTGGAGACAACTCTGCAAGAGCTTTAGGTTTTGCTTTAGGAGGTTACGGTCATAATTTTATAAATAACATTTCATCTTTTTACGGTTATGATTATATAGCGCTGGTAGGTGACAGTTTTGTGAAAGCGGTATTTACATTCGATTATGAATTCATAAAAAATAATCACATCATTTTAGCAGCTAACTACGCTAATATTGAAGATGGTATTTTTGAAACAGGTGAATGGCTAAGTTCACCAGATTTTAGTGGCTATGCCTTAGGATATTCGCTCGAAACTTTTCTCGGGCCTCTAGAAGGTAAATACACCTATTCTCCAGAAACTGGCAATGGGTATTGGTTTTTTAATTTAGGATTTTGGTTCTAATTTATTTTTGTAATTTTAGACCAATGAAACCTCACTGGGAAGACATAAAACTACACTTACATTTCTTAATCAAAAGGAATCCTGAATGACAATTCTGTCATGCTGAACTTGTTTCAGTATCGTATGTTTATAATACATTTTTCGTAACTTTAAAGGTCAATGGTTTTGGCCATTAAGCGAACAGACAAAACACTAATTAACTAAATAATAATGCCATTTTATCATAAATTAGGACAAATTCCTCCAAAGCGCCATACGCAATTTAAAAAGCCAGATGGCAGTTTTTACTATGAGCAATTGTTTGGTACTATAGGTTTCGACGGTATGTCAACAAATAGTTATCATGAGCAAAGACCAACTCAGGTAAAAGCTATAAAGAAGCAATACAGTATAGCACCAAAGGTTGCTAAAGCTAATAATATGCAGTCGTATCGTTTTCATGGATTTAAAGTAAAGCCTGAAAATGATTATCTCGATAGTAGAAAAGTTGTATTGACTAACAGTGATTGTAACATTATATTGGCTGCACCAAAACATTCCACAAAAGACTATTTCTACAAAAACACAGATGCAGACGAGCTAATCTTTATTCACAAGGGCACTGGTAAGTTACGTACCATGCTAGGTAATTTAGATTTTAAGTATGGTGACTATTTATTAATTCCAAGAGGCATTATTTATAAAATAGACTTTGACACCGAAGATAACCGATTATTTATTGTAGAATCATACAGGCCAATTTATACACCAAAACGCTATAGAAATTGGTTTGGTCAATTATTGGAACATTCACCATTTTGCGAGCGTGATATCAGACGACCAGAAGAGTTAGAAACCTATAATGAATCAGGTGATTTTTTAATCAATATAAAAAAGCAAGATGAGATTGTAGAGATGGTTTATGCATCACATCCGTTTGATGTTATTGGTTATGATGGGTTTAATTATCCTTATGCCTTCTCTATACATGATTTTGAGCCTATAACAGGTCGTGTGCATCAGCCACCACCAGTGCATCAAACATTTGAAACAGATGCATTTGTAGTTTGCAGCTTTGTACCGCGATTATATGATTATCACCCACAAGCTATTCCAGCACCATACAATCACAGTAATATAGATAGTGATGAGGTGTTGTATTATGTCGATGGTGATTTTATGAGTAGAAATGATATTGACGCTGGTCATATCTCGTTACATCCAGCAGGTATTCCGCACGGACCACATCCTGGTGCAATGGAGCGTAGTATTGGTAAGATAAAGACAGATGAATTAGCAGTTATGGTAGATACCTTTAAGCCTTTAAAGGTCACAGAAGAAGCGTTAAAAATAGCGGATGAAGACTATTATAAATCTTGGTTAGAATAAATGAGTCAAAATAAATTACCAGCAGATCCATTAGCACTTATTTTAGGTGTTGTATCATTAGTTTTAGGAATAGCAGGCTGTTGTTGTTATGGTTTTACAGCCATAATTCCGTTGATAATGGCAATTTTCGGTTTAGTCCAGGCTAATAAAAGTCTTAAAGAATATGCAGAACACCATGAAGCATATTCACCGCAAACTAGAAGTAATGTCAATACAGGTAAGATTTTAAATATTATTGCCATTGTTTTTAATGGAATAATTGTATTTCTGACCATAATTGGTTTAATCTTTTTTGGTGCGGCATTATCGTCCGATTTTTTAGAAGATATTGAAAACAATAATCAGAACGACATAGACGAAGAAGTAATTTTAATCGAAGAAGATTCTACTGAAGGTACTTGGCAAGACGAACCCTATGAAACAACTAACGATACAATTTCTGAAGAAGTAGAAAAAGAAAAATCAATAGAAGAAATAATGAGAGACATAGACTCTCGATACTAAATAAAATAACTATATCATGGCAAAGGAGGTTAAATCAGTAAACTACGGTTTAGAAAAAATATTTGAAGGAGCACAAGATTTCTTACCGCTTTTAGGAACAGATTATGTAGAGTTTTACGTAGGTAATGCGAAGCAGGCTGCTCACTTTTATAAAACCGCATTTGGTTTTCAATCACACGCATATAGAGGCTTAGAAACAGGAGCTACAGATGCTGTTAGTTATGTTTTAAAACAAGACAAGATAAAACTGATGCTTACAACACCTTTAAATAGTAAATCACCAATTAATGACCATATTGTAAAGCATGGTGATGGTGTAAAAGTGGTGGCACTTTGGGTTGACGACGCAAGAAGTGCTTATAAGGAAACCACATCTAGAGGTGCTAAGTCCTATCAAGAGCCTAAAGTAGATACAGATGAATTTGGTGAAGTAGTCACAGCAGGAATATATACTTACGGCGAGACGGTTCACATGTTTGTAGAGCGAAAGAACTATGATGGCGTTTTTATGCCAGGATTTGTTGAATGGAAAACCGATTATAATCCGCCTGCTGCAGGTTTAAAATATATTGATCATATGGTTGGTAATGTGGGTTGGAATCAAATGAACGTTTGGGTAAAATGGTATGAAGACGTTATGGGGTTTGAAAACTTCCTTTCTTTTGATGATAAACAAATTCATACTGAGTATTCAGCATTAATGAGTAAGGTGATGTCTAATGGTAATGGTCGAATTAAATTCCCAATTAATGAACCAGCTGAAGGTAAGAAGCGTTCGCAGATAGAAGAGTATTTAGATTTTTATGAAGGAGCTGGTGTACAACATATTGCAGTAGCAACAGATGATATCATTAAAACGGTGTCTCAATTAAAGGCAAATGGTGTTGAGTTTTTATCAACTCCTCCAGAAGAATATTATAAAGCAGTACCAGGACGATTAGATATTTTTGATCATGAGTTGAGAGAAGATATAGAGAAGCTCAAGGCCTTAGGTATTATGATTGATGCTGACGAAGAAGGTTATTTGCTACAGATTTTCACCAAGCCAGTAGAAGATAGACCAACGCTATTTTTTGAGATTATACAACGCATGGGTGCAAGAGGTTTTGGCGCTGGTAATTTTAAGGCTTTGTTTGAATCTATAGAACGAGAACAAGCTAAACGAGGTACGTTATAATTCTATTATTCACATATTAAATTAACTCAGGTTAATAGTTTGGGTTTTATCGTTTTTATATTTTTGGAATAGTAATTGTATTTAAGATTAATGTAACATATTAATTATGCGACATTTTTTAAATTTACAATAAAAGCGTTATGAAATATCTACTTACAATATTAATATTCTTTGCAGGTCTTAATCCTCCAAGCACAAAAACAGACTCAGCCTTTCAAAAAGGAGAATGGTTTAAGTTTAGAATGAGTTATAGCGGCTGGTTCAAAGCTGGTGAAGCAACTTTAAAGGTGAATGAAAAAAACCTAAATGGTAAATCCGTCTATCATGTAGTAGGCAAAGGAAAAACGACTGGAGCTGTTAATTTGTTCTTTAAAGTTAGAGACAGATACGAGAGTTATTTTGATAAAAATACTGGTTCACCATATAAATTTATCAGAAAAATAGATGAAGGTGGACATACTAAGGATATCGAAATTGATTTTGATCACAAAGAAGGCAAGGCAATTGTAAATAATAAGAAGAAGAAAAAAATCGATACGTTTTCTACCGAGAAAGATGTTCAAGACATGGTTTCAATGTATTATTATTTGAGAAATAGCATTGATGTGCCGTCATTAAAGATTGGTGATGAAATTCAGACTAATATGTTCTTTGATGAAGAGAATTATGGCTTTAAGCTTAAATTTTTAGGACGAGAAACAGTTAAGATTAGACTTAATGGAAATAGAGTGAAGATAAATGCGCTTAAATTTAGACCATATGTCATGGCTGGTCGTGTATTTAAAGAAGAGGAAAGTTTAACACTTTGGGTAAGTGATGATGAAAATAAAATACCATTAAAAATTCATGCAGATTTGGCTGTAGGTTCACTAAGAGCAGACTTAGAAGCATTCAAAGGATTAAAGTATTCTTTGCCAATAGTAATAGACAATTAAATATATGTCAGACCAACCTAACTTTGACGAAATTCTAAAAGAGCTTCAAGAAAAGTATAATAAAATAGACCAAGACACAGATGATCATTTATATGGCTTACTATACAGTAAGCCTATAACTTATTGGGACTATATACAAACAGATGCGTTATTAAATTTACAAATTCAGCGAACTACATTGCCAGATGAGATGGTATTTATTGCCTACCATCAAATAAACGAACTCATCTTTAAAATGATACTGCATGAAATTTCGCAAGTTGCAGAAAAGGAAGATTTAGATGTTGTGTTTTTTGAGAGCAAAATAATGCGTGTTAGTCGTTATTTTGATATGCTTACCACGTCATTTAATATCATGAGAGAAGGCATGGAAGTTGAGCAATATATGAAGTTTAGATATACCTTAACACCTGCAAGCGGTTTTCAGAGTGCTCAATACCGTTTAATTGAGTTCGCATCTACAGAACTTATTAACCTTATTGATTACAGATTTAGAGAAAACATAGATAGAAATACACCATTCACACATGCTTTTGAACATTTATATTGGCAAGCTGCGGGAAAAGATCATAAAACAGGTAAAAAATCCACACTTTTAGTTAATTTTGAGGCGCGTTATAAAGACGAGTTCTTAAGGTTTATGGAAACCTATAATACCAAGAATCTGTGGACACGTTTTAAAGAGTTGCCAGAAGAAGATCAAAAAGATAAAGATTTAGTTAAGGCAATGCGACATTTTGATTATACAGTAAACGTTACTTGGGTAATGGCGCATTACAATGCTGCAAGACATTATATAGAAAGTGGACTTGGTGATGGTGAAGCGACAGGAGGTAGCGATTGGAAAAAGTATATGCATCCAAAATATCAAAGACGTATTTTCTTTCCAGACTTATGGACGGAAGAAGAATTAAAGAATTGGGGAAATAATTTATAATTCGCATTATTAATGCAGTTGAGAAGATTGATAGCAATTACCTTACTTTTGGTATTTGTTTCAGCATGTAAGGAAGATAAGCCAAACGAAGGCACTAATGAACAACCTGTTGTTGTAAAAAAGGAAAAAGTAGAGTTTGGTTTTAGTGAAAAGCACTACGAGTTCAAAAGAGATACAATAAGAAAAGGTGATACTTTCGGTATCATTCTAGACCGTAACCACATAGGTTATCCCAAAATTTTTCAGATTGCCGAAAAGGCTAAAGATACTTTTGATATTGCTACCAAACTTCAAGTAGGTAAACCATATACCTTATTATTTCCAAAGGAAAACCTTAGTGATAGTATTAAAAAACCGTCAGCATTCATTTATCAGCAAAGCTTAGAAGACTATGTGGTTATTGATTTTAAAGATTCAATACAAACCTATAAGGGTAAAAAACCTATTAAGTATGTAGAAAAAACAGCTACAGGCGTAATTAATAATAATATATCTGAAACTCTCGAAGAAAAAGGGATAAGCTACAAATTGGCATATATCCTTGCAGATGATATTTACGCATGGACAATTGATTTCAGGCGACTACAACCTGGTGATCGTTTTAAAGTCATTTATACAGATAAATATATTAACGATAGTATATATACTGGTGTTCATGATGTAAAAGCAGCTTATTTTGAGCATAACGGAGATTCACTTTATGCCTTTGAGTTTGTTACAGATTCAATTAAAGGTATCAGAGATTATTTTAATGAAGAGGCAAAGAACATGAGGAGAGCCTTTTTAAAATCACCTGTAAAATTTGGTAGAGTATCTTCTCGCTATAATTTAAAGAGAAGAATTGCCTATTATGGTTACAAGATAAGACCGCATAAAGGTACTGATTTTGCTGCGCCAATTGGAACACCAATTATGGCTACAGCAAATGGTACTGTCATAGAGTCCACACGTCGTGGCGGGAATGGTAAATATGTTAAAATCAGACATAACGATACATATACAACGCAGTATTTGCATATGAGTAAACAGGCTGTCAAAAAGGGCCAGTTTGTGAAGCAAGGCGATGTTATTGGCTATGTCGGTATGACTGGTAATACAGGCGGACCACATGTGTGCTATCGTTTTTGGAAGAATGGCAGACAGGTTGACCCATTCAAACAAAAATTGCCACAAGCAGAACCTATAGGTGATAGTTTAAAGGTGAAATACCTTGAACATATAAAACCAATTAAGAAAAGACTAGATGATATCTTTTTCTTGCAGGCAGAACCAAAAGAGAAAGTCAATACAATAACAGAAGATCAATCAATACAATAATGGGACTAAAATCAATCAATCCGACATCAACAGACGCTTGGAAGAAGTTACAATCACATTTTGAAACAATACAATCTAAACATTTAAAGGAGTTATTTGAAGAAGATACTGAGCGCGTTAGTAAGTTAACACTTAACTGGGACGATTTTTATGTAGATTTTTCAAAGAATAGAATCTCTGAAGAAACAATAGATGTTCTAATAGAGCTAGCAAATGAAGTTGATTTAAAAGATGCCATCTCAAAATACTTTGAAGGTGATATCATTAATGCTACAGAAGGCAGAGCTGTACTTCATACAGCTTTAAGAACATCAGAAGACGCTGAGGTTTTTGTTGATGGTGAGAATGTGGTTCCTGAAGTTTTTGAAGTTAGACATAAAATAAAAGCCTTTACAGATTCAATTGTAAATGGTGATCATAAAGGATATACTGGGAAAGCTATAACTGATGTTGTAAATATTGGTATAGGTGGTTCGGATCTTGGGCCAGCGATGGTTGTAGATTCACTTCAATACTATAAAAATCACTTAAACACACATTTTGTAAGTAATGTGGATGGTGATCATTACAACGAGATCATAAAGAATTTAGATCCTGAAACAACATTATTTGTTATTGTTTCTAAGACATTCACTACGCAAGAGACGTTATCAAATGCGAATTCTATAAGAAGTTGGTTCTTAGAGTCTCTGCCAACAGAAGCAGTGTCTAAACACTTTGTAGCGGTATCCACAAATATTGAAAGTGTAAAGTCTTTTGGCATCGACGAGAAAAATATCTTCCCTATGAAAAATTGGGTTGGTGGACGTTTCTCCCTTTGGAGTGCTGTAGGTTTATCTATCAGTTTAGCACTAGGTTATGAAAACTTTGAAAGCCTTCTGAATGGTGCTGGTAAAATGGATGAGCACTTTAAGACCACTGATTTTAAATCAAATATTCCAGTTGTTTCTGCATTATTAACCATTTGGTATAACAATTTCTTTAAAGCAGAAAGCGAAGCTATTATTCCTTATACACAATACTTAAATCAGTTTGCTACCTATTTACAGCAAGGCATTATGGAAAGTAATGGTAAGTATGTAGATAGAACAGGAGATAAGGTTAATTACCAAACAGGAACTATTATTTGGGGTGAGCCTGGGACAAATTCTCAGCATGCCTTTTTTCAGTTAATTCATCAAGGCACAAAGCTAATACCAGCAGATTTTATTGGTTTTGTGCATTCGCTTCATGGTAATAAAGAACATCACGATAAGTTAATGTCTAATTTCTTTGCGCAGACAGAAGCTTTAATGAATGGAAAAACAGAATCTGAAGTATTGTCTGAATTGAATAGTTCAGGGTTATCGGAAGACGAAAAGGCGAAGTTATTACCGTTTAAGATTTTTGAAGGTAATAAACCTACTACAACCTTGTTAATTGATAAGTTAACACCAGAGAGCTTAGGGAAACTTATAGCCATGTATGAGCACAAAATATTTGTACAAGGAATTATCTGGAACATTTATAGTTATGATCAGTTTGGTGTTGAATTAGGTAAGCAGCTTGCAAATAAAATATTGAAAGAATTTAGCGGTGAAGCAATAAATAAGCACGATGCTTCCACTTCAAGTCTATTAGAACATTACAGAAAGAACTCTTAATGAATATTTAAAATTTTAGTAAAGCATTTAGGGTTCTCTCTAAATGCTTTTTTTGATTTAAATAAATAGTGAGTAATTGATTTTTATTTTTGAAAAAATCAATTTTCAAAGGTTTTTTAAATATCACAAAAATTAGCCTTCCTAATTAGTGATAATTTAAAATAATTCTCAATAAAACATTGAATGCTTAAAATAGCTATTAAAAACGGAATGAAATCTAGATTCGGTTAACAAATATGTTAAAATTCTTAACATTTTGGTAATGTAAATCAAATTATAAAGACTACTTTTGCGGCAATAATTGAAACTAATTAAAATGAAAAAAATTACTAAATTTTTACTTGTTGCTGTGGTAGCATTATTCTCTACAGTAGCTTTTGCGCAAAGCACTATTACAGGTAAAGTAGTAGATGCTGAAATGAACTCTCCGCTTCCAGGTGCGAACGTTTTGGAGAAAGGTACTTCAAACGGTGTTACAACTGATTTTGATGGTAACTTTACTTTAACGACTCAAGCAGACTCTGGATCGATTGTTATTTCTTATGTAGGTTACACTTCTAAAGTGATAACTTTTAGTGGTGATGCTAATGTTGGTACAGTAGTATTATCTGCAGATAATAGCTTAGATGAAGTTATTGTTGTAGGTTCTGGTGTTATCGATTTAGCTGAAGACAGAAAGACTCCAGTAGCAGTATCTACTATTAGAAAGTCTGAAATTCAAGAAAGAGCTGTTGGTAACGTTGAGGTACCAGAAATTTTAAAGAACACTCCTTCTGCTTATGTATCTAACCAAACTGGTTTCGGTGACGGTCAGATTTTCTTACGTGGTTTCGACCAAACTAACACTGCTGTATTATTAAATGGTCAGCCAGTAAATGGTATGGAAGATGGTCGTGTATACTGGTCAAACTGGGCAGGTATTGCTGATGTTGCTAATGGTGTACAAGTACAAAGAGGTTTAGGTGCTTCTAAACTTGCAATTTCTTCTGTTGGTGGTACAATCAACTTAGTAATGAAGTCTTCAGAAAAAACCGAAGGTGGTTTCGTAAGAGTATTAGGTGGTAACGATAGTTATATCAAAACTACTGCTGGTTACGATTCTGGTATTAACGATAAAGGATGGTCTTTCTCTGTATTATTAGACCACTGGCAAGCACACAGAAAGTGGGCAAAAGGTACTTATGGTCAAGGACAAACATATTTCTTCTCTGTAGGTTATAAGCCAAACGAGCAGCACAACTTAAACTTCTTATTAACAGGTGCTCCTCAATTACACGGACAAAGATGGTCTCAAAGTCAAGAGACTATTGATAGAGATCCTAAATTCAACCAACATTGGGGTTACACTGATGATGGTATTGAGTCTGAAAGACAAAACTATTACCACAAGCCAGTAATGAACTTAAACTGGGATTGGGATATTTCTGAAAAGTCTGATTTATCTACAGTATTATATGCATCATGGGGACGTGGTGGTGGAACAGGTCCAAGAGGTAATGGACGTATTCGTACTGCTGACGGTCAAATAGACTATGCTGCAATTGAAGAGCAAAATGCTTTAATCGGTGTTGGTGGAGATTATGGTGCGCCACTAGGTGCAGGTTATATCAGAAGATCTTCTGTTAACAATCACCAATGGTATGGTTTAGTATCTAACTTCTCAACTGAGTTAACTGAGCAATTAGATTTAAGTGCTGGTGTTGATTTTAGATTCTATAGAGGTGATCACTTTAGACAAGTAGCTGATTTTTATGGTTTATCTGGTTGGGCTAATGACAGACCAGACGGTGCAACAGTGACAGATTCTTTCGATCCAACTCCTTGGGCTGCATTATTCAACTTTGCTGATGAAGGTCAAAGAATTGATTATGATTACTCAGAGAACATAAACTACCAAGGTGTATTCTCTCAATTAGAGTATGCTACAGAAAAATTCTCTGCATTCTTCCAAGGTGCTGTTTCTAACCAATCTTACCAAAGAGAAGGTCGTTTTACAGATCCTGGAAAATCTGATAAATTAAGCAAAATAGGTTATAACTTAAAATCTGGTCTTAGCTATAACATTGGTGAAGAAAGTACAATCTTTGGTAATTTCGGTTACTACTCAAGACAACCATTCTTAGATAACATTTTTGAAAATATCAGAAGATCTAGTGTAATCGTTGATAATCCAGAAGTGGATAACGAAGATATTACTGGTGTAGAGTTAGGTTATATATTTGAAACTAATAAGTTTAAAGCTGTATTCAACTTCTATTATACAGATTGGGATAACAGAACAATCTTAGGTTCTAACCAAGATGATAATGGTACTCCAGATGACGATTCTGACGATATTTTCGAAAGTATTTTTGATAGAGGTGTACGTCAGGTTCATACAGGTGTAGAATTAGATTTACAGTATAGATTAAGTGATAAAGTAAGCTTAACAGGTTATGTATCTTCTGGTAGCTGGAAGTTCGCAGATGAGTCTAACGTATCTGTTTACAATTCTGATACTGGTGAGTTATTAAGAACTGAAGATGGTGTTAATAGAGAAGGTGTTAATGTTTCTACAGCTCCTCAGTTTACTGCTGGTTTAGGATTTAGAGCTGAGGTAGTTGAAGATTTAGATTTCTATGGTAACATTAACTATTACGACAGACATTGGTTAAATGATGGTAACTCAGTACAGACAGAAAACGTTGGTACTATAGATCCTTTCTCATTAACTGATTTCGGTTTCTCTTACGACTTCGAATTAAGCGGTAACAAACTTACTTTAGGTGGTAACGTATTTAACGCTTTTAACGAGATTACTATTCAAAACTCTGATCGTTTTGGATTATTCAATACAAACGGAAGAACTTGGAACGCTAGCTTAAGATATAGCTTCTAATCCTTAAGTTCATAGAATAAAAAAGCAGCCAATTGGCTGCTTTTTTTATGCTTAAATTTTAATGGAATGAAAGATTAGTCTGTTAGAAATAACTCATATTATTTCTTCCATTCAATAGATTCCATAATTCGTTTAATATCATTCTTTAAATATTCAGAAGCTGGATAAATTGAATCATAATTAGGTTTTGCGTAAAAGTACAATGAACCACTTAAAAAGTGATTGATACTATCGGTAACGTAAAATTGAGATTGTGAAGCTGCATTACCACCTACTTCATATAACATTCCAAAGACATTCTGGTCTATATTTTCATATAGGTTTTGAGAAATTTCATCGGCCTTCATGGTATGTTTTTGTGTGAGGTTTTGTGCATCTCTAAGTAAGCTATCTAAGTTAGTAGATGTTACAGTCTTATAATTAAGATAAATTGTTGCTTTTAATTTAGGATATTTAACTTCAACACCTTTAGTACTGCCTAATGATTTTACTTTTCTTATAGGGTCAGAAAGGTTGTTTTGTTCAAATGTAAATGGAAGTGGAATATCTGTTTTCTGATATTTAGCTTCCGGATAATCTAATCTTAAATAACCTTTCGGTTTTGGTAAAGGATCATTTCCACAACCAATCATAAATAAACTAAGTAAGGGAAACACAATACGTTTCATGAGGTAGATTTTAGTTTAGTAAATTTTATTTGTTTTATACGTTTACGCTCTAACGCTTCAATAGTAAAAACGTAATTTTTAAAATTTATTTTACTATTTATTCTAGGGAATCCACCAGAGATTTCTAACACAAAACCGGCTAAAGTTTCAGCATCACCTTTTCGGTTTTCAAACGCTTCAATATCGTCTTCAAGGCCTACAATTTTGTAGACATCTTTTAAAGGTGTTTTACCTTCAAAACTATAGTTATTGTCATCAATTTTAGTATAGATTAAGTCTACATCATCGTATTCATCACTAATATCACCTACAATTTCCTCAATGATGTCTTCTAGAGATACTAAACCAGAGGTGCCGCCATATTCGTCTACTACCAACGCCAAATGCACTTTTTTATTTTGGAATTCTACCATTAGGTCATCTAGTTTCTTGTTTTCTGGTACGAAAAAAGGTTCTCTCAGAATCTTGGTCCAATCAAACTGTTTTTTGTTGAGATGAGGCAGAAGATCTTTAATATATAAGACACCTTTAATATTGTCAATAGTTTCTTCATATACCGGAATTCTAGAATAACCTTGAGTAATGATATCATTAATCACTTTATTAAATGAGGTATCTATACTTAAAGCAAATAAATCCATTCTAGGACGCATGACCTGTTTGGTATCTGTGTTACCAAAAGATACAATGCCCTCAAGAAGCTTTTGTTCTTCTTTAGTAGTGTCATCATCATTTGTAAGTTCTAGTGCTTGAGATAATTGGTCTACGCTAATATTAGAGCGTTTTTTACCAAATGACTCCTGAATTTTCACAGTAACAAAACGCATTGGAAGACTAATAGGTGAAAAAATAACATCCAATACTTTTAAAGGTCTTGCCATAAAATTAGAGAACTCAACACGATTTCTGCTGGCATAAACCTTCGGGACTATTTCACCAAATAATAAGATAAGAAAAGTTGCGGTTACAACTTCTAACAAAAAACGAACTAGGGTATTAGAAATATCCTGAAATATAGTTTCACCGATATATGCGAACAAAATTACTACTGCAATATTTATAAAATTATTTGCAACAAGTATGGTTGCTAACAGCTTTTTAGGGCGCTCTAGTAATGAAGAAATAATCGTCATGGCCGCTGATTTGTTCTCTAATCCTTCATCTATATCCGACTTTGTTAAAGAGAATAATGCAACTTCAGCACCCGATATTAATGCAGAACACGCAAGCAGTATAAATAGTAATACAACACTAGAAATGAATGATGTATTAGAAACTAGTAGATTTGACAATAAAACCGAGGGTTCTGGGTCCAAAGCGAATTAATTAGAAATTAAAATGGTAAATCATCATCATCTTCAGGTGTTACACTTGGTTGTGTAGATTGCTGAGGTTGTGATATTGGTTGGTTAGTATTTGGCATCTGACCTTGTTGCTCATTCTTATTAGTTAAGAATGTAAAGTCTGTACACTGTATTTCTGTAGAATAACGTTCCATACCTTTGTCGTCAGTCCATTTTCTGGTTTTTATACGACCTTCAATATATACTTTGTCACCTTTGCTTAGGTATTTTTCACAAATTTCCGCAGCCTTGTTTCTAACTACAATATTATGCCATTCGGTATTTGTAACACGCTCATTTGTCTGTCTATTTGTATAAGTTTCATTTGTCGCTAAAGGGAAACGACCAACACAATTTTTATCATCAAAGTAGTGCATTTTTACTTCATCACCTAAATGCCCAATTAGCATTACTTTATTTAATGTTCCTGACATGATATCTATTATTAAAAGGTTACAAAATTAAGCTTTTTGTAATCTTAGTTTAAATGTATGAAAAAAATATGAGTCCTTTTAATTTGAAAAATTGAATTCTTCTATGAATTTACCAATTAGAATAGGTACAGGATAGTTCTCAATTTCTGATATTGAAATGGCGTTTTTAAGAGATTCTTCTGTAGTGATTATCCAAAATTTTGTGTGCAAGTGTTGATGAGAAAGTTTATGTATAATGTCGTTGTCATTGTATAATGCAAACTTAAATTCTATATTATTTAAAGGTGAGTCTTTTAAATTTAACTCATTAAATTCATGAGCGTCCAAACTTCTTTCCGATTCTATGAGTGGAAATTGGTTTAGGTTCTGCCAAATGCCTTTAGATTCGCGTTTCTCCAAGATAATCTTACCATCATTAGACATGATGACCAAAAAGTTGAAGTACTTATGGGTGATCTTTGTCTTTTTTAGCTTAACTGGAAGTTGATTAATACGATCTTTTTCTAGAGCTATACAACTCATATTTAAAGGACACGAGGTGCAATCTGGCTTTTTTGGTTTACATTGTATGGCACCAAATTCCATAATTGCCTGATTGAATAAACCTGGATTTTTATGGTCAATTAATGAAGACGCCAAAGTTTTAAATTCTTTAATGCCTTTTGTAGAATTTATAGGAGTACTAATGCCAAAATAACGAGAAAGCACTCTATAAACATTACCATCAACTACAGCTGCGACCTCATTAAAGGCAAAGGAAGCAATAGCACTAGCCGTGTAATCACCAACACCTTTTAGTTTTATAATCTCTTTATAAGTATTAGGAAAAAATCCGTTGAGTTCATTTACAATATATTTTGCTGAGAAATGTAGGTTTCTAGCTCGTGAGTAGTACCCAAGTCCTTGCCAAAGCTTCAGTACTGTTTCTTCAGATGCGTTGGCTAAATCATAAACAGTAGGAAAGGTCTTAACAAAAGCTTCGTAATAAGATAATCCTTGTTTCACTTGTGTTTGCTGTAAAATAATTTCCGAAAGCCAAATGTGGTATGGATTTTTAGTATTGCGCCAAGGTAAATCTCTTTTACTATTTGAGTACCAGAAAGTTATAGTTTTGTTAAATTCCATTTCCCTTTTTTGGGTGACAAGCAAAATTAAATCTTTATTGCGTTAAATTTTAATTAATTACGTTTGAAATATTGAAATTAAATTACATATATTTGCATCCCTTAGAATTTATAGTAACCAAAAAACTAATAACAATGACAAAAGCCGATTTAGTAGCTAAAATTTCTGACAAACTAGGTATGGAAAAAGGTGACGTACAAGCTACTGTAGAAACATTTATGGAAGAAGTGAAATCATCTCTAGAAAGTGGTGATAATGTGTATTTAAGAGGTTTCGGAAGTTTCATTATAAAAACAAGAGCAGAGAAAACAGGTCGTAATATTTCTAAAAACACGACTATTAAAATTCCAGCTCACAACATTCCAGCGTTTAAGCCAGCTAAAGTATTTTTAGAAGGTGTAAAATCTAATGTTGAAGTTAACTAGAAGAGTTCAAAAAAAATATTAATTAAAAAAAGCATTATTCATTATGCCAAGTGGTAAAAAGAGAAAAAGACACAAGGTAGCGACGCATAAGCGTAAGAAACGTAGACGCGCTAATCGTCACAAAAAGAAATAAGCTGAAAAAAGTAGTTGTAGGTACAACTACTTTTTTTCAGTTTTAAAAAAACGTTCTTTGATATAAAGTTTAAGTTTTTAAAAATTTAAACTTGTTGGTAATCCTGATATTTTATCAGGAATCCTGTGTCAAATAATAAAGTAAAATCCATCCCAAATTTATGGGATACAAATTAACATTATGAACAAGGAATTAATCGTAAGATCGAGTTCAGATATTGTTGATTTTGCCTTATTAAAAGATGGAAAGCTTATTGAATTGCACAAAGATGAAGAGGATAATAATTTTGCCGTAGGTGATATATTTATCGCTAAAATACGTAAAGTTATTCCTGGTCTAAATGCTGCATTTGTTAATGTGGGTTATGAAAAAGATGGTTTTTTACACTATCACGATTTAGGACCAAAACTACCTTCACTTTTAAAATTTATTAAGCGTGTAAGCACAGGGAAATTAAGAGATTATACACTCAAAGACTTTCCTTTAGAAAAAGATTTAGATAAAAATGGCAGTATTACAAATGCCTTAAAGTCTAATCAATCTATTTTAGTACAAGTAGTAAAAGAACCAATTTCTACAAAAGGACCACGCATTAGTTCAGAATTATCTATTGCTGGTAGATACATTGTTTTAGTACCGTTTTCTAATAGAATTTCAATTTCTCAAAAAATTGAATCTCAAGAAGAAAAAGATCGTTTAAAACGTTTAGTTAAAAGTATCACACCTAAAGGATTTGGAGTTATTATTCGTACTGTCGCAGAAGGCAAA
>CAZFEV010000040.1:0-24433 GCA_964517835.1 uncultured Flavobacteriaceae bacterium | reverse complement strand
AATGGTCCAAGGAACATTTCGTACAAACGTAAACTGTCTGCACCATATTGCTCACATATGTTATCAGGATTTACAACGTTGAACTTTGATTTAGACATTTTCTCGACGTCGCGTCCAACTTTATAAACACCATCTTCAAGAATGAATTCAGCATCCTTAAATTCAGCGCGCCAATTTTTAAATGCTTCAACATCTAATTCATCAGAAGAATTTACAAAAGACACATCCGCATGAATGGTTTGTACCTTCATGTCACCAACTAATCCTTTTGATATGAATTTATTTTCTCCTTCTATTCTGTAAACAAAAGCAGAAGTCCCTAATATCATCCCTTGGTTAATCAATTTTTTAGCAAACTCATCGTGCCCAACATAACCTTTATCAAACATAAATTTTTGCCAAAAACGCGAGTATAATAAGTGACCTGTAGCATGCTCGCTACCACCAATATATAAATCTACTTGTTGCCAATAATCAATAGCTTCTTTAGAGAAAATAGCCTCATCATTATGTGGATCCATATAACGGTTAAAGTACTGTGAACTTCCTGCCCAACCTGGCATTGTATTTAACTCTAATGGAAACACAGTTTCGTTATCTATCAACTCATTACTCACTACTCTATTCTCAATACTATGCCAAGCCCAAACTGTTGCATTACCTAATGGCGGCTCACCAGTTTCGGTTGGTAAATATTTTTCAACTTCTGGTAACGTAATTGGTAAATGCTCATCGGCAATCATTTGTGGCATACCATCTTTGTAATACACTGGAAAAGGTTCTCCCCAATAACGTTGACGACTAAATACAGCATCACGCAAACGGTAATTGGTTTTCCCTTGTCCTTGTCCTAATTGCTCTAATTCATAAATGACACGTTTTGTTGCTTTTTTGTAATTCATACCATTGATGAAATCACTATTAGCAATTATCGTCTTTTCCTTGTCTGCAAAGGCTTCTTCAGAAATATCCATACCTTCAAAAATATTTGGAATCGCGATATCAAAATGCTTTGCAAAATCATAATCGCGCTGGTCACCACATGGTACTGCCATTACAGCACCTGTACCATAGCTTGCCAATACATAATCACCAATCCAGATAGGAATTGGTTCTTTGGTAAAAGGATGCTCTGCATATGCGCCAGTAAACACACCTGAGATATTCTTAACGTCTGCCATACGGTCGCGCTCGCTTCGTTTTGAAGTGGCTTCGATATAAGCCTCAACAGCTTCTTTTTGTTCAGCAGTTGTAATTTGAGATACTAAATCGTGTTCTGGTGCTAGAGTCATAAAACTTACACCAAAAATGGTGTCGGGTCTTGTAGTAAAGACTTCAATTTTTTGAGACTCTTCGACTGCGCTCAGAGTGACATCAGATTGCTTCGCTTCGCTCGCAATGACATTAAAGATTACTGAAGCACCAACCGATTTACCAATCCAGTTGCGTTGACTTTCTTTTAGAGAATCTGTCCAGTCAATTGTATCTAAGCCTTGTAACAAACGTTCAGCATATGCCGAAATACGCATGCTCCATTGGGTCATTTTCTTTCGCACAACTGGATGTCCGCCACGTTCAGAAACACCATTTACGATTTCGTCATTAGCTAAAACAGTTCCTAATGCAGGACACCAGTTAACTTCAGTTTCGGCCAGATATGTTAATCTATATTTTAATAGAATTTCTTGTTGTTCTACTTCAGAATAGTTTGCCCATGCTTCAGCCGTAAATGTTTCTAAATCATCATCGCAAGCAGCATTTACATTCGCATTTCCTTCAGCTTTAAAGATTTTTACTAGCTCAGAAATAGCTTCTGCTTTATCAGTTTCATTATTATACCATGAATTGAACAGTTGAATGAAAATCCATTGTGTCCATTTGTAATATTTAGGGTCAGACGTTCTTACCTCACGAGACCAATCGAACGAAAACCCAATCTGGTCTAACTGACGACGATAGGTTTTAATGTTCTGCTCTGTGGTGATCGCTGGATGTTGACCAGTTTGAATGGCGTACTGCTCAGCTGGTAACCCAAAACTATCATAACCTTGTGGGTGCAACACATTAAAGCCTTTATGACGCTTATAGCGTGCATAAATATCTGAGGCAATATATCCTAGCGGATGCCCAACGTGTAAGCCTGCACCACTTGGATAAGGAAACATGTCCAAAACATAATATTTTGGTTTTTCAGAATGGTTTTCGGCTTTAAAAGTTTGGTTTTCTGCCCAATATTTTTGCCACTTGGCTTCTATGTCGTTGAAGTTGTATTTCATGGTTTTATCAACTTATATATCTTGTGTTTTATTTCTTATTCATTTTTGTCTTGACACAAAAACGAACCAAAAAAGTCAAGTTGAAATGAGGAATTTTTCAGCAAAGCTGAAAACCCAAAATAAAATCTAAATTTCTTCCAAGGCTTCAGAAATTATTAACGATTTGATTTTTTATTCTAAATTTCAACATTTTTGATGCTTCGCATCAATATCTTATCAGTATAAATGCCGCTCATGGCTTGTTAAAAACAAATTGGAATCGTCTAACAATTAGAGATTGACACTTTGTTTCAATAATCGAAATGATAAGTTTTAAAGCGGCAAATTTACGCTATTACTGCACAATAAAAAACTAAAGCCAATAATACTGTTAGACCGCTAATTTGTTTAAATTCGTGACGTTGAATTTTAATTCTAAATATTTATGTCTGAAAATTTTGAAACTACACTCACTAATCACGAAAGCTTACAAAAACTTATTAATGAAAAAGACATAAATACATTTGTTAAATTTCCGTCATTTGATACATTTAGTAGTGAATTTATAGATTGGTTAAGTCCGAAATACCATGAGGCATTTCTAGACATTTACAACACCCATTCTGGTACAAAGAAAGAATCTAAAGTTGTAAAACTCATTAACTCAACTTGGTTCTGTAATGCTGAAACTAGCGAGAAAATTGTTGAGTTTTTACTTCCTAGATTACAGGCTACCAATGTGCTTTCTCAAGAATTAGCAAAGAAAATAAATGGCAATAAAGATTTAGAAGTTATTTTAAAAGTGAGCGGTTCATTAGTTAACAATGTGCTCACATATGTGAATAAGGCCATTTTTGAAAAAGACCATCCGAAAATTCAAGAACAAAAAAATGCAATTATAGATAATTGTCTTGCCGTTTGTGATGAACTGAAAAGATATAAGGCTTCTAGTGAAATTGAGTTTTCTATGTTCAACGGTATTTTAGATCGACTGAAAAGCGTAAAAATGAATGAAGCTCAACAGATTAAGTATGACTCTTATTTAAAAAAATCGCAGTCATCTTCAAATAAATATGTCATTGTTACTGTTATTATCGTAATTATTGCTTTAATCAGATTAATAGCTAGATTTGCTAATTAATTATTAATCCTAATCACCTATGGCTTCATCTTTTGACAAATACCAAAAACGAAAACTTGTATCATCCTACGTTTCTGTGGTTATAAGTATTGCGTTGGTATTGTTTTTATTAGGTTGCCTTGGATTACTTGTGATTAATTCAAAAAAATTAGGGGATCACTTTAAGGAGCAAGTGGTAATGACCATCTACCTGCAAGATTCTGCTAAGGAAGTTGAAGTAAATCAGTTGAAAAAGAGTTTGGCAATGTCTGATTACACCAAAGAAGCTACATATGTTTCTAAGGAAGAAGCTGCTGAATTTATGAAAGCAAAAAATGGTGAAGATTTTATGGATTTTGTAGGATATAACCCGCTTAAAAATTCTATTGACGTTTATCTTAAAGCAGACTTTGTTACCAACGAAAAACTCAATGAAATAACAGAGGGCTTATCGAACAAATCCTTTATTGAAGAAATTCGTTATGATAATGATCTTGTAGAATTGATGAACAATAACGTTAAGAAAATTAGTTTTTGGGTGATTGTCATTAGTGCTTTATTTACATTAATTGCAGTGCTATTAATTAACAGCTCAATACGATTGGCTGTATATTCTAAACGATTTATTATAAAAACCATGCAGATGGTAGGTGCTACAAAAAGTTTTATTCGTAGACCTTTTGTTTGGAAAAGTGTGCAACTTGGAATTATTGGCTCTGTAATATCTTTAATAGGTATGGCAATAGTTCTATATTACCTAAACATTTACTTCCCAGAGCTAGAACTACTTAATAATACCTTGATGATTGTAGGTCTTTTTGCTGGTATTTTTATAATTGGCATTATCATCACTTGGATTAGCACATTTATTGCAACGCAGCGTTTTCTGAATTTAAAAACGGATCAGTTGTATTATTAACCTATTTAAAAGGTTACACTTTAAATCATTCTAACAGTATTTAGCACATTCTCTTTGTAAGCAAAAATTATTGATTATTCAATTTTTTAGCAATTAAACTTATAAAATCGCAATTCAACGGTCATAATTTTCCCTATGTAATATAAAGGTTATTATTACGTTAACTAATTAAGCCCTTACTTAATAAACCCTTATAAAATGAAAAAGACATTGTCCTTTATCGCTGACGCGAGTTTTGTATTAATTTTAATTTCTTTTTTGACGCTTCAATCTTTTATGGTTCAGAATACTGATATTGAAAAAAGTCAAAATACCATTGAAAACGTCAATAAAATCACAAAAGCCAAGAAGTAATTAAGAGTTACTTCTAATTCCATTAAACACTTTACAAACGCGAGACCTCATGGTTTGGTATAATAATGCAACGATCCCTGCGTTAGCTTTATAAACCAACTCCAATGAATACTTCTGTACGCAATGCAATAATCATCACTATACTTGTTATTGTTATTCCACTGTTAATCTTTAGGTCTTGTGTCATCTATAATCCAAATCCTAGTGATTGCACAATTGTCAGTACAAAAATCACAGCAATAAAAGAAGGTGGATCTTATGACATCGTATTTAAAGGCAGCGAAAATGAAAGTTACTATATTAACCGAGGGATTGAGCAAGGTTTAAATTTAGATTCTCTTAAGACAAATGTTTTAAATAAAACTGTTACTTTGCACATTGCAAATTTATTATTTGGTCCTACCAAACACATTTCGCAAATGCGTGTTGATGATCAGATAATTTTTACTGAATTTGACTAAAGCATATCATGGGAGAAAAAAAACGCAAAGAACAATCAAAAGCAGAATTCATCTTCGGAAAGAAAAACTATAAATTTATGCTTATAGGATTAGCTTTTATAGTCATTGGCTTTATTTTAATGTCCGGCGGTGGAAGTGATGATCCTAACGTTTTTGACCCTTCAATTTTTAGTTGGAGACGTATTAGATTAGCTCCTACTTTAGTGCTTATTGGTTTCGGAATTCAGGTATATGCGATACTTCTTAACCCAAATAAAGAGAAGAAATCCAAAAAATAAAATTCAAAATCTTAATTATTTCCTTTTGGAAATTGTAATTTGATGCAAGATATTTGTTTTTATGGAAATCATCGATGCAATCATTTTAGGAATCATACAAGGACTAACAGAGTTTTTACCTGTTTCTTCTAGTGGTCATTTAGAATTAGGTAAAGCCATATTAGGCGACAACTCATTACCTAAAGAAAGTCTTTTATTTACAGTCGTTTTGCACTTTGCAACTGCTTTGAGTACTATGGTAATTTTTAGAAAAGATATTGCTGACATTATAAAAGGTATTTTGAAATTTCAGTGGAATGAGGACATGCAATTCTTAGCAAAAATTATTCTATCCATGTTACCAGCTGTTATTGTAGGTCTATTTTTTGAAGAACAATTAGAACAATTATTTGGTGGTAATATTATGCTTGTCGGTTGCATGCTTATTGTTACAGCTGTTCTATTATTCTTAGCAGATAAAGCTAAAGACACCAATAAAAATGTTTCGTTTAGTAATGCATTTATCATCGGTATCTCTCAGGCTATTGCTATGCTTCCTGGTATTTCTCGCTCTGGCGCTACAATTTCAACCTCTGTATTATTAGGTAATGACAAAACCAAAGCAGCTAGATTTTCTTTCTTAATGGTTGTACCATTAATATTTGGAAAAATTGGAAAAGATATTCTTGGCGGTGAAATCACTTATGAAAACTCTAACTTCACAGTATTGGGTATCGGTTTTATTGCTGCTTTTGTAGCGGGACTTTTTGCTTGTAAATGGATGATTGCCTTAGTAAAACAAAGTAAACTTACTTATTTTGCGATCTATTGTATTATTGTTGGTGCCATTGCAATAATCTGGTCTCTACTATAATGAAAACCGAAGAAGATTATAAAAACGGACAGGTTTTATTGATAGATAAACCTTTACATTGGACCTCTTTTCAAGCAGTAAACAAGTTACGTTGGGCGATTCGGCAAGCCTTTTCTATTAAAAAAATAAAAGTAGGTCATGCTGGTACTTTAGATCCACTAGCGACAGGTTTGTTAGTCATCTGCACAGGAAAAATGACCAAGCAAATCAATACTTTTCAAGGTCAAGAAAAAGAATATACAGGCACTTTTGTAATTGGCAGCACCACGCCATCATATGATTTGGAAACTGAAATTGATGCCACTTTTCCAACCGATCATATTTCTGAAAATTTAATTAATAAAACTACAGCTCAGTTTATTGGTGATATTGAACAATTTCCACCAGTGTTTTCTGCTATAAAAAAGGATGGAAAGCGTTTATATGAATTTGCTAGAGCCGGCGAAGACGTTGAGATTAAATCTAGAACAGTTCATATTTCTGAGTTTGAAATTACGTCCATAGAAGAGAACAATCTTAAGTTTAGAGTGGTTTGTAGTAAAGGTACTTACATTCGTTCTTTAGCACATGACTTTGGAAAAGCTCTAAAATCTGGAGCCCATTTATCTGAATTAAGACGAACCAGAATTGGTGATTTTAAGGTTGAAAATGCCTTAACACCTGAAGATTTTATGAGTCATCTTCCATAAAAAACGTAAATATTACTTATAATTTATGTTCTGTTTTAAACCATTTCGTTAGTATCTTCGTATATACATGAAGATATAAAACCCACTCTTTGAAGTTTTTAGAAAAACATAAAGCTGCTATTATTACATTTCTTCTCACAGGAATTGTAGTGCTTTCGCTTTTCAGTTTTCAACTAAAACTCAAAGGAAAACTTCTTACCGAGAGTTATTACCTAATTGAGCCAGAAGAAGAACTTACCGAAGAAGAACAAAAAATTATTGAAGATTTAAATAAATCTGCATCTAATAGAGCTTTTAATGAAGATGAAGAGTACAAAGAAATGATGCGAAATTTTAAATCTATTAGTGCTAATGACTTTGAGCGTACTACTAAAGAGCTTGAAGAAGCAAAAGCTTCTGAAACCGAAGTTAAAGAAGACATTAGTCTTAACGCGTCAACTACCGGAAATGACAATACTTATGCATTAAACGCTAATGAAACTGATTCTTACAAAAAGCTTCAAGAGCAATTAAACAAACGCTTAGAGAATAAAAAACAAGCCGAAGCACATGCCAAAACTAAAAGTACTTTAACCTATTCTCTAAAAGGAAGAACACTCACCTATTCTGACAATCCGAGATATCTCTGCGAAAAAGGTGGCAAAATTGTGGTAAGTATTAGAGTAAATGAAAAAGGTCATGTATTTGACGCATACATTAATGGCGCTTCAAACTCAAGCAACCAATGTTTAATAGATCATGCCATCGAATATGCAAAATCAGTAGAATTTGACACATCTAGCCAAACAGATCAACTAGGAACAATAACGTTTATTTTTAGTGGCAAATATTAGACCAATAAGTCTACTAAATCTTCAATGGTAGATTGTCCTTTATCTTTATTATACCAACGTTGTAAATCTTCCTTAAACTCAGGTGTTAGTTTACCATGCTCTGTCTTATAATCATTTACCATTTTGGTAGCAATAGAAGGTCTAGGTCCGAATGTATTCACCACTTCTTCAGTTGTATTATCAATCATTATTAGTTTTGGTATAGCTTTACCACCATTGGTTAAAAATTCATTCATCAAGGCATCATTATCATCTCTTAGCACAACTCTTAAATCAATGTTATCGTTGAGTTCAGCAACTTTATTTATTACAGGCATAATATGAGCAGCATCACCACACCAACTTTCTGTAATAACCAACCAAGTTACAGGCTTATCGTAAGATTCAATTTTAGATTTAACTTCATCTGTAAGCTTAACCGTTTTATCCCAACGTTTCATACGTCTATCATTTAGCATTGTATAATTTACAAGTGCTTCCGTTTTTTCGTGTCCTGTCGTTGACTGATTTTCTACAAGTTCTTGTACTAAAACTCTGTATGCTTCGTAAGTCATAGATTGATCTAAACTTGTTGCTATAATATCTTTTATCATTGTTTGTTCTGCTAGTTCCATAGTATATAAATCTATTAGTTCTATACCACAAAATTACTTGTCTTTATCAATAAATAATGTGACATATGTTACCTTAGTAGGGTATTCTTTAAAAACTTACAAAATGAAAAGTGCTAATTGGATATATACACTTAAAATTATTAAACTAATTGGACTATTTATATGGGCATTATGCTTTATTGCAGATAACTTTGGATGGTTTGAGTCTACTGAGATTATGAACTCTGAACTCCTTAAAACCATTAAATATCTTGGAATTTTAATCTATTTATTGAGTTATCTTTTTGAACTAAAATTTGTTGTAAAAGAAAAAGACATTGAAATTTCTAAACTAAAGACTAAACTCCTTAATTATGAAAAATGATTCGGTAAAACGTTGTGGTTGGCCATCTAACGATCCTCTTTATATAAAATATCATGATGAAGAATGGGGAGTTCCAGTTTATGATGATGACACCTTATTTGAGTTTTTAGTTCTTGAAACGTTTCAGGCAGGTTTGAGTTGGATTACTATTTTGAGAAAACGAGAGAACTTCCGAAAAGCCTTTGACAACTTCAATTACACAAAAATCGCCCAATATGATGCATCTAAATTTGAAGAATTACGCCAAAATGAAGGTATTATTAGAAATCGTTTAAAAATAAAAGCGACTACGACAAATGCACAAGCGTTTATTAAGATACAACAAGAGTTTGGTAGCTTCTCAAAATTTATTTGGGCATATGTTGATGGCAAACCAATAAAAAACAAGTTAAAAGATTACAGAGAAGGACCAGCAAACACTCCATTATCAGACCAGATAAGTAAAGACTTAAAAAAACGCGGGTTTAAGTTTGTCGGTACAACTATAGTTTATGCCTTTATGCAGGCTACAGGAATGGTTAATGACCATGAAGTCTCATGTTTCAGATATAATGAAGTTTAATTTATTCGCCTATGAAACTCAAATTAAGCTTAATTCTTCTATTCGTAATTCAACTCAGTTTTAGTCAAACTAAAAATGAAAAGGAAGAACGCATCCCTAAAGAACAGTTTCCAACACGAGCCTTAAAATTAATTAACGACCTTCCAACTAATTGTAAACGTATAAGATTTTACAAAGAAACTGATGGTGACAAAAAAAGTTACGAGGTAAAATTTAAATACCAGAAAAAGAACTACAGCATTGAATTTTCTGAAGATGGAATTTTGGAAGATATTGAAGTACTCGTTAAGTTCAAAAACTTAGAGAAAGTCATTAGAGCGAATATCAAAACTCATTTTAAGTCTTCCTACAAAAAATATAAACTTATCAAAGTACAAGCTCAATACCTGTCTCAGAATGACGCTGATTTAGATGAATTTATAGAAGATGTTCTCAACAATAACAAAGCAATACAACCGAATTTTGAGATTATTGCAGAGGTAAGAGACGTTAAAAAGCGTGAGATTAAAGAATTTACTTTTAATTCAAAAGGAGAGTTCATAAAAGATAGAATATTAGAACCAGAATCTTACGAGCATGTCCTTTACTAAAAGCATCATCACTTATTTAGCGTGTTTATTAGGTTTAAACATAGTGTTTACACAATCTGATTTTGAAAGTTTAGGAGAAACCGCCTTTGCTTTAAACACTAATATTTCTTCTGATTACAAGATAAACTTTGCTCTGAGATCTCGCTACTATTTATACCAAGACGAAGCATTTAATTTTGAAAACAGACAAATAGATCTTGTCCACTTTTCAACATTTAATTTTGACTATAACAGATCGGTTAGTTTTGGGCTACAATACCGATTTAGAGAATCAATAGATGGTGGTTCTGATGAATTGCGTCTAACTCAACAGTTTAATTATACCAAAAAGAGAGAAGGTTTACGATTTGGACATCGCACAAGAATAGAACAACGTATTTTAAATCATTTTACAATCTTTAGAACACGTTATAGATTTGCTTTAGATTTCCCTCTTAAAGGACAAAAATTAGATATTAATGAAGCATACTTTATTGGTAGTGTTGAAGCGCTTTTAAGTATAAGTAAGTCAATAAGCCCAGAAGTAGACCAAAGAACTACCGTGCAAATTGGTTGGTTACTACGGCACCAACTCAGACTACAATTTGGACTAGAATATAGATTTGAAGCTTTTAATATAAATACTGAGGAACGGCTTTTCGTACTGACTTCTGCTATTTTAAAAATTTAGAGAAATCTTAAAAAGTCTGACCTAGAAATAGACCTCGCACCTAAACTTTCTAAATGATTTGTATGTAATTGGCAATCTATTAACTTATAATTTGAATTTCTTATGAAGGTTATAAAACCAACTTTACTGGCATTACTCACCTTGGCAAACATACTTTCACCACAAAAAACCCCATTATTTAAATCAATACCATATAAACCTCCAACCAATTCTTTGTTTTTCCAAACCTCAACAGATTTTGCATAACCTAGGTGAAACAAATTCTCGTAGGCATCTATCATATCTTTTGTAATCCAAGTTCCTGATTGCCCATGGCGCTTCATCATAGCACATTGTTCTACCACTTCTCTAAAAGACTTATTCATGGTAACTTTAAAATCACCTTTACGTAGAACTTGTTTCATGCTTTTGGATACTTTCAATTCTTCGGGAAACAAGACAAATCTTGGGTCTGGTGACCACCAAAGTAAGGGCTCTTCATCTTCAAACCACGGAAAAATGCCATTAGCATAAGCATGTATTAACCGTTTAGAAGATAAATCTCCACCAACAGCCAAAAGACCATCTACTGATGCCTCAGACACATCTGGAAACTCTATTTTTTCAGACAAAAAGTGCATTTCTATGGTCTCTTTCTACTTTTTTTATTGATTTATAGTTAAATATATAGACTTAGTTTTGAAAATATTGGATTTTTACAGATATTTGCTTCTGACTTTTATTTGTAGATTTTTTGTTCATCATTGCTTTTTTTTTAAATTTATTTATAGAAGTCAAAACCTAAAACCACAATATTAAGTCTCGATTAACCATCGAGACTTTTTTTATTTAATTAAAAAAGGCTTGTCTATTCTTATAAACAAGCCTTTAAAATTTATCACTTCAATACCTATTAAAAAGGTAAATCATCATGATCATCCTCATTTAAATCACTAACTGGCTCAAAAGCTTCAGTCGGTGGAACCGGAGGCATATTACCATCACCTGCAGCTGGTTGTACAGCTTCAATTCTCCAACCTTGAATAGAATTAAAGTATTTTGTCTCACCTTGTGGATTTACCCATTCTCTTCCTCTTAGGTTAATATTAATTTTTACCTGTTGCCCTACTTGGTAGTTATTAAGTAAATCCGTTTTATCTTGAATAAATTCAACCATAATGTGTTGCGGATATTGTTCTTCTGTCGTAACTACAATCTCTCTTTTTCTGAAACCATTACTTCCAAAAGTTTGGGTCTCTCCAATCACCTTAATACGTCCTTGTACTTCCATTTTTATTTATTAATCTGTTTAGTTTTATATTTTCAAGGTCACGAAAGTAATAACTTCCATGCACTTACTACGTCTCCGTAACTTAAATAATTTTGCGCTAACTTATGCTTCTCTCTATGAGATGCGGATGTTATATTAGGATAACGATCACTGACATCTGCAATAAACTGATTTACCTCATCAGTAGTAGGTAATGCGTCAACATTTGCGAGCATACCAAGATCATTACCAGTTAAAATCATACTATTTCTAATGTTCTCAGGTAAAGCATCTACACCAATACCTAAACTTCTGAGCGGTTTCGGTATTTCAAAAAAGCCCTTTTTAGCTCGTGTGTAATAACTTCCGCCTGCTCGAGACACTAAATCTAACTTATCTTGATTAATGGTATCATTTTCATCCATTACCTCTTCAGAAATATGAAATTTAACCACTTCACATATCACTAAATTCCCAGCTCCTCCTTCTGTGCCTAACTTAACGATATCATTAACCTTACATTCAAATTGAACAGGAGATTCGGCAACTCTAAAAGGTTTTACAATATCTGATGGTAACATTGTAAGACCAGCTTTTTCAAACTCGTTAACACCTTCAGGATACTCAGTACTGCTTAAAGACATTTGCTGCACAATGTCATAACTGACCACATTAATCACAACCTCTCTAACAACTTCAATGTTTTCTAGTGTATGCTTTGTTGTATTGTCTCTAACACGTCGTGCTGGTGAAAAAATCATTATCGGCGGATTAGAGCTAAAGACATTAAAAAAACTGTAAGGTGACAAATTAGGATTGCCATTTTCATCAACTGTACTAGCAAAAGCAATAGGTCTTGGGGCCACAGCACTCAATAAATAACTATGTAATTTGGCTGTAGTTAAGTCCTTTGGATTAAATGAAATCATGTGGCTAGCTCGTTTTGAACAAATATAATTATATTGGTTAGCTGATAAAAGAAATTTATGCACACAAGCGAACAATATTATCAACAGTTTTACATTAACTATTTAAGAAATTGTACTGATTAATGACCTTTAACGCCAACCGAAACGCAATACGTTGGATTATTATATTGTCCTCGTTTATAATTATTTCCTTAATTCTATGGAATACTTATGCGTTCTTTCAGAATTTCAAAGAAGAAGAACGAAATAAAATGATCAATTGGTCTTCTGCTCAAAAGGAAATAACTACCACAAATGACCTTTCTCAAAATATAAGTAATCTACCACTTCAGATATTAGCAAGTAATAAATCTACACCAATGATTACCGTAGATCGACACGGTTTTATGGATTACAAAAACATTAATGAAGAAAAAGCCAAGGATTCTACATATTTATTAAACTTAATCGAAAAGTTCAAAAAAGAAAATCAACCAATAGAAATCAGATATAAAGAGGATGTACTCTCCACATTATACTATGGTAATTCGCCTTTACTTAATAAACTGAAATACTATCCACTAGCACTTTTACTTATAATATTTCTATTTGCGGCTGTAGTTTTTTTCTTTTACCGAAGTTCTAAAATTGCCGAACAAAACAAGCTTTGGACAGGTATGGCCAAGGAGACAGCTCATCAGATTGGCACTCCTTTATCTTCTCTAGTTGGCTGGACAGAAATTCTAAAAACAGAAAATGTTAATTCTGAATATATATCAGAAATAGAAAAAGATATAGACAGACTGCAAACCATTACAGAACGTTTTAGCAAAATCGGTTCTGCACCTACATTACAAGTTCAAGATATTGTTGAAGCCACTAGTTCTTCATACGAGTACTTAAAAGCTAGATCTTCTAAACTCATTAATTTTAAAATTGAACATCCTGAAACCTCTATTTCTGTAAAACTAAATCCACAACTTTACAGTTGGACGATTGAAAACCTAGTAAAAAATGCCATTGACGCCATGAAAGGAAAAGGTGCTTTAAAACTAGAAATCACCCAAAAAGAAAAACTAGTTTTCATTAATATTTCAGACACCGGAAAAGGAATTGCTAAGCAACAATTCAACAAGATTTTCGAGCCTGGTTTTACTACTAAAAAGCGCGGTTGGGGACTTGGCTTGTCTTTAGCCAAACGGATTATTGAGGATTATCATAACGGAAAAATAAAGGTACTTCACTCAGAAATAGGTAAAGGAACAACCATACAAATTGCGTTGAAGACTGTTTAATTAATTCCTGCGAAAGCAGGAATCTTTTCAACAACACTTAAACTAGAATTTCAATAAAAAGTCTATTGTTCTAAAACATAGCTTCGCAACAATTGCGCTTAAATTCCTGCTTTCGCAGGAATGACAATTATTATTCAAAGGACTCTGCAATTTGAGATGCAACTGCTTCAAATTCTTCTTTTCGCAGATGTTCTTTACTTGTAAAACGGGCATCTTCCATAGTACGTAATGGGATAAGATGTACATGTACGTGTGGTACTTCTAAACCAATAACAGACATGCCTACACGCTCACAAGGAATCACTTTTTCTATCGCTAAAGCAACACGTCTAGAAAATTGCATTAAACCCAAATACGTTTCTTCATCTAAATCAAAAATTTTGTTCACCTCCTTTTTAGGAATGCAAAGCGTATGACCTTTAGCATTAGGGTTTATATCTAAGAAGGCATAAAAATCTTCGGTTTCTGCAATTTTGTATGATGGGATTTCACCATTAATAATCTTTGTAAATAGTGTAGCCATAAATCTTGAGAAGTTTTCATAAAAATAAAAAGATTCCTTTAAAAAGGAATCTTCATTACTCATTATTTATCTGACACACTTCGACTATGCTCAGTGTAATATCACTAAATTATCTTGAAATCTCTAAAATATCAAATTTCATAATACCATTAGGCACTTTAATTTCGGCAACATCACCAACTGATTTTCCTAAAAGTCCTTGACCTATTGGTGAGTTTACAGAAATCTTACCAGAAGCTAAATCTGCTTCACTTTCTGCTACCAAGGTATAGGTCATTTCCATACCATTCATTTGGTTTTTAATCTTTACAATAGATAAAGCCAAAACCTTTGATGTATCTAACTGAGATTCATCAATAACTCTTGCATTTGCAAGCGTCGCCTCCATTTTAGAAATCTTCATTTCTAATAAACCTTGAGCCTCTTTTGCTGCATCGTATTCTGCATTTTCACTCAAATCACCTTTATCTCTAGCATCAGCAATTGCTTGAGAAGCCTTTGGACGTTCTACATCTTTTAGCTGATTTAATTCTTCTCGTAATTTTTTTAGTCCTTCAGCTGTATAATAAGATACTTTACTCATAATTCTTTCGTTTAACACATTAATAACTAATATGATATCTAAAAAAGATCCCGAAATAAATTCGGGAAAATAAAAAATCTCGCCTTAACGAGATTGCTACACAAATATACAAAATATTTACGGTATAGTTGAAATAATCGTAACTTGCTTTTTTAAAAAACTTCTATGAAAAGACTTGTAATTCTATTCTCGGTTTTACTATTTACATGCAGTAGTGATGATAATAATAACCCCAATTGTAACTTTTTGTTTGACGCAACAGTAAACCTTCAGGTGAATACTAATTTACCTTTTTATAGTCAGTTGGCCTTTCCTGGTAATGGTGTTTATGATCAATCACAAGGAAATAGTGGTATTTGGCTCTACAGAGCTACTTCAGAGAGCTTATTAGCTTGGGACGCAGCTGACCCTAGTCAACCACCAACATCCTGTTCGAGGTTAGTAGAAGCAGGTACTGGTGATATTGTAGAAACAACTTGTGATGACGTCAATAGATACAGTCTTACAACTGGACAAGGTCTTGACGGAAATGCAGAACCCTGCACGTTAAAGCCGTACAGGGTTGATAATCTTGGCAATGGACAATTTTTAGTTTCTAATAACTAGAAATTAAGTGTTACACCCAATAAAAAATTTGTTGTTGCTTGAGGATAAAATCCTGAAAAGAATCCTGTAGAAACACCTGTTGGACTACTTGCGTCATCAAAATCAAACGAGCCAAAGTAACCGTTTGCTACATATTTTTCATTAAAAATATTATTGACCAAACCTGTCAAAACAATAGAATCAAAAATCGACTTTGTTTCTAATGTATAGGTAAGATTAAAATCGTTAACAAAGAAACTATCTAACTTAGATTCTGGGTTTTCAGTATTTCCCATGTATTGCTCACCAACAAACTTACTCAATAGAGACATTTGTAGATTCTTTGTAGGTTGTAAGACAATTGCATTTGCAGCAACTATATCTGGTGAAAAAGCAATATCTGTTTTACCCAAGTTAACTAACTCACCATTCAATGAGGTAATTGTTTCTCTATTTTTATTTGTACTTATTGTCATATTTGGTTGTATGGTCAACTTTGGTGTCACAGGAATTATAGCTTCAAGTTCTAATCCTAATCGATAACTTTCACCACTATTACTTCTTAACTGAGCACCAACATCATTAATTTCACCTGTAAGTACTAATTGCTCATTATATAGCATTAAATAACTATTTGCACTAAAACTGAAATTTCCTTTTTTGTGTCTCCAACCCAGTTCAAAATCATTCAATTGCTCTGGCTCTATGTCAGGATCGTTTTCAAATTCGTCTCTACTCGGTTCGCGATTTGCACGTGCATAAGAAAAATAGAAATCATTACTGTCATTTAGTGAATAGGTGATTCCTGCCTTTGGATTAAAGAATGTATAATTCTCATCAACGTTAAACATGGTGAGATTAGAATTAATCCCTGAGGTTTCATAATTCACATTACGTACTTGTAAATCACCATACAACTGCACACGATCATTAAGCTTATAATTTGCCTTTGCAAATGTTGAGAAATCATTTTTCTTGGCATTGCCATCATAATAGCGATCTCTAATATCGGACTGACTCGCAAACTCAGCCCAAATAACCTCACCAAAGTGGTCTCCATCATAATGACTAAATGAACCACCAAATAACATATCTAGATTGTTGTTTTTATAATTGACATTAGCGTTAATAACATAAAAATCATTATCTAACCAACGACGACGAATTAAATCAGTTGTATTTTGGGTGACACCATTAACTGTCAATTCTTCAAATCCATACGTAGCAAAATCATCATCTTCTCTGAACTGTTCAAAATATCCGCGACCATAGGTATAATTTAATCCAATATTAGTAGACCAATTATTATCAAAACGTTGATTCCAGTGCAATTGATAATGATCTTGACTGTAATTATCCACTTCGTTGTCATAAAATCTAGTATTACCATCATCATCAGTATAAATACCTGCAGGATTAAAAGTTCTATCATTCTCTAATGTCGTAAGGTCTATGCCGAACCACGATTGGTAGGTGACGTTGTTACCACCAAAAACAACTGCTTTAATCAAGGTATTATCATCCACGAAGGATCCTTGAATAAAATAAGATTTTAAATCTGCTGAAGCTCTATCTACATAGCCATCGGATGAAATATTTGATAAGCGACCAGCTATTTCAAAGTGATCATTAATTAAACCTGTACTATATTTCACAGTATGCTTTCTAGTATTAAAGCTTCCAAATGAATTAGATATTTCACCATAAGGCGCTTTAGATACTGCATCCGTTAATAAGTTGATACTTGCACCAAAAGCACCAGAACCATTAGTGGATGTACCAACACCTCTTTGCAATTGTAAACTCTCTACAGATGAGGCGAAATCTCCTAAATTAACCCAAAATGTACCTAAGGATTCAGCGTCATTATATGGAATTCCGTTTATGGTAATATTTGTAGATTGCGCACTTACACCACGCACTCTTATCCCAGTGTAGCCAACACCTGCACCAGCATCACTTGAGGTAACCACTGAAGGTAAAAAGTTAAGTAAAACAGGAACATCTTGACCTAAATTACGCTTCGCGATGTCCTTCTTTGACACATTTGTGTGTGTAATTGGTGACTTAGCATCAACACGAACAGCTTTAACTAAAACTTCATCTAGTTTTTCAACTTTTGTTGTGTCTTGTTGTTGTTCTTGAGCGTTGAGTGAAATGACTAAAAAGAAAGAAAATAAAAAGATATACTTTCTTTTTTGAGATTCCTGCCTTCGCAGGAATGACAGATTGTTGAATAAAGTTTTCATACGACTATAATTGTTTCATAATCGAATAAAAAGAGGTAATTATTCTTTGGTTAAAATTGATTGTTTCGATGTACGTGAGATACTGAAACAAGTTCAGCATGACACATCATCTTTATTTCCTTAGCAGCATTACCTGCCCAGGTTCAATGGGTATGATCTCAGCCTTTTTAAAGTTAAAAGTTAAAAGTTAAAAGTTAAAAGTCTTTAAAACTGCTAACTGAAACTGAGAACTGCTAACTAGAAAAGCACCCCTTTTGAGAACGGCGCGAAGATACTACAGATTTACGATTTGTGATTAACGATTTTTGATTTTTTTAAATCTTTGGTGGTTTCCTGTTAGCTTTCTTTTCAGAATTTTTACGTTTATTATCTAAGCGTTTTTGTTTTACAGCTTTTGGAACTTTAGTTGGTTTTCGTTTAGTCTCTTCTTTTAGACCTTCATTTATAAGATCTAAAAAGCGTTTAGTTACAATTGCTTTATTTCTGAATTGACTGCGACTCTCATCTGAGTTCAGGATTAAGATACCTTCTTTATTCAACCTATTATTCAATCGAATCTGTAATCGTTGTTTTTGATCTTCGTTAAGTACTTTTGAGTCAGCAAGATTGAAAGATAGAAGCACTTTGGTAGCGACCTTATTTACATTTTGTCCTCCACTACCTGAACTTCTCACAGCTTTAAAGGCAAGCTCTGATTTTAATGCTTCAACATCCACTACTTTTGAATTTGATGTGGTGCTTTTAATAAATCGTTAACCGTTTTAACTGGATTGAAGGTAATAATAGGAACCTCAACGAAAATGGTATTCCAAAAAGCCATACTGCCATTCCATAGCCCAGGTAATTCTAAAGCTTTTAAGTCTTTACCATTTTGAGTTTTATTGGTAATGAAAGCAGCATTTTGATCTACAAAGTCTTCGAGATTGTATTTTTCTCCTTTGTAATTCTTCACACCACAAACTAGATCTACAGGATTAAAGTGTGTGGCATTACTCAGCTTGTCCTTTTGCCATTTATTATTCAAATCAATCTGAGCAGATTCTACAATTTGCAAGGACTGATTTCCAAACTCATCTTTAACCCAGAATGGACCTCCACCAGGTTCACCCTCGTTCTTTACCATGCCGCAAACTCTTATCGGTCTATCTAGTTTTTCTCGTAAATACTCAATTTTATACTTATCTAAATATTTATGATACTCTCTAGATATTCGAATACTCATTTCTTTTGCAAGGAATGTTTCAATCTCTGTGAATTCTGCTTCTGAAATTTTATCTTTATCTAAGCATTGCATGTATTCAAATGCCTTTGTCTGTAATTTTAAAAGAATACCTGCTAAGACCTTTTTGTACTTAGTCATTTCTTCTTTATACTGCTTTACAACGACATTATCTATATTCTTGATAAATATAATATCAGCATCTAACTGATTTAAATTTTTTAATAACGCACCGTGACCAGATGGCCTATATAATATGGTACCATCTTCTTGTCTAAAAGGTTCGTCTTCAAAAGTCACAGCAATAGTATCAGTTGACTGATGTTGATAGGAAAATGAAATATTAAATGATACACCAGTATCTTTTTCAACTTGTTCTTCAATTCGAGTAAATTCCTCTGAAAACTTGTCTTTATGCTTTTCTGAAATTGTAAAGTGAAGCTCAGCTGTATTATTCACAGAAGCATAAAGTGCTGCTTCGTATAAATGCTCCTCGAATGCTGTAGATATGTGATGACTTTTATATTTATGGAATGGCAACAAGCCTTTTGGTGAGTTCCCAAAATTTAGTTGGTCTTCATTAAGCATTGTATTCACAAAATAAAGTGCTTTGTCATCATCGCTCAGCTTATCATAATCTATATTTCTTTGCTTGAGATTATCAAGAACTTGCTGATAAAAAGGAAACTTCTCTAAACCAACAATAAATAAGGCTAAATCTCTTAGATTATTTTTATTAATAAAAGAATTTAGAGATTCCTTGCTTGGGTGATAGTCTTTTAAAAATTTATATAAAAACTTAAACATTCTTGTCGCCGCTCCCGATGCTGGAACAAATTTTAAAATAGAATGCTTGTCTTTATTAGCGTCAAAATAGGAGGTATTATCATTAATAGATTCTTCATTTAGGCTAATAATACCATTAACTCCTTTTTCTATAGTTGCCGCATCAGCAATATTTGTAAAAGGAATACCAGATTTAAACAATTCTATTTGGGAGTTTACTTGCTCAACAGTTAATCCCTTATTCTCAATTTGTTTTAAGTCTTCAAATGTAAAACTCATAGGTTATTCTTAAGTAGGTTGTCTACATGTTTAATAGCTAATTTAAGCCGTTCTTGTTTGTTGCCTTTCAATAAAACAAACGGCTTTTTATGGGTAATTAAAGCTGATTTAAAAGCGTTAAACATGAGCTCTCTTTCATTGGGCTTATCTCTTAAATCATCAGCCTCCCATGGAGTGTCAATATAAGTTAAAAAATAGAGATTATAGGTATTTTTCAGCGCATATTTTTCTAAGACAGGATCGCAAGTTCCTGAGTAATAAGCTTCACTATATACCTTAGTTTCAAGCAAATCAGTATCACATATAAGAACAGAATCTGTCTTTTGCGCTAAGTCGTTTTCTAATTTCATTTGGCCTACAGCAATAGGTAACAAATCGTGAGGTTCGCAAGTTTTGCGTTCATTATTCCATTTATTTTGCAAATATTCACGCGCATATTCTGGCACCCAAACGGAATTATAATGTCTTGCTAGTTGCCTAGATAAAGTCGTTTTACCCGTAGATTCTGGGCCAAACAGCACAACTTTTATGCAGTTTGCTGGTTGTTGTCTAAGTGCTTCTTCCATGCTAGATATCCGAAAATTGCAATTATGGTAAACCCTAAATATTGAAAACTTGTAAAGGTTAATCCTTTATAGAAGTATAAAGGTACTGAGATAATATCACCTATGATCCAAAAAATCCAATTTTCAATTTTACGTCGCGCCATTAACCACATACCCACAAAGAATATCGCCGTGGTTACGGTATCTATATAAGCAACCCAACCATTCCATTTTTCAAAAGTTTTATAAACTATGAATACAAACAACAGTGTTGCAATAAAAATTCCGATACTTAAGGAACGTTCTTTGTTAGTTGTTCTAGAAATAGGAGTAACATGAGATTCATCTACCTTTCGCGTCCAAATAAACCAGCCATAAACACTCATGATAAAATAGTATCCATTAATCATCATATCACCAAGCAAAGACCACTTCAATAATAAATAAACAAAGATTATTGTACTAATCATCCCAGTTGGGAATACCAAAATATTGTTCTGTTTAGAAAACCAAACCGATAGAAACCCAAAAATTACAGCAACAATTTCTAAAACAATATCTACAGTTGCATACTCCGCATACTGCGAAAAGAAAAAATCAAAAATCTGGTTCATAATCGCTTCTGTCTGTTTTAGCCCATCTTAATCTTCCCGAAGGGAAGAAACTTTTTATTTTATTTCTGCCTACAAGTTTTTTCCCAATGGGGAAATGCCTATAAGGCAATGGGGCTTTAAAAATCTGGTTCATAATCGCTTCTGTCTGTTTTGACAACTTTCATTTGTAATACCGAAATATCAACCTCCTCAAAGGAACGTCTAATTTCTTTAGTTAAAAATGGCATTAAGGTATCATAATCACCATAAATCTGAGTACTCAATGGATTTTCTAAAACCGTAAATTCTGAAGCTCTTAAACGTTTTATAAAATTAATGACATGAATTTCATAATCATCTTGCAATGGTGATAAAGTTAATTCTACTGATATTTTCATACTTATTTCTTCTATTGTGGTGGTGAAACGTGTTCACCATGATAATCACATTCGTAAGTCGTCAAAAAAAATCTCATTTTCTTCAAATGCTGTACCAATAACTACTAAATCGGCTCCTGCATTATAAGCAGCATCTAACGTTTCCTTTGTCCTAATTCCTCCACCAACGATTAGTGGAATATTTAATATTTTTTTTACTTCTGAAATGATCTCACCTTCAATAGCATGTGTTGCTCCGCTACCAGCTTCGAGATAAATCAACTTCATACCTAATAATTCTCCTGCTTTAGACGTATTTACTATAGCTTCAACATGCTCTCGCTTTATGGGTTGTGTTTGACTCACGCGTTCTACTGAAGTCACTTTTCCGTTTTCAATTAGTAAGTATCCTGTTGGTATCACTTCAAGATTGGTTTTAGATAATTTAGTAACTGATTCTACATGTTTACCAATTAAGTACTCTGGATTTCTTCCAGAGATCAACGACAAAAACAAAATTCCATCCGCTTTATCAGTTATTTGAATCACATCACCTGGGAACAATATTACAGGCAGATAAGTATGTTTCTTTATATTTTCAACCAATGTTTCGGTAACTCCTTCATTAACTTCACTTCCGCCAACAAAAATATGTGTCGCAATCGACTGATTGACTTTTATCATAAATCGTGAAACCTTATCTAGAGACATTTTATCTGGGTCTATTAAAACCGCCAATAACTTTTTTGATTGAGAAATGGATCGAAGTATGTCTTGATACAAACTATTCATTAGGTACGATGTAAGCACAGGTAAAGCCTTCAAACTCTAAAAAGGCTGCATTAAATCTATATTTCTTGCCTTCATAATCAATCCAAGCAACGGTTTGTTCATCTTCAACCATAAATGGAATCACTAAAAAATGCTCTTTAAATAACATGCCTGGTGTTGCAAACAACTTGTAAAGCGATTCTTTTATTCCCCAAATAATAGTTAATCGTCTCACATAATAATCTGAATCTTTTATAAGATATTCAAACTCGTAATTGACAAACTTATGAGCAATAACACCAATCTTATCTCTCTGTTTTTCAATATCAATACCAACTTCTTTGTCACTGATAATGACACCAGAAAAAGTAAACGAATGTGTAATTGAGATATGTTTTCCGTCTTTTAGATATGGTTTCCCATTATCATCGTAAAACAAATCTTGATCTGTATAACCAAATTCTCGCAACAAATGACGCACACTCAAAAAACCACGTTGATGAAGTTCACTTTTCATTCCCAAAACGCGTTCTAAACTACTTTTCTTGAGATCTAAAGGTTGAAAGAGTTCATTATAAGATTCTTCAATTTTCCAGATTTTAACAGTAGTTTGTGAGTTAACTTCTATGGATTTGTACAGTGGCATTTAATATTCTGAAAGCTATTGATTACCTTTGCACTGCCTTTGGCAGATTTGGCATTTATTAGTGGACGAATTTAACCAATTCAATGCTAAACCCAAAGGTGGATTATTTTTAAAAGAGATAAAAAATTATGAGCACAAAAACAATTGCTTACGTACCAAATAAGGTAAAAGACATGTCGCTTGCGGCTTGGGGAAGAAAAGAGATTGAATTAGCGGAAGCTGAAATGCCAGGTTTAATGAGTCTTCGTGAAGAGTATAAAGATGAGCAGCCATTAAAAGGTGCACGCATTGCTGGTTGTTTGCATATGACTATACAAACTGCTGTTTTAATTGAAACTTTACAAGCTTTAGGTGCAGAAGTCACTTGGAGTTCTTGTAACATATTTTCTACGCAAGACCAAGCTGCTGCTGCTATTGCTGCTGCAGGCACTGCGGTTTACGCATGGAAAGACATGACCGAAGAAGAATTTGATTGGTGTATAGAACAAACATTATTTTTTGGTGAAGAGAGACAACCACTTAACATGATTCTTGATGATGGTGGAGATTTAACAAATATGGTTCTTGATAAATATCCTCACTTAGCTGATGGTATTAAAGGTCTTTCTGAAGAAACTACAACTGGTGTACACAGATTATACGAGCGTGTTAAGAATGGTACATTACCAATGCCAGCAATTAACGTAAACGACTCTGTTACTAAATCTAAATTTGACAACAAATACGGCTGTAAAGAATCTGCTGTAGATGCTATTAGACGTGCCACAGATGTGATGCTTGCTGGTAAACGTGTTACGGTTTGTGGTTATGGTGATGTTGGTAAAGGAACTGCGGCTTCATTTAAAGGTGCTGGTTCTATTGTTACTGTTACTGAAATTGACCCAATTTGTGCCTTACAAGCTGCAATGGACGGTTTTGAAGTAAAGCGTTTAGAAACCGTTGTTGGTAACTCTGATATTGTAATTACAACTACAGGAAACAAAGATATCGTAAGAGCTGAGCACTTTAAAGCTATGAAAGACAAAACCATTGTTTGTAACATCGGACATTTTGATAACGAAATACAAATGGCTTGGTTAAACGAGAATTATGGTGACACAAAAGATACCGTTAAACCTCAAGTAGACAAGTATACTATTGACGGTAAAGACATTATTGTATTAGCTGAAGGTCGTTTAGTAAACTTAGGTTGTGCCACTGGTCACCCAAGTTTTGTAATGAGTAACTCGTTTACAAACCAAACGTTGGCTCAAATAGAACTTT
>CAZFEV010000039.1:0-24894 GCA_964517835.1 uncultured Flavobacteriaceae bacterium | reverse complement strand
TGCGGTATCTTCATCATCTATAATAATACAATTCATAAAATTGGTTATAAAGTATCTAAAAAATTGGTCATATTTTGCAAAATAGCTTCGAAATCCTATTGCCCTTCAAGACTGTTTTTCAAAAGATTATCTTCGTAATCAGCTGCTAATGCATAACTTTTTTCAAGTCCTAAAATAATGATTTTATGTTTAAGTTTATGAACATTCTTTGCAACATCAGAAAAATTTCCTGCAGCGATATTTTCAAAATACTCTTTTTTCTCTTCCGGAAATTCAGTTTTCATAATACCGATGAGCTTTTGCTCAAATTCTTTGTTGCCACCAGACATATTGTAAACATATGATAAATTAGGCTCTTCCATTTGGTTCTTTTTTAATTGTGAAGTAAAATGTCGACCCAATTCCTAGATCAGAATCTACCCAAATTTCACCTCCATAAGTGTTTATTATTTTCTTTACAATCGACAGTCCTATTCCTGATGACTCGAGATCATTATCTAACCTTTGAAAGGTTTCAAAAATTTTATTAAAATACTTTTTCTCAATTCCCTTACCATTATCTTTTACATAAAACTGCCAAAATTCTTCTTTGTCCGAAAAGCCCACTTCAATTAGACCTTTTGGTTTATCTATGCTTGCAATGGCGTTTGACAGTAAGTGCTGAAATAATTGTTTTAATCTGTATTTATCTCCTGTTGCAACAGGTAACTTGTCATATTTTATCTCTACATGTTCAGGAATTTGAAGTTCTGAAGTTACTTCAGTAATTACATAGTTTAAATTAACATCGTATAAATCTATACGATTTTTTGCAACAGTCGAATACTCTAAAATACCGGTTATGAGATTGTCCATCTTTTTTACACTACGACGAATCATATGTAAACTTTCTTTACCATTGTCATCAAAACTGTCTGCGTAGTCTTCACTTAACCATGCGGTAAGTGCATCTATACTGCGCAGCGGAGTCTTTAAATCGTGAGAAACCATATGAGCATATTCACTCAACTCTTGGTTTTGGTACGCTAATTCCCCAAGAAGCTTTTCTCGCTGCTTATTCATTTCAACAATTTCCTTAGTTTGATTATCAATAAAATCAACCAACTTAGATCCGTCAAGATCTATGATATTAGTACTCTTGCTCTCTGGTAAATTATAGAATTCTAAAGTTTCGATAACATGCTTCAGTTTCTCTATAACTTCTTGTTGCTCTAAAGTGTCTTTTCTTAATCGGTTGTTTGCCTGAAATAACTCTTCAGAACTTATGTTCATGGCACGCTGCTGCATGGTAAACTGTTCGTCATAATTTGTATACGACTTATCCACCGCTTCTAAAAAGCGTTGTATGTTCTCGTCTGTAGCGAGACCATCAGGCAGATATTTACGTATTTGACGTTTTAGCAGCGAGTTCATTTATTCACTTAATAATGTTATTGTCATTGTTTGATTATGTAACTGGCAATTAATCTCTAAGTTAAATGGTGCTATTTCACCATAAGAGTAATAACCACAAACTGTTGTGTCGTCGCCTATTATAGAGACCACTTCTTCTATTTCTTCTTCGACACGCTGATCTAAAACCAGTTTACGACCAATACAACTTACTAAAATTGCAACTTCTGGTTTCGATTTACGTTTTTCAATGGCTTGAGTGGCTGCTAATTCTGATGCACTTGCAATATGATCTACATTTGTCATCATTAATTGTACTTGAGAATTCTCAGGAATATCACCAGCTAAAATCATAGCATTCTTTTCCTCATCAATATTTAATATGGTTCTTACAAAAGATTGTTCTTCATTTTCTGATTTTACATTTAATGGATACAATAATGCAGCTCCTGGAAGTTGATCTGCCTTATCACCTAAATACTTTTTGTATAGATCTAATGCTGGCTGACCATCTAACTCGAATAAAATATTAGAGTCTGATTTGGTAACAATACGCTCTGGACCAAAAGGTGTCCATCCACCATGAATTGCAAAAGTCGCCTCTATAGTATCACCATATAAACCAATTGCAACTACTTCACCAGGCTTAGGGTTTTCATTATAAGACGCTACAGTCTTTGCAAAACGTGCTGCATCACCACACAAGCCTCCGGTAATTAATATCTTATTATCAACAGCGGCATTCATCCCTTTCGTTAATTCACTACCATTCACAAAACTACCTTCAGACACAATAAGTACATGCTTTAAACCTTCTTGTGGTAATTGCTCTATAAGCTCTTTACCTGTTTTAAAACTGTCATTATCTGAATTTAAAACATTGCTTGTCTTAACGTGGAATTCACTCTTTTCAAACTCTATGGCAGTTATAGTTATACATTCATCCTCTACATGTTCTGCGGTAATATCTCCACTTGTAGAACCGAAAACTAAATGACCATCAGGAAATAATTCCCTAACTTGTTCATAAATGGTTTCGTCTTCGAGTAAAAATCGATTTCCGAAAATTAATACTAAAGGATTTTTTAGATCTAACTTTTCCGAAAGATAAATCCAATCTCCTCCTTTTTCTTTTTTTAATTGTGTAGTTTTCATAGGTTACTTTTTAATGGTAAAATAAAATTTGGTGCCTTCATTTGGCTTACTGTTTAACCAAATCTCTCCGCCATGGAGATTGACAATTTTTTTAACAATAGATAAACCAATTCCTGTTGAATCTTTTCGCTTATTGAGTGAATGAAACACTTTAAATATTTTCTCATGGAATTTAGGATCAATACCCATTCCATTATCAGAAATTGAAAATTTATAGTGAGTTAAAAATTCTTCAACATCAATTTCGATAAGACCACTTGCCTTGTCATTAAATTTTATGGCATTACTCAGCAGGTTTTGAAATACCTGTTGTAATTTAGTTTTATCACCTAAAACAACTGGTAAATCGTTTAATACTTTTATGTCAATATTATCAGGTATGTAAAGCATACCTAGTAAATCATCTACTAAAGTCGAAATATTTACGGGTGTGTTTTCTGAGGTGTCTGACCCTGCACTTGAATAATGTAAGATATCTGTTATCAGCTGCTCCATTTTTTCAAGAGTGCTCTGTATATGGTCTATATTTTGTAAGCTTGTCTCATCTAACACTCCGACATTATCTTCCTTTAACCATGTTACTAAGGCATCTATACTTCTTAAAGGGGATTTCAAATCATGAGACACAATATGGGCATATTCATGCAGCTCATCATTACTCTTTTCTAATTTCTTAAGAAGCTCTTCTTTTTGTTTCTCTAAATTTTTAAGTTCGGTTATATCGAGGTGTATGCCAATTGATCCTATTACATTACCGTCAATATCAAAATTAGGAGCACCACTGACCAACCAATATTTCTCTTCACCATCTTTTGTTTTGGCCTTAAACTCATATGAGTTAGATACACCTTGTAAACGCTTTTCACTCTCTATTTCAATAATATTATCCTCATCATCTGCTTTTAGTAAGGTTGAACCTTTGCGTCCTATCAGTTCGTTCTGTGAGTAGCCTGACATTTCTTCAAAACTTTGGTTTACCAAAAGTATCTCATCATCATTATTGACTTCCACCAAACCTAAATTCATATTGCTTACAATATTGAGATATTTTAAACGCTCCGCCTCAATGGCTTTTTGATATCTGTCTTCTAAAGTAATGTCTCTAACAATTCCTTGGGCACCAACAGGTTGGTCATTCTCATAAATAATAGAAGCATTTATATGGACTAACTTTACTTCTTTACTGTGTGTTAAGATAGGTAAGGTGAAATTGGCTATAAATCCTTTTTTAAGTAATTCTTGGAAAGAGTCAGCAACCTTCTCTTCCTCTTCTGGCACAACCATAGTCATTAAGTTGCAATCATCTTCTCTAGATTCGAAACCTAACAATTCTACAGCGGCATCATTCATTCGGAGAATATTGCCCCATAAATCCATAATAAGATAGGCATCTGCTATTGTCTCAAAAACACCTTGTAATTGAGAATTACTTTTTGAGATAGTTGATGTGAGTTCGTTGTTAGAAGCTTTTAGTTTCTGATTGGCTTCATATAACTCAGCAGATTTAGCCTCAAGAATTTGCTCTGCAGCTTTTCTTGCGGCTCTCTCTCTGGCGAGAGTCCTTTTAAGAATATCTATTTCTTTCTGGCTCATTATCCTTTATTGATAAAAAACCTAACCTCCGTACCTTCTTCGTTAATTTTTTCGTAGTCTATATTTACGGGAACATTAAAGAGCTTGAATGTCTCTAACATTAATCCTTTTCCTAGCATGTACAAGGCTCTCTCAGACTTGTAGACTAAAATCATCTTATCATCGGTGCGTTCTTCCAGTTTAAATGATGGAAGTTCTGCATCTGGATAAATCTTTCTTACCTCTACATGTATATGATTTTCGATAGAAGCTAACAAATCCATTGGATTCTTATAGTGCTCTACCAAGTTTGGATAAGATTTAATCAATACAGCAAAGAGATGTTCTGCATAGACTAAAAGTAAGTCATCAACAGCTATATCTGTATTTTTACTGAGATGCGTAATTAGTTGAAGCATTTCAGAAAATTCGTATGTACCTATTGCTGTGTAAACACCTTCGGACTCTAAATTAGACTCCGAAATTATAGTATCGACCATTTCAAGGCCAAATTTCTCTTCAACAAGTTCTAAAAATTCGGTAAATATTATGCCTTTCATTAAGCTTTAATTAATTCATTTACACCCCAATATGCTAATAATTTTTCAATTTTGGAAACATAATCCTCATATTTTAAGGGTTTAAGAACATAACCAGCTATTCCTATTTTGTAACATTCAAGTAAATCGCGCTCATTACTTGACGTTGTAAGTACAATTGTAGGTAAATACTTCAGAGTGTCATCAGCTTTTAAAATTTTAAGAAATTCTATGCCGCTGATTTTTGGCATGTTTAAATCTAACAATATAATGTCGGGCAAATTGTCTCTGTCTTCTAATATTTTTAGAGCTTCTTCACCATTATTTGCCTCAATAATGTTGTGGTTCAGGTTTAGGGAGTTTTTTGCACGATTGAGCTTCATAACCTCAATCATGTCATCTTCAATTAATAATACTTTTAGGGAATTCATCTGTTTTGATTTAAAGATTAATATAACGGTATAAATAAAACTAGTAATTCAAAGTTAAAATTACTTAGACGCGTTACAGATGTAATTCGGTTAAGTCGGATGTACTACCGACGGACAGTCGATTACTATCGACGAACGGTAATTTACACTATTAAAGAATCTCTCAACTTTTTAGGCAATCCCTCTACTACCATGTCATACGAGTGATCTATAAGTTTTAAGATGAATGGTGTTGACAATTCTCCGGAATGTACATAAACACTGTTCCATAATCTCTTATGCATATGATATCCAGGCTTAATACTTTCATATTCTGCTCTTAACTCTTGAGCATAATCTGGATCACATTTTAGATTAATAAAGGCATCACCAGATTCCCAACGTTTTAAAGAAGCTAAGGCGAACATTTTATTGCAGACTTTAAACACTAAGGTGTCATCGTCAAAAGGAAAATGCTCTGTCACTTCCTTTTTATTGATGCAATAATTTCTAAATTCTTCTATATTCATACTGGAGTTATTTTGTTTAGCTCAATAGGCCACTGCTAGCTCAACAACTTGTTATCAGATTTATCTTCTATTTTCAAAGCAGAATAATCTAAGCTCCAACCAATCGTCTGAACCAAGTTCTCAATTAATTGAATAGCTTCTAATGCTTCTAATTTAGCTACATTATACAAACCACTTTCGGGAATTTTATCTCTTATATGTTCTTTTGCTTTGGTATGCAACTCTGTAAGATCTGATGCTTCAAACTTGTTAAACATACCATCTTGTTTGTCGTAATAATTAATATTACTTTCTATAGATAATACTTCGGGTTGCGGAAAATGAGTCAATACAACGGTTTTAGTATTAGGATACGATTTCATTTGCACTTTGCTTAAATCGAAACCGACATGAGCTTTTGCATTAATGACTACTAGTGCTTTCTTCTTGCTAGAAATTAGTTTTAAAAACTTTTCTTTAACGTCTTCATAGTGATAGATTTCTGCAAAATCTCCTTCAACCGTAATGAACTTACAAACGCGTTTTATTTTATCTAGTAGCAACAAAGATTGTGCATTGGTCTCTCTTTTAGTTTTCCACTGTTTATAAAGTGTAACTAGACCTAAGGTTACTAGAATACTTACAATAATTATAAAAAATGTTTCCATATGTATAAGTAAGACACAGCTAAAAGCTATCTTGTCACAAGAGTATTAGTCTATAATTTTATATAGAACTGGCTTACTAGGTGATGCGTCATTCTCAAATGGTGCAATCTGTAAATTTAGCATATAAGCACCATCTTTTATTTTATTAGACACATAAATAAACTCAGTTATTGTTGCATTTGTTCTTAGTTTACCATTAGTATTCCAAAATGCGTTGTGCCCTGCTAGTTCACCTCCATCTTCTTCTCTGTCTACACTAGGCAAATCAATAAGAAGATGCTTTATACCTTTTCTGACCAACAACTTTATAGCATCTTCTTGAAAATATGGCCAATTGGTATTTGAATATTGTTTTGTAGTCTTTTCAGATCTTATATTAGGTAAGGTTCTGACAATAATTGCTTCACGTTTTTTATTTCCTATCATAAACTGGAGCTGTTTTGCGGAAATAACATAGTCTTCACCTACTTTTTCTGGAACTACAGTAATTACCTCAGCTAAAAAGAAATACTTATCTAAACTATTATTTATATGATGCTGCTTTTCTACGATATGACCAACAGTTTCTGTATGTGTACCGTGTGAATGCGGATTGAAGGTTATGGTATTAAAATTAACCGATGCGCCTTTTTCTACACTTATAACATCACCATCAAAAACCTCTGGTTCTATTTTTGGTGGACCAATGTACCATGCATTAACATTTGATGCTCTACCAGTTATTGGTATTGAAATGTCTAAGGGTTGAGATAAATCTATCTTTAACTTTCTGGAATTGTATTGGATTAATGCGATCAAGACAAATTAATTTTAAAAAGTTCACTAGCTATTCCATCACTTAAAAATTGTCCTTTTTTTGTAACTCGAATATGCTCATCATCAATATACAACAAATGTTGATTAATAAAAACCTCAGCCTGTTGTAATACATAATTTTTATAGGATTCACCATAGTCATTACTCACCTTATGTAATGAAACACCCCAAATGGTTCTGAGACCGGTCATAATGTATTCATTGTATTGGTCGGTTTTGGTTAAAGTTTCAATTTCCATAGGCAATTCTCCTTGTTCAATAGCCTTAATATACTTTGAATTGTTTCTGACATTCCAACCGCGTTGGCTTCCATTAAAGGAATGCGCGGAAGGTCCTATTCCTAAATAGGATTTACCTTGCCAATAGGCGGTATTATTCTTACTAAAGTAACCTTCTTTACCAAAATTTGACAACTCATAATGTACAAAACCTTGTGCCTCCAATTTATCTTTTAACATATGAAATTGCTCATGAGCTTGATCATCATCTACATCCTCAATAATTCCTTTACTAATAAATGATGCCATAGCCGTTTTTGGTTCAACGGTTAAAGCATAGCTAGAAATATGAGGTATATTATAGCTCAAGGCAATGTCTATATTTTTTCCCCATTGTTCATGCGATGCACCTTGAATTCCATAAATTAAATCAATCGAAATATTGTCAAAATACTGAGTCGCAAAAGACAGACATTCTTTAGCTTCTTCTGCATTGTGAGCACGATTCATGAGTTTTAAATCAGTTTCAAAAAAAGATTGAATCCCAATACTCAATCGATTAATTGGTGATTGAGATAATTCAATTATGCGCTCTTTTGATAAATCATCTGGATTGGCTTCTAACGTGATTTCTGGTGATTCTGAAACTTTATAATTTTGGCAAACAGCATCAATCAAAAATTGTAATTCATCATTCGTCAATATTGAAGGTGTTCCACCACCAAAATAAATGGTTTCTACAACTGTATCTTTAAACTCATCCTTGCGAAGTTCTATTTCTTTAGCAAGTGCTTTAACTAGGTCATCTTTCTTTTTTAATGATGTTGAAAAATGAAAATCGCAATAATGACAAGCTTGTTTGCAAAATGGAATATGTATGTAGATGCCGCTCATTTTAGTCTTCAGTTTTCAGTTACATTTTTAAAAATGTGGATTATTCTTGCTTAAGTTTATTCAGCAAAAACGTGATGATGGGTAACTCTTCCTGGAAAATCAATCAAATATTGTTTGTCATCATCATATGACACAGCCTTCTCTAGATTTGGCCCAGTAAATACCTTTATTAGTTCTTTGTTAGTCCAAAAAGTCAACAGTGTAAAATAAGTAAATTCTTCATCAGAGCGCTTCATAAACGTTAGTTTAATAAAACCAGCTGTTTTTTTATAATTAGGTATATCCCTATCCGTTATAATTTTGGCATATTCATCTGAATGTTCATTTTTAGTTTTTCCTTCCCAAATTCTTACTATCATAATAATTTAGTATTCATTCTAAACAAAATACCATTCAACGGCATACTGTCTACTATTACTGTTTATTTTGTTTGAAATATCTTGAATTTTGTCATTCTGAACAAAGTGAAGAATCTCATCTAGATGCTTCGACAAGCTCAGCAAGACAAAAATACCTTTAACTACTTTTTCACTCTATCCTCATTTTGCTTTACAAAAGCTGCCCAACCTGTATAACTTTTACTAACATCTACTCTTCCTTGGTTATAAAAATGGCAAACCGCTGCAGCCAGCCCATCAGTGGAGTCTAAATTTTTAGGCAATGACTTAAGTGACAGCAAACTTTGTAGCATTTTAGCCACTTGTTCTTTACTGGCATTACCATTACCTGTTATTGCCATCTTTATTTTCTTTGGGGAATATTCTGTTATTGGTACTTCGCGAGATAAGCCTGCTGCCATGGCCACACCTTGAGCACGACCAAGTTTTAACATACTTTGAACGTTCTTTCCAAAAAAGGGCGCTTCAATAGCTATTTCATCTGGATGATAAGTGTCAATTAACTCAACTGTACGTTCAAATATGAGTTTTAGCTTAAGATAATGATCATCATATTTTTTTAGATGTAGCTCGTTGAGTTGCATAAACTGCATCTTTTTTCCAACAACCTTAATAAGTCCAAAGCCCATTATGGTTGTTCCAGGGTCAATTCCTAATATGATTTTTTCTTTACTCATCAACTGTTCTTCAAAAATAATAAGTAAATCACTGTTATCACTTAGGAATTTATAATAATGTGTTACTAATTCCTACGTCTCTTCTTTTTTCGGTTCTCAGTTCTATCTGCAACTGTAAAAACTATCGGCATCGAAAAAGGTACAATCACTGCTTTACCTTTTTGTTTTCCCGGAATAAAGTCTGGTAATAAACCTATAACACGAACTGCTTCAGCTTCTAAATCTGGGTGTGGTCCACGAGCAGTAATATTTGTAACCTTACCAGTTTTATCTATTTTAAAAATTGTAAGGATTCTCTTTTTTCCTGGTGGTAAGCCCAGTTCTGTTGCTAAATCAGTATTAAATTTTTTAGCTACATGTTTATTAACATACTGAGAAGTACACATTTTCTTCTCCCTAGATGTCTTTTTTATTGCACATTTAGAAGGATGCGGTGGATTTTCAATTATTGCAAACGGAACATTTGGATTTTCTTCCTCTACTTCCTCTACTTCCTCTACTTCAACAATTTCCACATCTTCAGAATAAACATCTATATGTTCTAGGGGTTCTAGCGAGGTTGTTTTTTTTGTACTACCAGCAACTTCAAATGTAATTGGTAGAGTATAAGGCACAACCACATTCTCTCCTCTTTGCTTACCAGGAATAAATTGTGGTAATGCCTTTATAACACGTTTCGCTTCTATTTCTAACTTAACATGAGGTGCTCTTGCTTTTACATCAATAATTTTTCCTGATTGATCAATTCTAAATTGAACAAAAATTCGTTTCATACCAGACGGTAAATCTAATTGACTAGTCATATTTAGATCAAAATTTTTGGCTACATGTTTTTGAATAAATTCTATGACACATCTTTTCTTATCGTCATTTGTTGATTCACCTTCACATACCTTTGGATGAGGTACACTCTCAACAACATGAAATGGCACTTCTGACTGTTCTTCTAATTCAAGATTTTCTTCAACTACTATGGTCTCTTCTATTTCGATCTCTTCAGTTTCAGGCTGTACTGGTTTTTCTTGAGCAAATAGCGAAAAATTCGTTACTAGAACTAATGTAAACAAAGCTGTTCTACATTTTAAATTAACTTTTTCTTGTAGCATGAATATATTTTATTGGTTAATAACTTTGTTTGCATCAATTATTATTCCATAAAACGGATTAATCACAATACTGACAACCACTTAAAGAAACTGCAATACCAAAGGTAAGATTGAACACACTACCATTAAAAGCACCTAAACCACTTAAAACAGGATCATAATCATCTAGTGAAGTCAGCCCATAAATATAGGCTATATCTGTATAAAGTGATACTTTTTCATTGATAGCATAATGCAATTCTAAACCACCAAGAAGATTTAAATACGATTGTTTGTTATCTGTTAAATCTCCTAAAGGTTGTACAAAACTAAATCCAGGACCTGCATGCAAAATAGTTCTAAATCTATAAGGTAGAACACCTAAAACCTCTGTAGGGTCATAAACAAACTGAATATTTACTCTAGAATAATTTATTTTGAATTCAGGTGCATCAGCATCATTCTTAGCACGATTAAAGCCATAATCTAATTTAACTCCATACGTTCTCTTAAACATATGCTGAATACCTAAATTTACTGTCGGAAAATTGACCGATTGCGCAGAGACTCCATCAATAAATCCGTTAGACGATGGGTTGTTAAATCCCAAAGCAAATAGAGCTTTCCATTTACTCGATTGTTTAAACTGTGCGTTGCCATGAAACGTAAAAAAAACAAGACTCAAAAAGAAAAGGTAGGTTTTTAAATATTGTTGCATCAGATAGTTTTTGGTTAATTTGTAATATGCACTATAACCTGCCTTACAAAACTAAGCAATTCTTATTTGTACTTATTAAACTGAGTATTGTTGTTGGTGCATTTTATTTTATCTATTCCAAACTTTTTGAAAACAGTCGTTTAGATATTGATCAATTTCTTTCGGTTTTACCTAAAAACAAACCATTCTCATTAAAAACTGTTATTATCCTTCTGACTTTAAGCATTTGTAATTGGTATTTTGAAATTCTGAAATGGAAACATCTCGTTAGTACCCTGAAAAATATCTCATTTAAAGACGCTCTAGAACAAAGTCTTGGTGGTCTAACAGCTTCTTTAATTACACCTAACCGCATTGGTGAATATGGAGCTAAAGCGATTTACTTTGCAAAACCATACAGAAAGCGCATTGTATTACTCAACTTAATCGGAAACATTTCTCAAATGGCTATTACTACTATTTTGGGTATTGTTGGGTGTATTGTATTTGTGAATTTCTATTCAATTGAAGTTGATTATTTTAAAATTACCAAGATTATTTTTGGTTTTGTTTTAGTTGGCTCACTTACGGCCTTTGGTATTAGAAAAATATCATTGCGTGTAAAAGGTTATTCGATGGGTGAAATTCTTATTCATGTTAAAGCAATAGGCACATCAGCACATCTAAAAACACTATTGTTTTCATTGATGAGATACGCTATCTTTTCTTTTCAATTTTATTATTTACTTAAAATTTTTGGTGTTGACATAAGTTACTTTGCCGCAATGATTGTAATTACAAGTATGTATTTTTTAGCTTCTATAATTCCGTCTATTTCTATATTCGATGTTGTTGTAAAAGGAAGTGTTGCTGTGTTTTTATTTAGTTTTATTGAGGTTAATGAACTTATAGTTTTAAGCACAACAACCATAATGTGGCTGCTTAATTTTGCTTTACCAAGTTTATTTGGCGGTTATTATGTGATGAACTTTAAACTGCCATCTGCGAACGAATGATAACAATTTTGGCCATATCAGTTATTATTGTATACCTTATTCTCATCAGCTCATTGATTATTGGATTTGATAGAGTTGAGGATTTTAAGCTTCAGGATTTGAAATCTAAGACTTCTTTTTCGGTAGTCATTCCTTTTAGAAACGAAGTCGAAAATCTACCTCACTTATTAAAAACATTATCTAACTTAAACTACCCTACACACTTATTTGAAATTATTATGGTAAATGATGCTTCTGAAGATGATTCGGTGGCACTCATTGAAAAAACACTAAACACAAAACCTTTTAAGAATTCTCAAATCAACATTAAGATTATTTCTAATCATCGCACATCTTCTTCTCCAAAAAAAGACGCGATTACCTCAGCCATTAATATTGCAAAACATGAATGGATTATAACTACTGATGCCGATTGCTTAGTTCCTAAGTATTGGTTAGATACGTTTGATGAATTCATACAAACGCAAGACACAAACTGCATTGCTGCACCGGTAATGTATAGTGGAAATACGTCTTTTTTTAATAGATTTCAAACACTTGATTTTTTGAGCCTTCAGGGAACAACTATTGGTGTCTTCGGAATTAAAGAACCCTTTTTATGCAACGGTGCAAATTTCGCTTATTCTAAAATCATCTTTAATACGGTGAATGGTTTTGAAGATAACTCTGATATTGCAAGTGGTGATGATATTTTTCTACTCGAAAAAATAAAGAAACTAGATGCAAAAAAAGTGCATTATTTAAAAAACACCAATGCCATTGTACAAACAAAACCAGTTGATACTTTTAAAGAACTGATAGAACAACGGTTACGTTGGGCTTCAAAAACAAGCCAAAATAAAAATTGGAAAGTGAAATGTATTGGCTTAATTGTAGTGATAGCAAATGCCTTAATGCTTTCTTTATTGCCTTTACTTCTGGTTGGGTACCTTCAATTTAGAACTGCTATTTCAATACTGGTAATTAAACTTTCAATTGACTTTTTATTACTTTTTAAAACCTCAAGATTCTTCAAACAAGAACACTTACTACTCTCATTTATAACAAGTAGCATTTTATATCCAATATTTAGTATTTATATCGTCTTTTTATCACTATTTCGTTCTTACCAGTGGAAAGCTAGAACACACAGAAAGTGATTTTGATTAGATATTTTTTGGTAGCTTTACTTCATCATTAAAAATTGTAATTAGAGATGAGACACTTAGTAATCCTATGCATGGTATGTTTTAGTTTTCAATGGAGCATAAGTCAAGAAAGCTATACAATCAATGGTGAAACGTTTGAATTAAAGACTGAAATTGAAGGTAAACTAGATCTTTTATGGAACACCATAGATGGTAACTACCGATATTTTATTCGTACCGAAGATGGCACCATAATCGAATTAAAGAATACACAAGGTTCTGATAAAAATTACAACGAAGAATACAAAAAAACACTTCGAGAGCTTACTCAACTAGACACAAATAAACTTAAATTAAGACTTTATGATCTCAAAAGCTTTTTAAATGGATATAATGCATCTGCAGATTCCAACTACACTTTTGAAGCAACAGATAAAAGTATTTTAATGCGCTTAGGTGTATCTGGCGGAATTACTAATAATCCGTTTGTTGGAAACCCAGATAATATTAAAACACCACTATTTGGTGCTGAATTAGAAGTATTAGAAGCAAATAGCAGCCTGAGGCATGCGGGTTTTATACAATTGCGACACGCTTTAGAAAGTGATGACTTTCAATATAGTACGACAGAATTCTCACTTGGTTATAGATATAGAGTCATAAATAAAAGTGCATTTTCAATTTATGGACAAGTGAAATTGGCCACACTCAATTTATCTAATGTTACTATTCTAGATGAAGACAATATGGAAAGTGATATCAGTGACACTGCTTTTGACGTGCCATTAATATTCGGTATTGGTTCTGACATTAAAGTTGGCGAAAAGAGTTATATCACTATTATTTACGGTGAATTATTTAGTGCTTTTTTAGACAACCAAGGTAATTTCTCAACTGATATTTCTGTTGGGTATAAGTTTAACTTGTAAGAACTTAGATTCCTGCCTTGCTAAGGCTTCAGCGAAGGCGGACGCAGGAATGACAGACACTTCGACTACGCTCAGTATGACATTAAACTAAAATAGAAAAACATAAACCCATGAGCTTAAGAAACTTTAAAACTTCAAATCCTGTGTTTCATGGTTACTTTTGGGATGATGGTAAGTCATCTTCAAAAACTATGACTGTTACTGGCATATTTTTTAAGTCAATGTTGGGCATATTAGTTATAGCAGCGATTACAGCCTATTTATGGAAACTTAATGAAGAAGGAATGCCCATGCGTTGGTTTACACTTGGTGGTATGCTAGGTTCTGTGATTATCAGTATAGTGATTTCCGTAAGACAAAACTGGGCACACTTTCTAGTACCGCTTTATGTTATAGCTAAAGGATGCTTTTTAGGAGGTTTTTCATCTTACGCTCATCGTAATTTTCCTGAGTTACCTTATCAAGCCATTGGTGTCACCATAGTCACGTTTTTTGTAATGCTAATGCTGTACCAGCTAAGAATTATTGTTGTTACAAAAAAACTACGAAGTGTTATCATAACTGCTTGTGTTAGTATCATGGTTGTATACCTCATCTCGTTTATTCTTAGTCTTTTTGGTATTAAACCTTACATCTGGGGAACATCTTGGTTTGCAATCGCCTTTAATATTCTTGCAGCAATTGTGGCATCTTTTGCTCTACTTTTAGATTTTGATTATATAGAACGCTATAAAAATAAAGCACCTAAACATAAAGAATGGATTGCCACTTGGGGACTTTTGGCTACACTCATTTGGTTATATATTGAGGTCTTAAGATTGATGCAGAAATTTGCTATTCGGTTTTAGATACTCTTTGTAAGGTGCAAAGAACTTAAAATTTATTTTTCTCTCGCAAAGTCGCAAAGTCTCAAATTACATTCTAAATATTAATGTATTCTAACTACAATTGGTAATTCAAAAGAAGTAGTAACTTCTTGTCCACGTTTTGTGGCTGGCTGTAAATTTGGAAGTTCTTTAATACTTTGACGCATTAGACTATCTATTTCAGGAATTTCTACAACAGTCTCAGGTTTAACAGTAATAGAATTTACAACCAAATTACCCTTGTTATCAATAGTTATTTTAAGCCGTATAGTATCATTTACATCGTTAGAAACTATTATGTTCTGAGATTCGAGATAGCTATTAACACTTAGAAGAAGTGTATTCTGAAAGCATTCTTTACTTTCTAACTTATCTATTATACCATCGCAAATACTAAATCTAGGATAAAGGTCAACATCATTCCAGTTGAAAGTCTTCAAATCCTCTTGGAGTAAATCCTCAGAATTCAGCTTTTTCTTTTCAAAATAATTGCAAGACGTAAATAGGATAATAATAAAAAGAAAAACTATTCGATTCATTAGCACATTTCTAATAGCGAAATGTACGATATTTTTCTATTTTACTCTCTAATAGATTTTTAAAAAAGGGAATCAAAAAATGGTGGCTTTATTTCTTCTGTTGAAATTTTTCTTCTTTTAATTCTTTCAACCTTTTTTCTGCGAAGATTTTAAATGGATTATCTTTCTTTACTTCTAAAAAATCTTCATAAAGTTTAATCTTAGAATCAATATCTGCGTAATATTCATCCTTTGTTCTCAAGATGAAAAAATCTGTCATGATATCTTCTGGATTCTCTTTCTTAGCTTTTTGAAATTGTTTTAGAGCTTCTTTATGTTTTTTTTGTCGATTTAATACTATACCTAACTTTTGATATTCCTTATCTAAAGGGATATCACTTAACAATAATGACCTTCTGTAATATTCTTCAGCTTTTTCAAAATTACTTAATCGTTCGTAATAACCTCCTATAACAAACATAGCATCAGCATCATTAGGACTAAACTTTAAAGCCTCTTTTCTATGATAAATGGCATCTTTATAATCTGAGTTTTGAGCATAGCAAATACTTAATTTTTCATGTATGAATTCTGAATTCTCACCTAAATCTAACAGCTTTTTAAACCAAACTTTAGCGTCCTCATAAGCGTCTTCAAAATAATAGGATTGCGCTTTTAAACTAATCAGCTGAACATTGCTATCATAAGATGCTAAACCTGTATTTACAAGCTCTCTTGCTTCTTTAAATTTTCGTTTTCTTATTTGGTGTTTTGCAATTTTAAATATTGCTTTTTGGTGCGTGTCATCTAACTCAAAGGTTTTAATAAACTTTTGTATGGCTAACGTATCTCTTTTCTTTTCTAACAACAATCCTAATTCGTAATGAAAATTAGGATTTAGACTGTCTGATTCTATGAGACTTTCATAAATATCTTTTGCTTCTATATATTTTTTGGTAAGACGTAAGAGTTTGGCATATTCAAATTGAAATATGATATTTTCTGGATTAGCATGTATTGCCTTTTTGTAATGAGCTATACTTTCATCGTAATTTCCTAAAGCTCTGTAAGCCATCGCAATTTTGTGATACACCGAATCTTGACTCGATAAGGATTGATACACTTCTATAGCTTTTGTGTAATTGCCAAGAGCATACAATTTATCTGCTTCTTTAAATGAAGACTGAGCATACACACTACAAACTGTTAACATTGACACTAACAGTATTACTAAATATCTAAGCATAATTTTGTTGCTATTGTTATTCAACTTCAAAAGAAATAGGTAATGAATAAGGTACTGTAACTGACTTGCCTTTTAAAGTTCCAGGTATAAGTCTTGGCAATAGTTTTATAACACGTTTGGCTTCTTCTTCTATGTCTTTACTTGGACCTCTTGCTATAATATCTTTGATGTGTCCATCTGTCGCTATTTTAAACTGAACAAAAACTCTTTTTCGACCTTTGCTTAGACCTTTTGCTGCCTTAGAATTAAAGTGCTGTTTTACATGGTCATTGATAAAATCATTAAAGCATTGCTTTCGTTCTTCATTACTTGAAGAGTCTTGGCATTCAGCCAAACTTGGTACATTATCAATTGCATGAAAAGGAATTTCTATTTCATCCGTCACGTCATTTTCAACAGACTCAAAAACTGCTATTGATTTGCCATCAGTTATTACCACTTTGTGAAAATCATCTGAATCTAATCCTTTTAACATTTGGTCAAATTCCATTTGCTCTTCTGGTGTTTTATTTGCCATATCATTTACAAAAAGTCTATGTACACCATCACTAGTTATTGATTCCCAATGTTCCTTTGCTTCATCAGTTTTTTTCCATTCAAGATAATCTGCATAAGAATTATGCCTACCTTTTATTATCTGTTCTGTTCTTTCTATATCTTCATCAGTAAGTACTCCTTGTTCTCTTTTCCTTTCTAATGTTCTTTCCATTATAAACTTTGTAAAAGCCTTAAGCTTTAAAAAGCTCTCTCTTGTCTCTATATACCTTTCTGTACTTTTATTGCTTATCCCAGCAAAATTTGATAATATCATAAAGTCAACACCTTCTTCATTCTTTTTTAATATTTCATTGTAGTAAATTTCTAATAATTCTTCATCAGTCAATTCTTGAGTTTCGGATGAAGATTCAGTAGTAATAGTCTCTTGAGCCCTAACCTCAGTAGAGGAATAAATCAACATTCCAAAAACTAATGGTAGTATTAAAGCATACTTAAGTAAGTTCTTTTGTTCCGATTTGGACTTTTGCAACATAGTGATTCGTTTTTTGATTAAGGATTTCTTGAAAAATGAATTTGTAAATGACATGTGATGAACATCGAAGACTTGCCTTAAGAGACTTTGATAATAGTCTATTTTATCTTGATGCTTTATGGCTTTGGAATCTGCAATGAACTCGTGTAGCTCTTTTGCTCTATTTTGATAGATGTATGCTAACGGATTAAACCACAAGACAATTTTTAATAATTCAAAAAATACCAGGTCTATAGTATGAAATTCTTTTACATGGACTACTTCGTGATTAAAAATGGTAGGTCGTTCTGAATCCGAAATTTGATCTCCAAGAAAAATGGTATTAAAAAAGGAAAATGCTGCACTGCTTTTTATTATTTGTACTACCAGAATATTACCATTCCATCGTTTGGGACTTTGGGACTTTATCCAATATAGCTTGCCAAGCCTAAAAAAAAAGAGTAAACCTGCCAATACTACTCCAGCATAAAAAATCAACAGCCATATCGGTGTTTCTGGCTCATGTATGGTAATACCCGCATGGTTGGCCATTTCAATATCAAAATTTGATGGTGTTGCACTACCAATAAAAACTTCTGGTAAGCTTATTACTATATTCTTGGTTGTTAATGTTCTTATACTTTGAAACTTAAGAAACGGTAACACCAAGGATAATATTGAAGTCATTAATAAATACGCACGGTTACAATTGAAAAATGTTTCTCGTCTTAGAAACAAGTCATAAACGATTAAAAACAACGCTTGAAAAGCAACAATTTGGATAAGATTATACAACATACTTATTTATTTTTGTTAATCTCTTTCAGTATAGATTCTATATCCTTGATATCTACATCATTTTTTTGAACAAAGAATGACACTAAGCTTTTAAACGACCCTTGAAAATAATTATCAATTAACTTATTTATTGATTGATTACTGTAAGAAGATTTTTGTACAACAGGAAAATAAACATGTCCTTTACCTTGCTTTTCATAATCTACAAAGCCTTTAGATTCTAAAATTCTTACAATGGTAGAAACTGTATTATATGCTGGCTTTGGATCTGGTAAAAAGTCTATGATAGACTTTACGTTGGCTTTTTCTAACTGCCAAAGTACTTGCATAATTTCCTCTTCTGCTTTTGTTAATTGTTTCATTTTCATAATATTTTCTTCGCTAATATAACTAATTTTTTAGTTACAACTAATATTTTAGTTTAACAAAATGTAACTAAGTAACCTTTTTTGAGTCTAATTGGTAAACTCGTTTTTTATGGAACTTTTTTTAGTCATCTTAGGTATTTTATTAATGTTATTAGGTATTGCTGGAAGTTTCCTTCCTATAATTCCTGGGCCATTAACCAGCTGGGCTGGGTTATTAGTTTTACATTTCACCAAAGGTGTGGAGCTTAGTAACACTTTTTTAATTGTGACCGCAATTGTGGCTATAATTATTCTGATTCTTGACTATGTGATACCAGCCATGGGAACAAAAAAATTTGGTGGTAGTAAAGCTGGTGTTATCGGAACAACCATTGGCTTAATAGTCGGTATCTTAGCACCCATTCCATTTGGTATTATTATTGGGCCGTTTTTAGGTGCTTTAGTTGGCGAACTAACCCATAGAAACGATATGAAAAAAGCCACCAAAGCGGCCTTTGGATCCTTTCTCGGATTTTTAGCTTCTACCTTTATGAAGTTTTTGATTTCGGTTATTTATTTAGGATTCTTTATCGTAAAACTTATGGAACACGATGCAAGTTGGTTCTAGTCTATAAATCACAAAACCTGGCAACGAGAGTAGCCAGGTTTAGTTTTTTTGCTATTAACTCAACAATTACTTAAGGGATTAATTAATCATTGTTGACATGCTAAAAGTAATGTTCTACTTTAATATTTTGTTGTGGTAAAACCGCAAACTTGTTGCGGAAAAACCGTAATTCTTAGTAATGACAAGGGTTTAAAGCCGAAATTCACAGCCTAAAAAATCGTAATTTTTTGAGTTTTCTTATAAAAATCCTTTTTCTCTAGCCTCACTTAGAAGAGTTTCGTCTTTTCCGTCGGATACCGAAAAGAGTAATTTTAGTTGTTTTTTTCGCTTTTCAATCGCACTAGTTGATAAAGAAATATACTCTCTTAAGCTTTTTGTTTTTATACCTTGAGATAATAAATGCAATATTTTCCTGTTAATTTCATCTACATAGATTTCACTAGTGATAGTTTTCTTTATGTAGTTACTCACTGTACTGCTATAATATGGTGGATATCTTAAAATCTGTTGGAAAGCATCGGCTAACTCCATAGATGTTAAATCACTTTTTATTAAAAAGCCATCAGGGTTTATTTCCTTTATGATATTATGAATTCTAAATGATTCATTAAACATGGTCAAAATAATGATCTTAGCATTTGGCAGCACATCTTTAGCGAGTAATGCGAGATCTTCTCCTGATGCATATTTTCCATCTTCTGATGCTGGAAGGCTTATATCAAAAAAACAAACATCATAAGGTGTATTTTTAGATGCTCTATTTATCATCAATTGTGCCGTATCGCAATTATTGGCAGTATCAATAAGTAAGGTTTGATCGTCTTCTTTTGTTGCCATTAACACATTTTGGTAGCCTTCTAAAATAATAGGATGGTCATCTACCATGAGTATGTTAATATGTTTCATGTGTGTTAGAGGTGTAAGGGATTTTAACGTTAATAGCTGTACCTTGATTTGGTTGAGATAAAAAGGTAATTTCCCCGTTAATACTCGTTACACGAGAAGTCATATTCTTTAAACCAATTCCCTTCTTACTCTTGGTGGTGTCAAAACCGTTACCGTCATCAATGATACTCAAGCAAATTACATCATTTTCTAGAGATATACTAATTTTTACTGCTTTGGCATTAGCGTGTTTGTAGATATTTTGTAAGGATTCTTGTATAACTCTATAGATGTTAATTTTAGTTTTATTTGGCACTATATCCCAGCTAATATCGTCCGTATGATTGAATTCATTTTTTAAACCATAAGCTTGAGATTGATTATCGATGAGTTCAGTAACTATATCCATAAAACCTGCACCCGAAACAAAGTCTGTATTTAACTCATGGGATATCTTTCTAATATCTTCTTCAATAACTTTTAGTTGACCTATGTAATTTGCGCGAGACATCATCGCCTCTTTTCCATCTTTAAAATTTATACTATCTAAACTTAACCTGGTTCCAAACAATCGTCCTAAAACACCATCATGCAATTCTTCTGAGATTCGCTTTTTCTCTAAGGTCCTTGCTTCTTCTACCTTATCTTGTTGCCCAAGCATAAGATTATAAATTTGTTCATTCGCTTCTTGCTGTACTTGCATTAATTTCAACTTTCTGTTCTTAGCCCGTTGAGACAGCAAAATATAAATTAGAATGGCTGTCAATAATATGCCTCCTGATAAAATAATGAGATAAAGGTTCTCTCTCGAAATCTGCTCATTTTCAGCTTCAAGCTGATCAGTTTTTAGCTCTATTCTTGCAAATTTATTTCTTACATTTCTTTCGACTTTAAGCAAACTATCCGACAATTTAACGTGCTCATTTAAATATTTCACAGAGGATTCAGAGTCTTCCAACTCAGAAAGCAACATTAAAACCTCTAATAAAATGTCATTAGCTGCTATCTTTTTAGACAATTGATAAGTCTCATTTGCGTATTTTAAAGCTTCAGCTTCTTCTCCAACACCTTTAAAGAACTTTGCCATACTAATGCAGGTTCCCATTTTAACAAACTCGTCATTTAAACTATCCGCAATTTTATAGGATTCATCAAACTGCTTCTTAATATTCAGATGACTATCTAAGTTGCCTAAGTATTTAGCGTACGCTAAATTTTCTAATACCAAAGCGTAAAATGAAGCATCTTCAACCTTAAGGTCATAATTCTCTACTAAATCTTTAAAGATATCTACAGATTCAGAATACTTTGATTGCTTTCGTTTTGCGGAACCAATATTGTTAAGTGTGTAAATCCCATTATTAAAATCATCTTCCATACGCAACGCCACCTCATAGGCTTGTTGATGATACTCTAAGGCCTCCTCAATATTATCTAACTCATCAGATATACTAGCTAGAGTTGAAAATAAAATCCACTTCTGCTCCTGTATCTCATTTGTTTCCTCCACTCCATCTAATAATCTTAGCGCTTTAACAGCACTTTCGCTAGCACCAAAATAGTCCTTCCCATCTAGTTGTATTTTAGCCAATCCACCTAGCGCTGCAGACATATCTAAACTTAAATTGAGCTCCCCAAAGCTTTTAACTGCTTTAGTGTAATAATAATAAGCACTATCCTTTTCCTTAAAAAAATATGCATAACCAAGAGCGTAATAGTTGTAAGCCAAGCTTTTGGAGTCATTGAGTTGAGTTGCTAAACTCTTAATCTTATGATTACTCTTAATATAGTTATCCATATCGTCCACATCGATATAATAATAACTGATATTCTTCTCCACTTTAAGTAAAACAGAATCATTATTAGAGGTAGCAGCTAGTCTTTTTGCATCTAATAAAACTTTAAAGCGTTTATTAGGTTCTAGATTTTCTGTTTCAGAATAGGTAAGTAGTTTAGAAATACTATCTAGAAGAATTTTATCATTTTCATTCTGTGAATACACAGAATTAACAAATAATAAAATTGAGAAAAATTTAAGCGTAATAAACTTCAATATCTAAAGAATCTGGAATTAGCTCAAATTTAAATAAAATAAATATTTAATGTAATGAAATTGTCTACAAACAGGAAAGCCCTTGCATTTTAAGCAAAGGCATTATTATACTTTAGTTTAAAGGTGTCTTATCCTCTAGTAGGCTTCCTTAACTTAGTTTTATTGTGTGCTAATAAATCAATACTAACAGAATTTTCTTTAATGTTTGTTTCGTTTTCAACAACTGTACTATCTGATTGTACACCAGAAACAGTTAATAAAGCTACAGCTACTAAGGCAAGAGTAATTTTTAAAGTTTTCATACGAAATAGGTTTAAGTAATAGTCAACAATTATTGGCGTAGCGACCATCGCTACAACATTTGAGGGAGGAAAATGGATAATTAACTATTTTAGGAGTAAACCTAAATATGCACTAAAACTTACGAGGGAAGTTTTTTGATAAAATCTAAAAGTAAAATGGATTAATTACAACCTCAACATTCTGAGGTTTCAAGGGACTTCAAATATAAGCTTTATTATGAAACAAAAAACAATTTCATCGATAAAGTGTGTTTTTTTAACGACAAAAAGTATGTCTTCTAGCTTTTTAGCGCTATTTTTTGTGTTTAATCTAAAAGTGAAGACTATTATTTAAACAAAAAAGCATCCCGATTCAACCGATTATTTATCACTTCTCTATTGATTAGTGACAAGGTGGAAAAGGAAAGCCTTTCATTGGCAAAAAACTCAACGATTTAAGTTTTCTACAACACCCAACTCTAAATAGAATTGAGCACAACACAACATTTTTATATTTATGTATTTGCAGATACAAATACGTAATAATCTTATTCTGTTACAAAAGTATAATACTATAGTTTAAAAACAAACATGTTTGAATTTATATTTGATATTATTACAAAACTGTTAGCTACAATTTTTAAATTGTACATTTAAAACTAATTTCTAACTAAATCATATGAGCAAAAAATCATACCTCTTACTAATTACTATTATTTCTGCTTTGGGCGGATTATTATTTGGCTATGACACAGGTGTAATCAATGGGGCACAATTTTACCTAAGTAAATATTTTGAACTAACTGATGCCTTAAAAGGTTGGGTTGTTGGTAGTGCACTTTTAGGCTGTTTTGTAGGGGCAATTGTTGCGGGGAAACTCAGTATTAAAATTGGTAGAAAAAAATCACTAATAATATCTGCAATTCTATTTACAATTTCTGCCTATGGTTCTGGGCTACCAAGTTTATTCCCAGAAACTGTAACCGTATTAGTTATTTTCAGAATTATTGGCGGTCTTGGTATTGGTATAGCTTCAATGAATGCACCAATGTATATCGCTGAAATAGCACCAGGAAACATAAGAGGTAAAATGGTAACTTATTACCAATTGGCTATAGTATTAGGTTTTTTTAGTGTGTTTTTGGTGACCTATTTTATTGGAAACAATTTAACTGAAGAGCAAAATATAGCGATTGGATGGAGACGCATGTTTTGGTCAGAACTTATTCCTAGTTTACTTTTCCTAACTCTATTATTTTTTGTCCCAAAAAGTCCAAGATGGTTATGCATTAAAGGGAAATCTGAAGAAGCATTACAAATTTTAGAGAAGATTCAAGATTCTGAAAGTGCTAAACAAGATATTAAAGAGATTAAAGCTTCATTAGAAAGTGAAACATCAAAAACTAATATCAATTACTTAGCAAAACCTTTATTCGGGATCATAATTATTGGCACAGCACTTTCAATTCTACAACAATTTACTGGTATAAATGCTGTATTATATTATGGTGCTGATATTTTTGAAAAAGCCTTAGGTTTTGGTCAAGAAGATGTCCTAAAACAACAAATCTTACTTGCTTTCATAAATGTAATATTCACACTTGTTGCAATGTATACTGTAGATAAGTTTGGTAGAAAACCACTTATTTATATAGGTTGTATAGGAATGATTATAGGATTCTTACTATTGGGCATAACGCTACAACAACAAACAGTTGGTATCTTATCATTATTAGGAATTTTAATTTTTATTGCGTCGTTCTCTTTATCTATGGGACCAATTGTTTGGGTATTATTATCCGAAATGTTTCCAAACAAAATTAGAAGCGTAGCCATGTCTATTGCTGTTGCTGCGCAATGGGCTGCAAATTATGTTGTTTCGCAATCATTTCCGATGGTAGTTGGCAGTGACCTCAACAATAATTCAACTTGGAATGGCTCATTACCGTATTTTATCTTCATCTTCTTTATAGTTATCATTATTATAATTACGTATAAATTTATACCTGAAACTAAAGGGAAAACATTAGAGGAATTAGAAGAAATTTGGAAATAAAAGAGCAGGAAATAAATTATTAGAAACCAAAAAAGCATCTCAAATGAGATGCTTTTTGCGGTCTGGACGGGACTCGAACCCGCGACCCCCTGCGTGACAGGCAGG
>CAZFEV010000038.1:0-26072 GCA_964517835.1 uncultured Flavobacteriaceae bacterium | reverse complement strand
GATTATGTTGTTGCATGCATTGGTGGTGGCAGTAATGCTGCTGGAACTTACTATCATTTTTTAGACAATAAAGGCGTTGGCATCATCGCTGTTGAAGCAGCCGGAAAAGGAATTCACTCAGGTGAAAGTGCAGCGACTTCAGCCTTAGGAAAAGAAGGTATTATTCATGGTTGTAAGACCTTATTAATGCAAACAGATGATGGTCAAATTACTGAACCATATTCAATTTCGGCAGGTTTAGATTATCCTGGTGTTGGCCCAATGCATTCGCATTTATATAAATCTGGTCGTGGCGAATTCTATTCTGCAACTGATGATGAAGCCATGCAAGCTGGCCTAGAACTTACACAATTAGAAGGGATAATTCCGGCAATAGAAACATCTCATGGGTTAGCAATTTTTCAACATAAAACCTTTAAACCAGACGATATTGTTGTTATAAGTCTTTCTGGTCGCGGAGATAAAGACTTACAGAATTACATAGATTATTTTAAACTTTAATACAGAAGTGAGAAATGAGCCATTAGAATTGAGGTACTTATCTCATATCTAAAAACTCAATACTAGCATCTCAAGACTAAAAGATGAATAGAATACATAAAAAACTACAAGAAGATAAGAAGTTATTATCAATATACTTTACTGCTGGTTATCCTCAAATAAACGACACAGTTTCTATAATTGAAGACTTAGAAAAAAGCGGTGTTGATATGATAGAAATTGGCTTACCATTTAGTGACCCATTGGCAGATGGACCAACCATACAAGCAAGTTCTACGCAAGCGCTTAAAAATGGAATGACCACTAACCTACTCTTTGAACAACTTAAAGACATTAGAAAATCTGTTTCTATACCTTTGATAATTATGGGATACTTTAATCCTGTTTTACAATATGGTGTTGAAGCGTTTTGCAAAAAATGCCAAGAGATAGGCATCGACGGATTAATTCTTCCAGATTTACCTGTTGACGTGTATGCGGAAGAATACAAAGACATCTTTGAGGCTTACGGATTAATAAATGTGTTTTTAATTACACCTCAAACTAGTAATGAGCGTATTCATTATATTGACTCAGTATCTGATGGATTTATTTATATGGTGAGCTCAGCGAGCACTACAGGAGCAAAAAGTGGATTTGGTGATGAGCAAACTGAATACTTTAAGCGTATAGCAAATCTAAACCTTAAGAATCCGCAAATTGTGGGATTTGGCATCAGTAACAATGATACATTTACTCAAGCAACAACATACGCCAAAGGGGCAATTATTGGTAGTGCCTTTATAAAACATATTTCTCATTATGGTATCAGTACCATACACAACTTTACAAACAAAATCTTAAACAACTGAGCTTTAGCACAATAGTAGCATTTAATATTTAAATAACATAATGAAGTAACGAGGAGTAATAAAAAAATAAATATTACTCCTTTTTTGGTATCAATTTTTGCTGACCATAGGACAAATCTTACCGTTTAACTAAAACAATTTTAACACTTTAAAAAAAACACTACTTTTATTTTAACCCTAGAAATAATAGCCTCTATATGAGACCATGCATTTTAAACCCTTTTGCATTACTCAGTTCATTTAAAGGTTTATATACGATATTAATATTATTAGTATGGTGTATGAATACTTCTAATACGTATTCTCAAACTCAAAAAGATTCACTTTGGAGAGAATGGAATAATGTAAAGCTACCTGATACCTCAAGGTTAAAAGCCCTGAGTACATTTGTATTTGAGCATTATCTGTTTTCAAAAACTGATAGCAGCTATCAATACATCAAAATACTGAGGGATTTTGCGACAAAAACCGATCAAAAATTTTATTTAGCAGACGCTTATAACCTTGAAGGAATTGCCAATGACCTTAACGGTGAATTTGATGAAGCTATAGAGAGCTATAATAAGAGCCTTAAGATTTGGACAGAACTTGACCTTAAAAACAGCCAAGCAAATACTTATAACAATATCTCCATTGTATATTACAATATCGGTGATTATAAAAAAGCTATTGATTACACTAACCGAAGTCTTCGCATTAAAACAGAGTTGGGAGATAAAATTGGAATTGCGAGTTGTTACAATGCTTTAGGTAATATTTGTCGTGATCAAGGTGATTTAGTTAGTGCCATCAATTATTTAAATAAAGCTCTTAAAATGAATGAGGAAGCTGGAGATAAGCGAGGTATGGCTCATAATTTAACTAATATTGGTATCATTTATTTAGATCAGGAAAAAGACTGGGAAAAGGCCATTGAAAATTTTCTAAAAAGTATAGAAATATCTAAAGACTTTAATAACGACTACAACATCGCTGTAAACTGGAATAACCTAGGTAGTGCATATCTCCTAAAAGGTAATGTAATAAAAGCTGAAGAAGCCACTTTAAAGAGTTTAGCCATTACAGAAAGCATAGACAATTTTCTAGAATTACCGGGTGATTATATTAATCTTGGAGAGATTTACTTAATTAAAAAAGAGTTTGATCAGGCTTTTAAATATTATAAGTTAAGTGACAGTATTGCAAAAAAAAATAATCAAAGAAAGTTTAGTTGTGAAGCGTTACTTGGTTTATCAAATGTGTCTTTAAAGATCGCTGAATCAGTTAATGAAGCTGATAATTCAATATTGTTCAATCAAAAAAATAATGATGCTACTAATTTTGCAATTGAAGCTCTTGAACTGGCGAAAGAAATGAATATAATTAGGGAAATGAGTAGTGCCTATTATTATTTATATTCAGCTTATTCAAACAAAGGCGATTATGAAACTGCGCTTGTAAATTATGAATTACATTCTATAATGAAAGATAGTCTTCTCAAGGAAGAAAATCGGAAAGCAATCATTAAACAAGATTACAAATTAAAGTACAATGAACAACTTGCAGCTAACAGAGCAGAGTCTGCAGAAGAAATAAAAGCTGAAAAATCTATACGGATTTATCTTTATATAGGTCTGGCTATATTAATTGTATTTATTGGGCTTATGTACATTAGATACAAAGAATTGCAACAACAACGAAAAACAATAGAAAATACATTATCAGAACTAAAACATGCTCAAAAACAACTGGTCGAAGCAGAAAAAATGGCTGCACTAGGTGTTTTAACAGCTGGCATAGCACATGAGATTAACAATCCGGTTAATTTTATTTCTAATGGTTTAAACATTCTTAAAAACAGCTTTAATCATATGTCAACTTTGGCTGATGAGTTTATGGAGTTGTCTGAAGATTCAAATGATTTTAAAGAAAAAATAAAGTCATTACAAAAGAATATAAAAGACAGTGATATTGAAGAAGAAATAGAAGACACTCTTGAGTTCATGGTTGTTGGTGTAAAGAGAACTACCGACATTATACAAGGTCTATCTCTTTACGCACGTTCTGAAAAATCTAAAATTGAAAAGGCCAATATTCATAAAATTATAGATTCTGCATTGGTGCTTTTAAACAATAAATTTAAAGGCAGAATTAAAATTGAAAAGAAATACGACAATACGATAAAAAAATTTTCCTGTTATCCTTCGCAACTTAACCAAGTATTTATTAATTTGTTGGGCAATTCTATGGATGCCATTCCTGAGAAAGGTACAATTACGATAAAAACGTTGTTAAAAGACGATACAATTGTAGTATCTATAAGGGATACAGGAATAGGTATAAAAGAAGACATTAAGGATAAAATCTTTGATCCGTTCTACACCACTAAAGACGTTGGTAAAGGAACTGGGCTAGGTTTATCAATATGTCAAGGGATTATTAATAACCATAAAGGAACCATGACCTTTAGTAGCAAACTTAACGAGGGAACCGAGTTTGTTATTAAACTTCCTTTAGAATTAAAAAATGACTAAAAATGAGTGTTGACAAGAAAAACGTGCTATTTGTAGACGACGAGCCTATAAATCTCAAGATTTATGAGCTAACATTTAGAGGAGACTTTAATGTTTTTGTGGCAGTTTCTGGAGAAGAAGCCTTAGAAGTTTTAAAGAACAACGAAAACATGGATGTAATTGTTACCGATCAATTAATGCCTGAGATGGATGGTGTAGGTTTGCTAAAAGAAATTGGTGAAAAATACCCACACATTAATTTAGGAAAACTTATAGTTTCCGGTTTCAGTGAAAATGAAGATATAGAAAAGGCATTTGAAAACTATGATTTATCAGAATTCATATCAAAACCTTGGACAAAGGAAACAATAGTGGAGGCAATTTATGAATCAATTAATAAATTAGAAACTAAATAATACTTATCCCTATTTGTTATTATTTAATAATTCCATAAGGATACGATAACCGTATCTTATAAGTACCGCATGTCACTTAACATTGTTCTTGTTGAGCCCGAAATACCAAACAATACTGGTAACATCGGCAGACTATCTTTGGCCACTGGTTCTAATCTTCATCTCGTAAAACCTTTTGGTTTTGAAATTGACGATAAACGCCTTAAACGGGCAGGACTAGACTATTGGAAGCATTTAAATGTTAAATACTATGATTCCTTCGATGATTTTTTAATTCAAAATAAAGGTGCTCAAATGGTTTTTCTATCAAGTCATGGCACAAAATCTCATTGGGATATCGACTACACGACAAATATGTTTTTAGTATTTGGAAAAGAATCTGTAGGCTTACCAAAAGCGCTTATTGAAAATCAAAAACACAGGCTTTTTAAGATACCGATGTATAGCAATAAAATTAGAAGCCTAAATCTTGCTAATGCCGTTAGTATCATTGTTTATGAAGGTTTACGTCAGTTAAAAAATTAAATTATTTTACTGTTATATCCATTTGATCTTTCGTATCTTATATTCAAAATTTTAAACCTTGAATTATAAACAGTTCATTCGCATATTCTCCGAATATGGTCAAATTGGTATTGGTATTGTTTTGGCTAGTATTGGACTAAAAGCATTTTTATTACCTAACGGATTTTTAGATGGAGGTGTTACAGGTGTTGCACTTTTAGTGCGTTCTCAAATAGACATTAGTCTCTCCGTTCTACTTATTCTATTTAGTATTCCGTTTTTAATTCTTGGATATTTCACAGTATCAAAACGTATTGTGATCAAATCCATCATTAGTATTATAGGATTAGCCTTATTTATTCATTTTGAAAATTTTGAAACTGTTACAGATGACAAGTTATTAATTTCAATTTTTGGCGGGTTGTTTCTTGGTGCTGGTATTGGTATTTCTATAAGAAATGGATCTGTTTTAGATGGTTCTGAAATTTTAGGAGTTTATCTCAATGATAGATTTGGTATTAGCATAGGACAAATTATATTAGTATTCAATATTATTTTATTCGGAATTACAGCTTTAGTACTATCTGTAGAAATCGCACTCTACTCTATTTTAGCCTACATTGTAACTGCAAAAGTCACCGATTTAATTATAGAAGGCTTTGAAGATTTTATTGGTGTTACCATCGTATCTAAAAAGTTTGAAGAAGTTGAAACTGCCATTAGAGACCAACTCGGTACAGGCATGACACTTTATAAAGGTACGCGAGGCATTGGCAACTCTGGCAAACATGAAGACTTTGACATCATTCACACCATCATCAATCGTATTGATATAAAAAAAATGTATCGTGTTGTTAATCGTATAGACCCAAAAGCCTTCATTATTGAGTTTGATGTTAACACGGTTAAAGGTGGCATTTTAAGACACTATCTCGAAAAGAAAAAAGAGTAGATTCTATTATCTTCTATCTTGTAAAAACCAACTCATTATCTGAAGACAATTGTTCACTAAAACCATAGTTATCATAGTTAAAACCTTTAACATCTTCTATCGTTTTAGCATCCGTATCTATTATGTAACGCGTCATTAATCCACGAGCTAGTTTAGAAAATATAGCTATGGTTTTATACTGACCGTTTTTAAACTCTTTAAAGTTGATATTAACTACTGGTACTTTTAGTACTTTGGTATCAATTGCTTTAAAATACTCGTTACTGGCAAGGTTTAAAAACAACTCATCATCTTCTAACTCATCATTTAAAGCTTGTGTCACTTTCTTTTTCCAAAATTCATAAAGATTCTTATTCTTACCAACAGGCATTTTGGTTCCCATTTCTAATCGGTAAGGCTGAATAAGGTCTAAAGGCTTTAAAATACCGTACAATCCAGAAATTATTCGAACTGTATCTTGTACCTTATCTAGCTTTTCAACATCAATGGTGTAAGCATCTAATCCTCTATACACATCACCATTAAAAGCGTACATTGCTGGTCTAGCATTCTCCGCTGTAAAAGGTAATGCCCATTCTTGATTACGTTCATAATTAAGTTGACCGAGATTATCCGAAATATGCATAAGCTTAGACAAACTTTTAGCAGACTTCTTTTTAAGTAACTTATTTAAGCGTTCAGCTTCCGCCAAAAAACAACCTTCAGTGTTTTTCGCCGTTGGCAAATTACTTTCAAAATCTAAAGACTTCGCTGGTGATAATACAAGTTTCATAATCAACTTTCTGCGTATACAGATTTCTATTTAAAGGTTAAAAACATTATTCTATGTAAAAATACGACCATTAAAAGCGAGTATCAAACATCAACAACAACAAATGTTGATAGTAGTATAATAGATTTCTATCTTAGTTTTGATGCCTAGCGTAACCACGCCACTTTTTGAGACATAGCGTAATATCTTCTGGTATTTCTGAAGTAAAACTTAACCATTTGCCTGTAGTTGGATGCTCAAAGCCTAAGGTCTTGGCGTGAAGTGCTTGCCTTGGTAAGATCTTAAAACAATTCTCTACAAACTGTTTGTATTTTGTAAACGTAGTGCCTTTTAAAATCTTCTCACCACCATATCGCTCATCATTAAATAGTGTATGACCGATATGTTTCATATGTACACGTATTTGATGCGTTCTTCCTGTTTCTAGTTTACAACTAACTAGAGTTACATAACCTAAACGTTCTAAAACTTTATAATGAGTTACAGCAGGTTTTCCTTTATAAGCCTCATCACCTTCGTAAACAGTATTTTGTAGTCTATTTTTTGGATGTCTACCAATATTACCTTCAACGGTACCTTCATCTTCTTTAACATGTCCCCAAACCAAGGCAATGTATTCACGCTCACTAGTTTTTTCTGCAAACTGATTAGATAAATGTGCCATTGCATTTTCAGTTCTGGCAACTACCAACAAACCGCTTGTATCTTTATCTATTCGATGCACCAAACCAGGTCTATCACTAGAGTTCTTAGGTAGGTTTTCAAAATGATGAATGAGACCATTAATTAAGGTACCTGAATAGTTACCATGTCCTGGATGCACAACCATTCCGGCAGGTTTATTCACTACTAATAGCTCATCATCCTCGTAAACAATATCAATCGGAATGTCTTCAGCTACTAGCAGATGTTCGTGCGGTGGATGCTCAAATTTAACCGTTATCTGGTCGTTTGGTTTTACTTTATAATTGGACTTTACAGTTTGCCCGTTGACAAAAATACAACCATCTTTTGCCGCTTGCTGAATTTTATTTCGGGTAGCATTTTCAACAAAATTCATCAAATATTTATCAATACGTAATGGTTGTTGACCTTTCTCTACTTTAAAAGCATAATGCTCATAAAGCTCATCTTCATTTTCAGCAACTTCAGAAATATTTGGCATACTAAATTTTATAATTTTCCATTACCCATTACCAAATCTATCTTTGAAGTTAAAGGTAAAACATCACCAGGTTTAACCGTTTTTCCTTTATGAGACATTTCCATCACACCTTCACCAATAGCATCTTTATAAGTAATCTTACCAATTTTAAAACCAATAGCTTCTAATTGTGGTTTTGCCTGTCTAAAAGTACGCTTAAGAATATTTGGTATTTCTACCTTACGATAACCAGAAGGATTTAATATAAGGTAGATTTTTCTATCTTCTTTTACCTGAGATCCGGCGGCTGGTTTTTGCTCAATCACCGAATATTTTGGATACTTTGGATTATAATTTGCAGAATCCTGGATTTGCATTCTTAAACTATTGTCCTCTAACTCAATTTTTACAGTTTCAAGTGATTTCCCTTTTAAATCTGGTACTACCACAAACTCTCCATGATTGGTACTTATATCTAGCCATTTTAATATTAGAAAACTTAACACAACCAGAGCCACAACGGCTAATGCTATTTGTTTAAAAAAAGTTTTACTTGTAAGGAATTTAACTAGACTCATAGTTCTTAATGGTTATGGGCAAAACTAATAAATTATATCTTTATTATAACGTTATCTTAAGAATATACGTATGGTATCAATATTAAGTTTATTAAAAACAAAATGATATTTTTACACAAGAGGATTTAATTAATACACAACCTATTTTTAGGACAACAGATACTGAAACTGTTTCAGCAAAAAAATGAAAAAAAACATCGCAATTATTATGGGTGGCTACTCTAGTGAATACAAGATTTCATTAAAGAGTGGTAATGTTGTTTACAATAACCTAGATAAAACCAAATATAACGCATACCGTATCCATATTTTTAAAGACAAATGGGTTTATGTTGATGATACCAACAATGAATATAACATTAATAAAAATGATTTTTCGGTGATGGTTGCTGATTCAAAAATCACTTTTGATTGTGTTTTTAATGCCATACATGGTTCACCAGGTGAAGACGGTTATATGCAAGGTTATTTTGAATTAATCGGCATGCCTCATACTAGTTGTAGCATGTATCAAGCAGCATTAACATTTAATAAAAGAGATTTATTAGCGACCCTAAAACCATTCAATATTAAAATGGCAGAAAGCTATTATCTTAATTTAGGTGATGCTATTAACGAAGATGCTATAGTTAACAAAGTAGGTTTGCCATGTTTTGTTAAAGCCAATAAAGCCGGAAGTAGTTTTGGTGTTTCAAAAGTGTATAAGAAAGAAGAATTAAAAGCAGCTATAGACAACTCTTTTAAAGAAGACGATGAGATTATTATAGAAGAATTTTTAGATGGCACAGAAGTTTCTGTTGGTGTCATTTCTTTTAAAGGTGAAACTATTGTACTACCGATTACTGAAATCGTTTCTGAAAATGACTTCTTTGATTATGCTGCAAAATATGAAGGTAAATCTCAAGAAATTACACCAGCACGTATTTCTGAAGATTATGCAAACAAAGTACGAATAGAAGCCAAAAAAATCTACACGATTTTGGGTATGAAAGGGTTTTCTAGAAGTGAATTCATTTTTAAAAACGATGCACCTTATTTACTAGAAATGAATACAGTTCCTGGACTTACTGCCGAAAGTATTTTACCTCAACAAGCTGCCGAAGCAGGAATTCCTATTTCTGACTTGTTTGAAAATGCTATTGAAGAAGCACTCAAGGATTGAAGATTGACGATTGACGATTGATGATGGATGATTGATGATGGATGATTGATGATGGATGATTGATGAAAGTTTGAATTTTTGAAATTATAAGGCATCAAAATAATTAAGCAGTATCTTGCATTTTAAATAATAATCTTTCCCCTTTGGGGAAATTAAATGGGGCTTATGAAACGAGCTATTTTCCCTGGGTCTTTTGATCCTATAACACTAGGACATTTCGACATCATAAAGCGTGGTGTTAAACTTTTTGATGAAGTTGTCGTAGCTATTGGTATTAATGCCGATAAAAAATATATGTTTTCACTAGATGAACGTAAAACTTTTATTGAAGAGGCATTTGCTAATGAACCTAAGGTAAAGGTTGTTACCTATAAAGGTTTGACTATTGATTTTTGTAAAGAAATAGATGTTGACTTTATCTTAAGAGGTCTTAGAAATCCTGCAGATTTTGAATTTGAAAAGGCCATTGCTCATACCAATAGAAAACTGTCCAAAATAGAAACTGTTTTTTTACTGACCGCAGCAAAAACTTCTTTTATTTCATCTTCAATTGTAAGAGATGTCATAAGAAACAATGGCGATTACACTGTATTGGTACCAGAAAGCGTAAAAATCAGCTAATCAGAAATGCAAAAAAGCATCAAAACTGCCCTGATAACTCATAAACAAAATTGATGCTTTTTAATAAAATTGATTAATAGCACATTGAATATAGCACATATTCCTGCATATTTCTTTGTTTTATCGTTAAATAGTTTTGTTTATTTGATGAAGTGTTAATTTTCGATTTAACACTTATGTTGAAACAGTCCTTATTCTGTCATCAACAATAGTTGTTTACGCAAATCCTCTTTTGATGTTTTACCATCGTACGACTTCTCTACAATATAATCGAGTAAAACACTATTTTCTCTTATAGCCACCAAGAAAAAATCAACTAAAGCCCTTATTATGATGAGAAGAATAGCAGCAACAACAGAAGCATTAGAAAAGGCAATAAAAAAACCTGCTAGAATAACAGTAAACTGCTGTATAAAAATACGTGCATAGGGTTTAAACATCACTTCATTTACCTTATAGTCATTGTATTTTTTCATCATACTGAAATCAAATAGATACTTCAAGAACTGTGTAATAGTAAATAATCCTATCACGATTAACATGCCATCTAAGTGAATTACGGTATTGTAATTTTCAATAATTGAAAAGGGTTCTTTTACGAGACTATGCTTCCCAAAAGAAAAAATAGCAAATAGAAAAACAGACTGTACAGCTATGAAAAAACCATAATGGAATATGAAAAATGGGATTAATTGCCAGATCTTAGCGGTTGTATCATTGTGTTTATAAGATGCATACATTTTAAAGCAATTAAAGACTCCTATTATGATAGTCTCTAAAAAATAAGCAAATAAAATAGTACGTGCATCTATTTCGCCTATAACAACTAACAGAACAAGAAATAACACATTTGCCCATGCAAATGCATTATTTTTATTTGGTATAAAAACACTACGTAACATACTGCAAAATAGGAATTCTGAAACAAACTCTAGAAATCCATAAACGGATATCTTTCTTTCAATGCTGCAATGTCCAGGTTCAGTTGATTTAAAAACTTAATGTGTGACTCAGAACTTGGATTGAATGCTTTATGTAATTTTCTTGTTTGGATAGAAGTTACTTTTTGTATTGTATCAAAAGAACGCTCCGAAATCCAAACACTTTTAAATTTATCCCAAATGTATTCTACCGCTAAATGATTTGGATGCAACATATCTGCATTATAGAAACGGTAATCTCTAAGCTCGTCTAACATGATTTCGTAAGACGGAAAATAATGCAATTGCTTTCTTTCATCTACTATCTGATGAATCGCAGAAATTAAATGAGATTTACTTCTTGTATTCTCAACAAAACCATCTTTTAAATGCCTTACTGGCGATACAGTAAAAATAAAATTGGCATTAGGATTTACACTTTTCACCAAACTAACAATCGCCTCTAAAGATTCCGTTATTTGGTCAATAGATAACAATTCTTTTAAAAACTGCTTGTTCGGTACTTTATGACAATTTGCTACAATCTTATCTGTTGCAATATGTCTGTAAACCCATGCTGTACCAAGAGTAATTATTATATGAGAAGCTTCGTCAATTTGCTGATACGTATGCTCAATAGATGCATTAATATTGCTTAGAATATTTTCTTGTGAAAGATTATTTAATCTTGAATGCGCATCAAAACAACTGTAGATTTCATTATTTACAATCAATTCATCTTCGGAATAATAATCTTTATTTATAGACCTTGTTATTAAGGTTTCAATAGCAAGCGGATGAAATAATATCCCAAAAGGATTTATTGAAGTTTGAAATTTTAGATAATCGAACTTCTCACCAATATTCTCAGAAAAACACGAACCTAATAATAGAATTTTAGACTCGTAACCTATTAGATTATGAGGTTGTTTAGATAATGATATTTTGGTTTGAAGATTCATTATTTAAAATTAAGAAAATAGCACGCTTTGTCATTTCGAGTGCAACGAGAAATCTCTTTATTCAAGAAAAATAGATTCTTCGATTAGTTCCGATATTTTATCAGAACCATCTCTGAATGCCAATGATTATATAATATAATCCTTAACAGCTTTTATAGCTGCTTCAATACCATCAGGATTTTTTCCACCAGCGGTTGCAAAGAATGGTTGTCCGCCGCCGCCACCTTGAATATGCTTTCCAAGCTCACGAACTATTTGCCCTGCATTTAATTCTCTTTCTGCTACAACATTCTTAGATATATAGCAAGATAATAACGCCTTACCATTATTGTCAGCACCAAATAAAGCAAAAAGATTATCTACTTCACCACCTAATTCAAAACATAAATCTTTGATACCAGAAGCATCTAAATCTACCTTTTTAGCAATGAAGTTAACACCATTAACCTCAGCAATTTCGCTTTTAAGGTCACCTTTAAGGTTCTTAGCTTTATCTTTTAATAATGCTTCAATCTGCTTCTTAAGACTAGAATTTTCGTCTTGTAAAGCTTTAACTGCTTTTACAGGTTCTTTTGTATTGTTAAGTAAATCTTTGATTTCAAAATACGCACGGTTATTTTCAAAATAAAAATCTTTAACAGCATCATTTGTAATCGCTTCAATACGTCTTATTCCAGCAGCTACAGCTCCTTCAGACACAATCTTAAAATGCCAAATATCACCTGTATTTTTAACGTGAGTTCCACCACAAAGCTCTATTGATTGTCCAAAACGTATCGTACGAACCGTATCACCATACTTCTCACCAAAAAGCGCCATTGCACCTTCATCAATCGCTGTTTGCATTGGGATATTTCGTTGTTCTTCTAAAGGAAGTTTTCCTTCTATTCTAGAATTTACAAAGTTCTCAACATCCCTTAATTCTTCAACTGTAAGTTTAGAAAAATGAGAAAAATCGAAACGTAAATATTTTGAATGCACAGCAGAACCTTTTTGCTCAACATGAGTTCCTAAAACTTCTCTAAGCGCTTGATGCAATAAATGCGTTGCGGTATGATTACATTCTGTTCTATAACGTTGTTTCTTATCTACAGAAGCTTTAAATGTTGCATTAATATCTTTAGGTAAACTCTTTGCGAAGTGAATAATTACATTGTTTTCCTTTTTGGTATCTACAATATAAACCACATCACCAGAAGCATCTTGCAAATAACCTTTATCACCAACTTGTCCTCCACCTTCGGCATAAAATGGTGTCATGTTAAATACCAACTGATACATTTCACCATCTTTCTTTGAAGTTACTTTTCTGTACTTTGTTAGTTTTACATTTGCTTCAGTAGTGTCGTAACCAATAAATTCTTGCTCATCGTCTTCTGCAATAATGGTCCAATCATCAGACTTTAATTCAGATGCTTGCTTTCCTCTATCTTGCTGCTCTTTAAGTTTTTCTTCGAACTGTTTCGCGTTGTAAGTAAAGCCTTTTTCTCTAAGAATTAGATCTGTTAAATCTTCAGGAAAACCATAAGTATCTTTTAATTCAAACACCTTTGCCCCAGAGATTTCCTTATCTGTGGCATTTTCTAGAATTCTATCTAACAATAATAAACCTTGATCTAAGGTTCTTAAAAAAGACGTTTCCTCTTCTTTTATTACATTTTCAATAAGTTGCTTTTGTTCTTTAATTTCAGGAAATGCTGACCCCATTTTCTTAACTAAAATGTCCACTAATCTATAGATAAATGGTTCTTTCTTTCCTAAAAAGGTGAAACCATAACGTACGGCACGACGTAAAATTCGTCTAATTACATATCCTGCACCGTTGTTGCTCGGTAACTGACCGTCAGCTATTGAAAAAGCTACTGCTCTAACGTGGTCAGAAATCACACGGATAGCAACATCAATTTTATCGCCTTTACCATAATCTTTGTGAGTGATTGCCTCAATTTCTCTAATTATTGGCATAAACACATCCGTATCATAGTTAGATTGTACATCTTGCAATACCATACACAAGCGCTCAAAGCCCATTCCGGTATCTATATGCTTACTTGGTAAAGATTCTAATGATTTATCAGCCTTGCGGTTGTATTGCATAAAAACAAGATTCCAAATTTCTACAACCTGCGGATGATCCATATTTACTAAAGACTTGCCATCAACCTTAGCTTTTTCTTCAGAAGAACGAATATCTACATGTATTTCACTACATGGTCCACAAGGTCCTTGATCACCCATTTCCCAAAAGTTATCCTTTTTGTTACCCATTAAGATTCTGTCTTCAGGAATAATTGCTTTCCAAAGATCATAAGCTTCTTGGTCCATAGGTAAGTTATCTTCATCGCTACCTTCAAAGACAGTTACGTATAAAATATCCTTGTCAATTCCATAAACTTCTGTGAGTAATTCCCAAGCCCAAGCAATGGCTTCTTTTTTAAAGTAATCACCAAAACTCCAGTTACCTAACATTTCAAATAAGGTATGATGATATGTATCGTAACCAACCTCTTCTAAATCGTTATGTTTACCAGAAACTCTTAAGCATTTTTGAGAATCTGCAATCCGGTTATTTTTTGGTGTACCATTTCCTAGAAAATATTCTTTGAAAGGCGCCATACCAGAATTAACAAACATTAAAGTTGGATCGTCCTTTGTTACCATTGGTGCTGAAGGCACAATTAGGTGTTGTTTACTTTCAAAAAACTTTAAAAATTTATCGCGAATTTCTTGAGATTTCATAGACTGAAATAATAGCTTGTTTCGTTTAATACATCACACTTTGCAAAACAATTTTTATATTTGGATGTTCTGCTAATGACGTAGGTCATTTAATAGCTGCAAAAATAGCATAAAATCAAACATGGCTAAGGTAAAATATTATTATGATGCTGAAACACTTTCTTATCGCAAAATAAAGCGTAAAAAAGGCTCAACAATAACCTTTGCGGCACTTTTCTTATTGGCAGCCGCACTATTTGGTTTTCTATCTTTTGCCATAGTTAGTAATTACATTGAATCACCTAAGGAACGCTTAATGGCTAGAGAACTTCAAAATATGGAATTGCAATATGAGCTACTGAACCGACGCATGGATGATGCCATGGCAGCCTTAGAAAATGTTGAAGAACGCGACAATGCCATTTACCGTTTATATTTTGAAGCCAATCCGATACCTGAAGAACAAAGACGCGCTGGTTTTGGTGGTGTTAACAGATATAAAAAGTTTGAAGGTTTTGACAATTCTAAACTTATTGCTGAAACTAATAAGCGATTAGATGTCATTGAAAAAGCAATTGTGGTACAATCGAAATCTTTAGATGAAATTTCAATATTAGCTAAAGACAAAGAGATTTTTCTTCAGGCAATACCGGCAATTCAACCTGTAAACAATGAAGATTTAACGAGAATGGCTTCTGGTTTTGGATTTAGAAGAGACCCTTTTACTAAAGCCAGAAAATTTCATTACGGTATGGATTTTACAGCACCTAGAGGTACGCCTGTTTATGCCACTGGTGATGGTATTGTAAAACGTGCAGATAACAGCGCTTCGGGTTTTGGAAGACATATAAGAATAGATCATGGTTATGGTTACGTTTCGCTTTATGCACATTTATACAAATACAACGTCAGAGTGAATCAGCGTGTAAAAAGAGGTGATGTTATTGGCTTTGTAGGTAGTACAGGTCGTTCACAAGCACCACATTTACACTATGAAGTTCATAAAGACGGTAAAAAACTAAACCCTATTAATTTCTATTACGGCCATTTATCGCCTAAAGAGTTCGAAATCCTTTTAAGAAAGGCATCACTAGAAAATCAATCCCTCGACTAATATGCATATAGATTTACCTGAAAAGCGTTATTACGGCATTGGCGAAGTGGCAAAAGCATTTAATGTCAATGCATCATTAATACGTTTTTGGGAAAAAGAATTTGACGTTATTAAGCCTAAAAAAAATGCAAAAGGTAACAGAAAATTTACGCCGGATGACATCAAAAATCTTAAGTTCATATACCATTTAGTTAAAGAACGTGGTTTTACTTTAGAAGGTGCAAAAACACATTTAAAGGAGGAAAGAAAACAATCCTTAGAAAAGTTTGAAATCATTGAAAAGCTTGAAAACATAAAAGCCGAACTCATCAAAATAAAAACACAACTTTAAAAACTTATCAATTATGAAAAAATGGATATTACCAATAGTATTAATTGCCCTATTAGGATTTTGGGGTGTTGGTATTTACAATAAAGCTGTAACTTTAGATGAAGATGTTAGCGAAGCATGGTCTAATGTAGAAAGCAGTTACCAACGTAGAAACGACCTTATTGGTAATCTCGTTAAAACAGTACAAGGTGCGGCAGATTTTGAAAAGAGTACGTTAACAGCAGTTATTGAAGCGAGAGCCAAAGCGACTTCAATTAGTATTGACCCAACTAATATTACACCAGAAAAGCTTGCTGAATTCAATAAAGTACAAGGTGGTCTTTCAGGTGCTTTAAAGAGTTTATTAGTAACGGTAGAGCGCTATCCAGATTTAAAAGCAAACCAAAATTTTATTGAACTTCAAAGTCAACTTGAAGGTACTGAAAACAGAATTGATGTTGCCAGAACACGATTCAACAAAAAAGTAAAGCCATATAATAGCTACATTAGAAGTTTCCCTAAAAGCTTTATCGCGAGTATGACTGGTTTTGAAAAGAAAGCATATTTCGAATCTGAAGATGGAGCAGAAAAACCTGTTGATGTAGAATTTAATTTCGATTAAAAAAAACTATGCCACATCTTGAAGATTTCCTTACCAAGGAAGAAGAACAGGAAATCGTTGATACTATTCGTATTGCAGAACGTGAAACTTCTGGTGAAATCCGTGTACACATAGAGCAAAACTGTGATATGGATGTATACGAACATGCACTTGAAGTGTTTCATTATCTCAAAATGGACAATACAAAACAACAAAATGGTGTTTTAATTTATGTGGCAATTGACAATAAGACCTTTGTTATTTATGGTGACAAAGGCATAAATGATGCGGTAGGCGAAACTTTCTGGAATTCTACACGAGACAAAATAGCGTCTCAATTTAAACAAGGAAACTTTAAACAAGGTCTCATTGATGGTGTCATAGAAGCTGGCAAAGTACTTTCTGAGTATTTTCCTTGGGAACATGGTGATACAAATGAACTTGACAATACAATTTCTAAGGGCTAATGAAACTATTAAAACACATCATTTTTAAGCTCATTTTTGTTATTGGCTTATTGGGTTTTAATACAATTAATGCGCAATATGAAATTCCACCTGTACCTAAGTTTCAAACAAGTGTTTATGATGAAATTGGTCTTTTAACATCTTTACAAAAAAGTAGTTTAGAGCAAAAACTAATTCGTTATTCCGATACTACCTCAACACAGATTGTTGTTTTTACCATTGCTTCTACAAAAGGTTCTAATATTAATTTTCTCGCCGCCCAATGGGGTGAAAAATGGGGAATTGGACAAGAAGGAAAAGACAACGGTGTTCTTATTCTTTTAGCAAAAGACGATCGAAAAATTGCTATCAGCACTGGTTATGGAGTAGAACATCTTTTGACTGATGCCATGAGTAAGCGTATCATCAATAGAGATATTGTGCCTTACTTTAAACAAGGAGACTACTATGGCGGACTTAACCGCGCTGCAGATGCCATTTTTGAGGTCATGACTGGTGAATATCAAGGTACAAGACAAAGTAATACTAATGATTTTCCAGTAGTTGTATTTTTTGTGCTATTTGTGATTTTTATCGTTTTTGTTATTGCCATTTCAAATCATAGAAGAGGTGGCAAAGGAGGTAATAATCGTGGCGGTAATAGTGACGATGCTAGAAGCATTTTAGAAGCAATCATTCTTAGCAATATGGGTCGTGGCAGTTATTCTAGAAGATCTGGCGGCTTTGGTGGTTTTGGCGGAGGTAGTTCTGGCGGAAGCTTTGGCGGCGGAGGCTTTGGTGGTGGCTTCGGTGGCGGTAGTTTTGGCGGCGGCGGAGCTTCAGGTGGATGGTGATCTTTAGTGTAAAGTCATTAGTCTTAAGTAAAAAGTTTTATGAGAGGTAATTCAGACAGTATATATATCTAAAAGAAAAACATAGGTCCATCATTAACCTTGCCTTTATCTCCTAAACTATTGAACTTATAACTAAAACTCAACATAAAAAATCTTCGTAATACGGTACTCTGAGTATCTTGTATAAAATTGGCATTAGCACTTCTTCTCGCATTATTATTTTGATTTAATAAGTCATAGGCTTTTAAAGTGACTGTAGCTTTATCGTTTAAGAAGCTATATGCTAAAGTAGAATTCCAAAACCAGACACTTCTTTGAAATCCAGGTGCAACATTAGGATTATAATTGTAATTAATATCATTTCTCCATTCAAACTTTTTAGGAACAAACAATGCTGTATTTATTCGAAGATTATGACTTAAAAACTCTTGATCTTCAAAATCTGGAAGATTAAACGTATTTCTGGTAAACGATACTCGATAATTTGGACTAATCTCTAAGACTTTCTTCCAATTGAAAGTTAAACGCATGTTTGGTGTAAATGACACATTTCTCGAAGCAAATTGTATATCGTTATTAAAGTTGACATTTCTACTCATATTTCCCCAAGTTCCAACTCTAATATTCAATTCTCTAACAGAATCTAACTTCACCTTTTTACTGTAACTCATACTACCACTTACTCTGTAATTACCGTTGACATTGGTGTAGGTTGTATTTCTAACAAAATTATCATCTACTGTAGTTCTGGCAACAACTTGGTTGTTTGTGGCATTTAAATTTAAATAGCTATAAAATCCCGTTCCTTTTTGAAAGTCGAAACTGTTGTAACCAGTATAAAGGCTATGACTATTTGCTGGTTCAAGGTTAGGATTACCAGTAACCGTATTTAACGGATCTGATACATCTTGAAAAGGCTGTAACTGACTGATTTCTGGAGGTCTATTACTTAAACTATAACCGCCATACATTGATGCTTTATCACTAAACTTGAAAAAAAAATTAGATCCTAACTCAACCGCTTCAAAGGTTTCTTTTAAACTTAATTCTGGTCTTAACTGATCTCTATTCTCTAATGTTCTAAATACGTAACCTGTTTCTAAACTAAATGACCAATCATCTTTTCTATACACTAAATCTAGTGAAGGTGTTGTTCTTATATTAAAAAATCTAAAATCTGTACTTAATTCCGTATTGAAAAGATTATACTGATCTGTATTAGTATCTATATCAAAAGTACTATTAACGTTATTTCTATTATCAGATAGATGACTAATCTTAGCATCTATGAAAAACGTTTTAGGTATTATTGGTAATCTAAACGTTGATCCTACGCGCAGTCGATTAAATTTAGACTCTGATTCTGTAAATTGATCTCTTAGTATATCTTCTTCGTTCGGATCTTCTATTAAAGTCTCTGAACGCAAAAAGCGCTCTCTATCTGTTCTATTAAATTCGGTTTCGAAATTAAATTTAAGGAAGCTTCCTTTATCACCAAATCTTTTGGTAACATCTATATCATTGCTAAAGTTTCTAACCGTGGATTCACTAAAATTACTTACAGAAGATGAGTTACTTAAAATATTATCAATATCAAATGTTTCTTCTGAGTTTTCGCTTATCTGTTGTGATAATCCGTATCTAAATGACGGTCTAATATTTACTAAAAAGGTGGAATCAATTTCAATATCAAACTCTGAATTAAAACTGTGATTAGAATTATCACTTAAAGATTTACCTCTCGAACTTGTAAAAAACCGAGTGTCTGGTAAAATATTTTCTCGGTCTACCTTGGTTTCATTTTCAGAATCACTTTCTGTGTAAAAATAGTCAGCTGAAATATCAACTCCTTTAGATAATACATCCGCATAATTTGCACCAACATTTTTGGAAGTGACTATACCTTGACCACCACCAAATGAACGTCCATCTATAGAAAATGCACCATTACTTGATACACTAATAGAATTGCCTCCACCAAACATCTTCTGTATTTCACCAAAACTAAAACCTGGTGAATTGGTATTATTTCCACCAGCAAGCACACTAAGGCGCCTATCATTATCAAAAAAGTTGACCATACCAGCAAATTCCCAACGATCGTCAGTGCCTTTACCTGCAGAAACTCTACCAAATTGTCCTTTATTATTTTCTTCTTTTATGGTAAGATTAATGGTTTTATTTTCTTTATCACCTTCTTCACCAGAGAAAGCTTCTGACTTTGTTTTGGTATCAACTATTTGTACTTTCTCAATAATTTCTTTAGTCAGATTACGAGTCGTAATTGTAGGGTCATCACCAAAAAAGGGTTTACCGTTAACTAATATTTTATTAACCGGTTTACCATTTACAGTAATTTGACCTTCATCATCTACCTCAACACCTGGCAGTTTTTTAAGTAAATCTTCTACACTCGCATCCTTCTTAGTTTTAAATGAACTTACGTTAAATTCGAGTGTGTCCTTTTTAATAGTTATTGGTGCCTTAGACTTAATTAAAACCTCACCCAATTGATTATCATCAATTGCCATAAAAATAGTCTTAAGGTCTATTAATTCCTTGTCAATGGCAATCTCTTTCAAATAGGTTTTGTAACCCACATAAGATATGTACAGGTTTAATTTATCATCATAAGTTGAATTTTCTAATTTAAACTTACCTTCTTTGTCAGAGATTGTATAAGTTACTACACTACTATCTTTTAGTCGCTCTAAATAGATAGTCGCAGACTCCAAAGCTTCTTTGGTGTCAGCTGCTTTTAATATTCCTGAAATTTTGAAGGATTTACTTTGAGAAAAAATTGCAAATGAGGATAGCAATGTAAAAACTAAAAGTAGTTTTTTCATGTTGATTTTGATTGATGGTTTGTTGTAGCTAAATGCTAAACGGAAAAATACGCAAATTCGTATGAAAATTCTTCTATATATGAAAAAATTAACGCTTTAAAGTAAAATGACCTTTAAAAGTTCTTCCATCTTGTAATTCCGCTATAAACCAGTAATCATCTGTTGGTAAAAGCGCACCATTATATGTACCATCCCATCTTGGATTATTTCTATTTAAGGTGGTTATAATTTTACCATAACGATCAAATATTTGTACTGCGGAAGATACAGGGAATTGGGTTGAAAACCCTTTAATTTCCCATGTGTCGTTCTCTGTATCTCCATTAGGCGTAAAAAATTTAGGATAACCTAATACAGAGATATCCTTCGATATAATACCACAATCACCTTTAATATCTTTAATAAAAACCTTATGTACTCCTGGCTCCAGATTTTCAAAATTATTAGATGCTTGATATGGTCCGTTTTCATCATTTAAGGCATATACATACTCACCTTCACCAGACACCAAAACAGTTATCATATTATTATCTGATACATCAATTATATCGACAGTCTCAACTACTGCTTCACTTGATGGGTAAACCCTAATTAATCTTTGATTCGTACAGCCATCAGGTCTAGTAACCAAAACAATATAATCACCTAACTCGTTAATATTTATATCAATAGTAGTTTCACCTGTTGACCAATTATAATAAAAGTTATTCGGAATATCGTCTATAATCCCACCATTTAAAGCTATGGTCTGCGGAAAACTATTTAAGCAATAATACACTTCTTGATATTGATTGACACTAGGTAATTCTTTTACTATTAGCTGTAACTCATTAATAGCATAACATACATCACCAATATCTACCCTAGCGTATACTATTTGGTTGTAAGGCTCCGCATTTAAATATTCGTAATCTATTTCGTTGATTTTAAGCAATGCTTCATTATAAGTCTCATGATATGTTAAAGTTGCATTAATTGGGGAGCCTTCGAGTATTTGACTATCAGCATCATTCAAATTAAAATATGTCAAACCATCGGTCACAAAATCATCACAAACCTCTAGAGTGGCAGAAACACCTTCTGAAGAACTAACTTGCAGTGTCACTTCTGAAACACTAACACATCCTGTAAAATTATCAAACACCTTGGCATAAATAACCTGATTGTTATGTGTATTTGTAAAATTATTAGCATTAAGCTGAAATACCAAGGCTTCATCAAAGTAAAATTCAATATTCCAAATTGGTATTACCACACCATTTTCATCTCTTACGATATCATCTGTATATTCACTCAAATTAAAACTAGAAATACCGTCAAGAACTTCATCATCACATTGTAAAATTGTAATATCATTGGCTATTGGTGAGGAAAACACATTAACTGTTATAGGAATTCTGTTACCCGTTGTGCATCCTTCAAAAAGTGGCAAAGCATAGAATGTTTTATTTTCGGAAATATATTCGTTATAAGTAAGTCCAGTATTTATAACCTCGCTTGAGGTTTCAGAATCATACCATAAGACCTCATCAACATTTGTAACTAATGCTATTTCTGCTAAACCTTCGTCGCATAAACTATTTTTAGTTATGATGGTTTGAGGCATTATTATAACGCTGCTCGAGGATACATTAATATTTGATTCACCTGGCATACCACCGAATTCAACGATATAGCCTTTTGGGTGATAAGGCCCTGCACTTTCAGATCCGCCATCAGCAAGATCGTTCCATGAGCCTAAAAGGCCAACTTCAGGGTCAGTAACATGAGCATAATGTTCTGGACCTAAATTATTGGGCTCTCCATCATTCCAAAACTCAAACATGCCGTCTGGCGCAGAACCATCGACGGAGCCATTCCAAAATATCTGACCTGCTTCTGGTCCTGTTTCCCACCTCCAAACACCTTCTACTTGACGATCGGTACCACCTATCCAACCTGTTCCTTGTGCTTGTTCTCCGGTGAGCTGAACTTCCTCGGGTGTTGTAATGGTCGCTAAATAACCTTGTAACCCAAAGTAATTCTGTTGCTCAGCTAATTCTTTGGCTTCTGTCCATGTCACTCCTTCATTGGCAACGTACATATAATAATGTCCTGTAGCAGGCAAATAACTTGCTTGCCCTAAATTTATAGAGAAGAACTTATCTTGTGTGAAGTTACTTTCTGTTGTTTGAAATCTCACATCTAAAATAGCAGCTTCGAATTCAGAATAACTTGCAGGACCTGTTAAAGTCAATAAGCCAGACTCAACAGCCCAAGATGATGTTATATTAGGATGAACTCCTGTAAGCGAGAGTTGATCAGCACCTAAGGAATAACCTGTGGAAATTTGAATAAAGATTTCATCGAGTGTATTATCCGCATCACCTCCATTAATAGAAACATTAGTCACTACTGGCATGGGTTCAATACCACAATAAATTTGATTACCTTCTACAAATACGCCAGGTGGATTTTGTGCATTAGAATGATACGCAAAAACACCTAATAAAAGGACAAACAAGTAAAACCTTTGAATTAACATAGCAATTGTTATCTCGCTAAAGATAATTTGAAAAGATTTTTATAAAAAATCAGAAGTGTTAATTTCGAAGAAAATCTATTTTTTACGCATATACACACTAACTGGCACACCATTAAAGTCGAAATGATCTCGTAATTGATTTTCTAGAAAGCGTTTATACGGGTCCTTCACATATTGAGGCAAATTACAGAAAAATGCAAACTGAGGCTGTGGAGTAGGCAGCTGCATGATATACTTAATCTTTACATACTTTCCTTTATACGCTGGAGGTGGATTATTTTCAATTATTGGTAATAAGGTCTCATTGAGTACACTCGTTTTAATACGCTTAGATCTGTTTTTATAAACTTCAACCGCAGTTTCTATAGCCTTAAAAATACGTTGCTTATTTAGCACGGAAATGAACACAATTGGCACATCAGTAAATGGCGCAATTTCTTTACGGATATGTTGTTCAAATTCTTTAGCCGTTTTAGTATTCTTTTCTACTAAATCCCATTTATTAACCAGAATAACTATGCCTTTTCTGTTGCGTTCTGCCAACCAGAATATGTTTTGTACTTGCCCATCAAAACCACGTGTTGCATCGAGAACGAGCAAACAAACATCGCAGTGCTCTATTGCTCTCACACTTCGCATTACTGAATAAAACTCTAAGTCTTCTTTTACTTTAGACTTACGACGAATTCCTGCAGTGTCAACAAGATTAAATTCAAAACCAAAACGATTGTATTTTGTATCTATAGAATCTCTTGTAGTACCAGCGATATCTGTAACGATATATCTTTCCTCACCAATTAAGGCATTTATAAAAGACGATTTGCCTGCATTCGGTCTTCCTACAACTGCAAATCTTGGTAATACTTCTTCTTCTACTTCTTCTTTTTCTGGCAAGGCTTCAACAACAGCGTCTAGTAAATCACCAGTACCGCTACCATTTATACTAGCAATTGTATAATATTCACCTAAACCTAAAGCATAGAATTCAACCGCATCTTCGGCTCGTTTATTATTATCTACTTTGTTAACTACTAAAAAGACAGGTTTATCAACTTTCCTAAGTAAGTTAGCAACATCTTCGTCCATACCAGTAACACCATCTTCAACATCTACCATAAAGATGATCGCGTCCGCTTCATCAATAGCTAACTCAACTTGTTTATCTATTTCAGCTTCAAAAATATCATCACTACCAACGACATATCCACCAGTATCAATTAGTGAAAACTCTTTGCCATTCCAGTCGGTTTTACCATAGTGACGATCTCTTGTTACACCACTAACGGCATCAACAATGGCCTCTCTTCTTTGAATCAAACGATTAAAAAAAGTGGATTTACCAACATTTGGTCGTCCTACAACTGCAACTATATTTCCCATAATCTAAAATATTGCCGCAAAGGTAGCATATAATATGAGAATACAATGCGAGCATTACACTAGTATTTTCAGTACAATCTCATATGATTGAAAAGGTTAAACAAAAATTTGTACATTGAAGACACTAACATAATCAAACATGGAACTCTCTAACGAAATCATCTTAAGACCTCGGTTTAAGTTTAATGTCAATGAGCCTAATGAAAATCTATTGACTTTATTTGAAGATTCTGGTAAAAAACAGAAGGACTTTATTGTGACCAGAGTTGATGATCATGTGTTCATTAAAATACCTAAAGACAAACAACATTTTTGGTCTCCGCAACTGCATTTAGAAATCAATGAAGATTATGACAAAAAAGAGCTCAGTACCATTTACGGTTTATTTGGACCAAACCCAACAGTATGGACCATGTTTATGTTTTTTCATTTTGTTGTTGCTGGTTTCTTTATTGGCTTTGCTATTTGGGCTTATGTCAATTGGTCTTTAGAGTCGAGTTATGCCATTCAATTATTCATCACATTACTTATGATAGTCATTTGGTTTGCGCTTTATTTCAGTGGTCGATTAGGAAAAAAGGCAGGCATGAGTCAAATGCATGAATTGCATCATTTTATGCGAGATACTTTAAGAAGTAAAGACATTCATGCCATATAGTGTGGTTTTCATCTTTGGCACTACCAAACACTTCAAATTAAATTTATAAAACACTGATATATATCAGTAAATCCTTCATAAAGTAGACCTAATTTTGACGTAAAATATGTCGCATGAAACCTTTTATGGTAGCTTTGATATTGACCCTATTTGCTACAACCTTCAATTTTGCTCAAGAAAATAATACTCACGAATTAGACAATCATAAACCTAGGCACAGAGTTGCTTTTATTTTAGGACATTCTTTTATTTCCATCGACAACCAAAATACTTTATCTATACCAACATTTGGTTTAGACTATGAATATTGGCTTGATGATAATTGGGGCGTTGGAGTCTTTAGTGATGTAGAATTAATTACAAAAGAAGTTAGTTCTTCATTATACGATATAGATGTTGAGAGAGAATATCCTCTTGTGGTAACCTTAGACGCCTTATGGAGTCCAATAGAACATTGGGAATTGGTTTTTGGTCCAGGTATTATTTCTGAACAAGGAGACATAGAACCTTTAGTACGAATTGGTGTGGAACACGACCTTGCATTGCATAATCATTGGGATGTACCTATTAACTTGTTTTATGACAAAAAGTTTGATGGCAATTATGCGATTTCAATTGGTTTAGGTATCGCGAAGAGATTTTAATTCTTAATAGATTTATTTTTGGTTATATCCGAAACGTCGCAATTGGTTAACATTAGAACGCCAGTTCTTATTCACTTTTACATAAAGTTCTAAATGTACTTG
>CAZFEV010000037.1:0-28569 GCA_964517835.1 uncultured Flavobacteriaceae bacterium | reverse complement strand
CCTCAGAGCCGAAATCTGATATTCTATCCAGTTGAACTACGAGGCCTTTGTTTTACAGAAGAACACTTCGACTACGCTCAGTGTGACATAAAGCTGTTATAGCAATGTGCTCTGCCTATGATGACAATTTTGCCTTTACAATGGTAGAAATGGTTTTACCATCTGCCTGACCTGCCAATTCTTTAGATACAATACCCATAACTTTACCCATATCTTTCATGCCTTCAGCACCAACTTTATCAATGGTCATTACAACTACTTTTTCAATCTCTTCCTCACTTAACGCTTCTGGTAAAAACTGACTAATTACTTCAGCTTGGTCTAACTCTGGTTGTGCCAAATCTTCTCTATTCTGTTCTAAAAAGATAGCAGCACTGTCTTTACGCTGCTTCACCATTTTAGATAAAATCTTTATCTCTTGCTCTTCTGTCAATTCTTCATCTGATGAAGATGCTGTCTTTACCAACAAAATTTCAGCCTTAACTGCTCTTAAAGCCGCCAATGCGGTTTGATTTTTTTCTTTCATAGCAGTCTTCATTGCTGCCATGATTTCAGATTGTAAACTCATTATTACTACAAATTTAAAGGATACGAATATACTAAAAACTATACGTTACCACTTGTTTTTAAGAAAACTAAAAAAAGCCCAGAAAGTTGAGGGATTTATCTTTCTGGGCTCGACTATGTTGAGTTAAAGCTAACTTTTTAATCTACATTATCGTGCAAGAAGGAATTATTACTTCGTAACTGAATATCATCATTATCATCTGTACCAACAGACATTCTTGATGCATTTGTTTCTGAAGATGAATGCTGAGCATCCTCTAAATTTACTCCTTGCCTTTTATATGCGGGTTCTTTTTCTATATCGTCAATCTTCGCTGTATTAAATTTATAATTAAAGTCTTTCATGTGTTTTCTTCGTTCGTCTGCACGTGCTTTAATCAGCTCAGAAATTGGACTATTAATAGGGTCTATCTCCTCTTCTACAACCGGTTTTGTCTCCTCAACAGGCATTACTTTCTTTTCGAATACAATCTCCTCCTTAACTTCTGTTTCTTTTGTTTTAGCTTCGGTGTTGATTGAAGATCCGTAGGTTTCAAAATCATCTAAAACATAGCGCTTCTCACCTTCTTCGTTTACTTCTGTTACTGAAATAATCTCAACTGGCTCATTCACTTCGATATCTTTAACATCTTCATCTAAGCTAAAGAAAATCGTTTCTTCACCTGTTTCAGGCTCTTCAATTTTCTCAGGCTCTACATTAGACAATGGTAAATCAAATGTAAGTGTGATCTGCTCTTCTTGAATTGGTTCTATGTCTTCAACCTTACTTTCTACTGGTGTAATGATAAAGTCTTCAGTTGTATCTTCAACAGGAATTTTAGCATCTAAAACTTCCTCGTATACCACATTAATATTTCTAATCGCCTCTGTTGTAGCAATTAAATCTGTCTGATTATGAGTAGTTATCTCAAATTCATCCTCAATATCGTCTGTTAAAACATGCTTCACAATAGGAGCTTCTTTCTTTTCCTCTAAAACGATATCTGGCGTAATAATAGCCGGCTCTCTTTCTTGAGTGCTTATTTCTTCAATAATCTCTTCCTCTTCTAATGCATGAATGACTTTCTTGGCTTCTGTATTTGATATCTCATTTTGTTGGTCAATATCAAATCCTGTAGCAATAATAGTCACAGAAATTGATTCTTGTAGTGATTCATCTTCACCAACACCCATAATTATATTTGCTCCATGACCTGCTTCATTTTGAATATGGTCATTGATTTCACCAATTTCATCAATAGTGATTTCTTGAGAACCTGAAACTATTAACAATAGCACATTCTTAGCTCCAGTAATCTTATTATCATTTAGCAATGGTGAATCCAAAGCCTTCATAATCGCCTCTTGAGCTCTTGTCTGTCCTGAAGCCGTTGCAGAACCCATAATTGCTGTTCCACTATTACTTAATACCGTTTTAGCATCTCGTAAATCGATGTTTTGTGTATAGTGATGTGTAATTACTTCTGCAATACCTCTAGAAGCCGTTGACAAAACTTCATCAGCTTTGGAGAATCCGGCCTTAAATCCTAAGTTACCATATACTTCTCTGAGCTTATTATTATTAATTACAATTAACGAATCTACATGCTGACGTAATCTTTCGATACCTTTTTGTGCTTGCTCATTACGCATCTTTCCTTCAAACTGAAAAGGCATCGTTACGATACCAACAGTGAGAATATCTAATTCCTTAGACATTTTAGCGATTACAGGTGCAGCACCTGTACCAGTTCCGCCACCCATTCCTGCAGTGATAAACACCATTTTAGTATTAGTATCTAACATTCTACGGATGTCTTCAAGGCTTTCAACAGCAGCTTGCTCACCAACATCTGGGTTAGCACCAGCACCTAAACCTTCAGTAAGATTAACACCCAACTGAATTTTATTTGGTACACCACTGTTATGAAGCGCTTGCGCATCTGTATTACAGATCACAAAATCAACTCCTTTTATGCCTTGCTGAAACATATGGTTGATGGCGTTGCTTCCACCTCCACCAACACCAATAACTTTGATGACATTAGATTGATGCTTTGGTAAATCAAATGAAATGCTTTCGAAATCGTTATTATTACTCATACTCTCTAAGATTATATGATTTTTATATTTTTTAGTTTTAGTTTCTTGTTAGTCTATTCTGCGTTATCCAAAAAATCTTTAACGCGTTCTGTTAGTTTATCTAAAAACGAACGTCTTTCCTTCGGTGGTTCAGGCGCCAATTCAGGTTCTGCTTCTGTAACCTCAGGTGTTTCTATTTCATTTTCAATCTCCTGTTCTTCTGCAACTTTACGTTCTTGTCGTTTTAGTCCATCCATCACCAGTCCTACAGCTGTTGCATACAACGGACTAGCAATATCTTCGTCACTATCACCAGCTAAATGCTCATTTGGATAACCTATTCTGGTATCCATTCCTGTGATATATTCTACCAATTGCTTTAAATGTTTCAACTGACTTCCTCCACCAGTTAAGACAATACCACCAATGAGCTTTTTCTTTTGCTCTTCGTGACCATAATTCTTTATCTCCACGTACACTTGTTCAATAATTTCCACAACTCTTGCATGAATAATCTTTGACAAGTTTTTTAATGTAATCTCTTTTGGCTCTCTACCTCTTAACCCAGGAATAGATACAATTTCGTTATCCTTATTTTCACCTGGCCAAGCTGAACCAAACTTTATTTTCAACAGTTCCGCCTGCTTTTCTATGATTGAGCAACCTTCTTTTATATCTTCTGTAATGACATTTCCACCGAATGGAATAACAGCTGTATGTCTAATGATGCCGTCTTTAAAAACAGCTAAATCTGTTGTTCCACCACCTATATCAATTAGTGCGACTCCAGCTTCTTTTTCTTCTTGACTTAATACCGCATTTGCAGATGCTAATGGCTCTAGCGTAATGCCTTCTAATTGTAACCCAGAACTCTTTACGCATCTACCGATATTTCTTATCGATGACACTTGCCCTACAACAACATGAAAATTCGCTTCAAGTCGTCCACCATACATTCCAATTGGTTCTTTAATTTCAGCCTGACCATCCACTTTAAATTCTTGTGGTAGCACATGGATAATTTCTTCACCTGGAAGCATCACTAACTTATGGACCTGATTGATTAAACGGTCTATATCAGAATCTTCAATGACAACTTCTGAGTTTGATCTCGTGATATAATCGCTGTGTTGTAAGCTTCTAATATGTTGACCAGCAATACCAACTGTAACCTCTTCTATCTTTTCTGACGCAGCAGCTTCAGCTTCTTGCACCGCTTGCTGAATTGACTGAATGGTTTGGGTAATGTTATTAACTACTCCACGATGTACTCCCAAACTTTTGGATTTCCCTACACCAAGAATTTCTACTTTACCGTACTCATTCTTACGACCAATCATGGCCACAATTTTTGTGGTTCCTATATCTAAACCTACCGAAATGTTATGTTTGTCCATAGTCTATGCTTTGGTGCAAATTACTTGTTTGTCAAACTTTAAGTTGACTAGTTTATACTTATCTAAAATTTTATCTTTTAAAGCCTTTTGATAAAAAGCCTTGAAATTATTTATCTTTTTTTCGAGCTGATTTAATGTTCCTAAATGCACAGTAAAATCACTCTTTCTAATCTTGAAATCGATAGTTTTATCACTATTTTGATGGATTTCAATGACGTATTTTTTCAAGAATTCATCTTCATCAACAGCTTTAGCGAATTGATAAACTGTCTCAAGGTCATTTTTCTTAATATTACCAGTAACTAATGGAACTCTTGCAGCATAGTTAGTTGACAGAGGCATAAACTGACCTTCATCATCAATGTAATATGACGCATTGGTATTCACCCGCGCAATAGGTCGTTTTTGTTCAATTTCTGCCGAAAGCTCACCGTTTACTGACATAAACACTTCTGCTTTCTTTATCATTGGATTAGAATTTAGGGCAATCTCTAATTCATTCAAATCTATAATATCTTTAGGCTGGTCTGAAACGGGCTGTTGATTTTGTATTAACAATTTACTAACAGTAGCTTCAGTTATAAATAATTGGTTCTCACCCTGAAATTCGATGTTCGGCTCACTGACTTTTCGTGTTCGATTTCGGTGGTTTGAAAAGGCAAACAAAAACCCCAAAAACAGCACTAAAACAATGATTTTTATGTAGTTATAATTAACCTTCATTTGAAATAGCTGTTTTAATGTGTTTCACTTCTTCTCCTATATCTCCGGCACCCAAAGTGAGCACTATATCTGCATCTGAATTTTTAATTGATTGGATGATTTCAGATTTTAAAATCAATTTTTTATTTGGATTTTCAACCTTATTTAAAAGCCAGTTCGAGGTCACTCCTTCAATCGGTAATTCCCTTGCCGGATAGATATCTAAAAGCAATATTTCATCAAAATTTGAAAGACTTTCCGCAAACTCGTCTACAAAATCTTTTGTTCTACTAAATAAATGCGGTTGAAATATCGCCAATACGCGTTTGTTTGGATACATTTCACGCACTGCAGCATGTACTGCATTGATTTCTGTTGGATGATGCGCGTAATCATCTATATAAACAAAATCCTTTGTTTTGATTTGATATGTAAATCGTCTCTTAACACCTTTATAAGAATCTAATCCTTTTTTTAAATCTGTTGCTTCACATCCATATTCCATTGCCATAGCTAAAGCTATTGTTGCATTAGATAAATTATGTCTTCCCGGTAAATGAAATGTAAACGCTTCAAAAATGTTTTGAGGTGTCCTTAAATCGAAAACATAAGCACCATTTTCTATGCGAACATTCTGAGCTTCATAATCTGAATTGTCCTCAACCCCATAGGTTATGCCTTCTAACGACAATCCGTTTTTTACAAAAAGTTTACCATTAGGCTTTATACACTCTGAAAACTCCTTAAATGATTTTTGAAGTTCTGAAGCATCACCATAAATATCTAAATGGTCAGCATCCATAGACGTAATACACGCTAAATCTGGTGCTAATGTTAAAAACGAACGGTCAAATTCATCAGCTTCAACCACTGTAGTTTCTGTGCCATTAAGGATTAAGTTAGAATTGTAATTTTCACTGATTCCACCTAAAAATGCTGTTACAGGCGCATTGCATTCATTTAGTAAATGACCTAAAATACTCGTTGTTGTTGTTTTTCCATGAGTACCTGCAACTGCTAAACATTGAGTTTGCCTTGTAATTTCTCCAAGCGCGACAGACCGCTTAACTACATTAAAGCCATTAGCTTTAAAATACTGAAACTCCGAATGACTGTTTGGTATTGCTGGTGTGTACACTACCAATGTCTGCTCTGAATTTAAAAACTTTAAATCCACTAAAGACATATCATCTTCAAAATGAACTTGTACACCTAAGTCTTCCAAAGCTTTTGTTATTTCAGTTGGTGTTTTGTCATAACCACCAACTTGTTTACCATACGCCACAAAATAACGCGCTAAGGCACTCATGCCGATTCCGCCAATGCCAATAAAATAAACGTAATTTACAGACTTAATATTCATTATTTGGTTAAAAGCTTTTCAACTTCATCTACAATATCATTTGTAGCATTCACTAATGCTAATGCTTCAATATTTTTACTTAATGTTTTTCGTTTTTCTTCGTTAGAAATCAATTCAGAAAACATATTCTGAAATTGAGTATCTAAATCTTTTTCTCTTACTAATATTGCTGCATTTTTATTCGCAACAGCTTGGGCATTCTTTGTTTGATGGTCTTCTGCTACATTCGGCGAAGGAATAAAAATGGTTGGTTTACCGACAATACACAATTCTGAAACCGAAATCGCACCAGCTCTAGAGATGATGATATCTGCCGCCGCATAAGCCATATCCATTTTATTCAAAAATGCATGTACTTGTACATGCTTTAATTCATTATGATGCTTGTATTGGTCATAATACAGTTTACCGCATTGCCATACCAATTGCACATTATTATCTTCAAAAAACTGAAGATTAGCCTCAATAAGTTGATTTATTCTTCTTGCTCCTAAACTTCCACCTAAAACTAGAAGCGTATGCTTACTGTGTATTAAAGTAAATGCATCTTTACCTTCAATTTCCTTACCCTTTACCTTTAATAAATCCTGCCTAATCGGATTGCCGGTTAATTTCAGTTTTTCTTTTGGGAAGAATCGTTCTAAACCTTCATAAGCCACACAGACTGTATTCACTTTTTTACTTAACAGTTTATTCGTAATTCCTGGATATGAATTTTGTTCTTGAATTAAACTAGGAATACCTTTTGAAACAGCAACTTTTAATAGAGGTCCACTTGCAAAACCACCAGTACCGATAACAACATTTGGTTTAAAGTTGTTTATTATTTTTCGAGATTTAAGTAAGCTTGATATTAACTTAAAAGGAAACATCAGATTCTTTAATGTAAGTCTACGCTGAATTCCAGAAATCCAAAGTCCTTTAATTTTATAACCTGCTTGAGGCACTTTATCCATCTCCATACGATCTGAAGCTCCTACAAACAAAAATTCAGCATCGGGATAACGAGATTTCAACTCATCCGCAATAGCAACTGCAGGATAAATATGACCTCCTGTTCCACCTCCGGACAATATGAATTTATATTTTGATTTACGACTCATCTTTTCTCAACTTCGACTACGCTCAGTCTGACAGTTACATTATTATCACTAGATCGCTTCACTTAAAATATCTAATGGGTTGTCTTCCTCAGCATCTTCTTTATCTTTTATCTCTTGGCGCTTAACACTTACACTTAATATGATTCCGATTGCCAAACAAGTCATCCATATGGATGTTCCACCACTACTTATTAAAGGCAAGGTTTGTCCTGTAACTGGAAATAATTCTACCGCCACTGCCATATTTATCAATGCTTGAAAAACGATTGGTAAACCAACACCCAAAACAAGTAGTTTACCAAAAATGGTGTCGGATTTTTGAGACACAATAACTATTCTAAACAACAACCAAGAGTACATTACCAACAAAAAGAACCCACCAATTAAACCATACTCTTCTATGATAATGGCGAAAATGAAATCTGATGATGATTGCGGTAAAAAATTCTTTTGTACACTTTTCCCAGGACCAACACCTTTAATGCCACCTGAAGCGATGGCAATCTTTGCTTTTTCAATTTGATAATCAGCCTCAGTATCTTCACCATTTGAGAAATTCTCTATTCTGCTCATCCAAGTATCCACACGGTTTGGCATTTGCTCAGGAAACGCTTTTGCTACCAAAATGAACATTGCTAAAGCTGCAACACCAGCACCGATAATAAGCAATAGATACTTTACTGGATAACCACCAATAAACGTGATCATAACCACCATAGAAAATATAATAGCTGTCGTAGAAAAGTTAGCCGGTAAAATTAATATCAGAATAAAAAACACTGGCATCCATAACGGAATAATGGTCTCCTTAAAACTGACATTTTTATCTCTAATTTTAGACAGATACCTCGCTACATATACCATGAGTACAACAGCAGCTAAAGTGGATGTTTGAAATGACATATTTACCACCGGAATTTTAATCCAGCGACTAGCATTGGCTCCTTCAATCGTGGTTCCTTGTAACATTGTAACCAACAACAATACAATAACAATAGGAACCATTATCATCGATAGACCTCTAAAATATTTGTAAGGTATTTTATGTATACCAAACATAATCCCAAACCCCAACGCCAAATGCATAAAATGCTTTAAAAAGAATGAAAACGTATTACTTGTTCCGCTAATATTGGCCAAATTACTAGCCGCACTATACACAGGCAAAAAGGAAAAAATAGCCAACAATGTTGCTATAGCCCAAATGGCTCTATCACCTTTTATTTGCGAAAACATGTTATTCATTTCTTTATTTATTTGATGACTGAGTTACTCAAAGTCATCCTTTTCCAATGAAGCTTCAAGAACCTCAGCCTCCATATTTAATTACAGATTTCGAACAGCATTTTTAAATTGACGACCTCTATCCTCATAGTTTTCAAACAAATCGAAACTTGCACATGCTGGTGATAACAGGACATTATCACCTGCTACAGCCACCTTATATGCAATCTTTACAGCTTCTTCTATATATTGTGTTTCTACGATTATATCAACCATATTCCCAAAAGCATCGAGCAACTTGGCATTATCAACACCAAGGCATATAATGGCTTTAACCTTTTCATTAATAAAAGGATATAGCTCAGTATAGTCATTACCTTTATCTACTCCACCAACAATCCAGACTGTTGGCGCATCCATGCTTTCTAATGCAAAATAAGTTGCATTAACATTGGTTGCTTTAGAGTCATTAATGTATTGCACTTTATTAATTTTCAATACATGTTCTAAGCGGTGCTCTACGCCTTGAAAATTTTCTAAACTCTCTCTAATGGTCTGCTTTCTTATTTTAAGCAAATGCGCCACTGTAGAGGCAGCCATGGCATTTTTTACGTTATGTTTGCCTTGTAATCTTAAGTTTGCTGTTGGCATAATTATTTTATTATTATCTATCGTTATTATTATGTTATTGTTATCTAAATAAGCGCCTTCTTCCACAACTTGAGTTAATGAAAAAGGCAATTTTTTGGATTGAATTGCATTGTTCTGAAGCCAGTTTGAAATCACTTCATCATCTGCATCATATATGAAATAATCCTCTTTGGATTGATTCTCAACAATTCTAAATTTTGAAGTGATGTAATTCTCAAACTTATACTCATATCGATCTAAATGATCTGGTGTAATATTGGTTAGTACTGCAATTTTCGGTTGAAAACTACTGATATCATCCAATTGAAAACTACTTACCTCAAGCACATAATTTTCATGGTTTTCTTCTAGAATTTGTTTCGCAAAACTGTCACCAATATTTCCAGCTAAACCCACATTTAATTCTTGCTTTAACAAGTGATGCGTTAACGTTGCAGTTGTAGTTTTACCATTACTACCGGTTATAGCCACCAAAGTGGCATCAGTATAATTTGAAGCAAACTCAATTTCAGAAACTATTGTAATTCCCGCAGTTCTTATTTTTTGAATCAAAGCCACTTTATCCGGAATCCCAGGACTTTTCATGATGAGATCTGCATTCAGAATGTTTGATTCTGTATGCTGCTCATCTTCAAATTCAATCTCATTATTTAAAAGAACGTCTCTATATTTTTCTTTAATTATTCCCTTATCGGAAACAAACACATCATATCCTTTTTCCTTTGCTAAAATCGCCGTACCAACTCCACTTTCTCCTCCTCCTAATATGACTAGTCTTTTCATTATCTAATCTTCAATGTCACAATAGAAAGGATGGCAAGCAGTATGCTAACAATCCAAAATCGTGTTACAATTTTACTTTCGTGATATCCTGATTTTTGATAATGGTGATGCAGCGGTGACATTTTGAAAATTCTCCGACCTTCACCATACTTTTTCTTGGTGTATTTGAAATAACTCACCTGCATCATCACTGATAAATTTTCAGCTAAAAAGATGCCGCACAATAATGGTATCAGCCATTCCTTTCTTACAGCTATGGCAATTACAGCAATGATTCCACCAATAGTCAAACTTCCGGTATCTCCCATAAAAACGGTTGCTGGATATGCATTATACCATAGGAACCCAACCAGAGCACCAACAAAAGCTGCGATATAGATTGTAATTTCTTCTACTTGTGGTATGTACATAATATTGAGATACTTTGAGAAGATGATGTTACCCGAAACCCAGGCGAAAATACCTAAGGTCAGCACCACAACTGCTGAAGTTCCTGCAGCTAAACCATCGATTCCATCTGTTAAATTGGCCCCATTAGAGACCGCTGTAACAATGACTATGGAGAGCAAGACAAAGATGATCCAGGCATATTTTTCTAGTTCTGGACTAATCCATGTAATGAGATCTGAATAATCAAACTCGTTATTTTTTACAAATGGAATCGTGGTCTTGGTAGACTTCTTTGCTTCATCAAATAATTTTGCCTCAGGAATATTAGGGTTTTCAGCAAGTAATTCTTGTTGCACTTGTAAAGGCAATTCTTCTTTGATGGTAACATCTTCATGAAAATACAAGGTTAATCCAACAATTAATCCTAAACCAACTTGGCCCAAAACCTTAAATCTTCCTTTTAGACCTTCTTTATCGTTTTTAAACTTTTTAATATAATCGTCTAAAAACCCAATCACTCCCATCCAGAGTGTTGTAATAATTAGAAGAATGATGTAGATATTTTCGAGCTTAGCGATTAACAACACAGGAATCAATGTTGCAAGTATGATAATGATTCCACCCATGGTCGGTGTTCCAGCTTTTTGAGCTTGTCCTTCTAAACCTAGATCTCTAATAGTTTCCCCAACCTGTTTTCTTCTTAAGAATTCAATGATACGTTTACCATAAATCGTTGATATCAACAAAGACAAAATAATTGCTAGAGCAGCTCTAAAGGTTAAGAACCCAAATAGCGATGCCCCAGGAAACTGGAATTGTTGTTCGAGATATTCAAATAAGTAATATAACATCTACTTCTGTAATTGTTTTAAAAGTTCATTTACGGTTTTATAATCATCAAAATCGAAACGCTCACCATTAATCTCTTGATACGTTTCGTGTCCCTTACCTGCAATAAGAATGATATCTTTAGACTCTGCCATTTGACACGCCGTTTTTATAGCCTGCTTTCTATCTGTTATGGATAATGTCTTTTTGAAATTTTGAGGCTCAACACCTTCTTCCATTTCCTGAATAATAGTTTCAGGATTTTCAGTTCTTGGGTTATCACTAGTAAAAATCACCTTGGTACTTAGTGCTGAAGCAATATGCGCCATCTTTGGCCGCTTGGTTTTATCTCTATCACCACCACAACCCACGACAGTTATCAATTGCTCATTATTAGTACGGATATTATTAATAGTTTGAAGTACATTCTTTAACGCATCTGGCGTATGCGCATAATCTACAATTGCAGTTATTTTGTTTTCTGAAATGAGATATTGGAAACGACCTGAAACATTCTCGAGCTCACTAATAAGTCTTAAAATTTCTTCTTTTTCTAGTCCTAAAAGCTCAGCAGCACCATAAATAGCAAGAATATTATATGCATTGAAACTCCCTATTAATCTTGTCCATAATTCATTGTCATTTACCTTTAACAGCAAGCCACTAAATTCATTTTCTAAAATCTGTGCTCTATAGTCTGCATAGTTCTTTAAAGCATAAGTATACTTTCTTGCTTGGGTATTCTGAAGCATTACTAAACCATTCTTGTCATCTATGTTTGATAACACAAATGCCTCTTTTGGCAATACATCAAAAAACGATTTTTTAACATCTCGATATTCCGCAAACGAACTGTGATAATCTAAATGATCGTGAGATAGATTAGTGAAAATTCCACCTTCAAACTTTAAGCCTTCTATTCTACTTTGATGAATGCCATGAGAGCTCGCTTCCATAAAACAAAACTCAACTCCTTCATCATTCATTAATTTGAGGTAGTAGTTTATACTCAATGAATCTGGTGTAGTGTGCGTGGCTTTATATTCAGTATCACCAACCATAATTTTCACTGTAGACAACAAGCCAACTTTGTAACCTGCGTTTTTAAACAATTGATATAACAAGCTCGTTACAGTTGTTTTCCCATTAGTACCAGTAACACCAACCAATCTCAAATTTTGCGATGGATGCTCATAGAAATTTGCAGCCATAAAAGCTAGTGCCTCATTAGAATTCGCTACTTCTACATAGGTTACTCCTTCTTGTAAATTTTCTGGAAGTGTTTCACAAACAATGGTATTTGCGCCTTTTTCTATAGCTTTCTCTATAAAATCATGTCCATTTGAGACAGCACCAGTTATGGCAACGAATACATTTTCTTGAGCTACTTTACGCGAGTCAAACTCAATTTTCTTTATGAATATACTTGTACTACCAACAACAGCATTTATAGTTACCTTATACAATATGTCTTTTAATACTTTCATGAGGCTTCTAAGACAATTGTTTGGTTAGCTTTTAATTTTTGATGCTTACTTATAGATTGAGATTTTACAGTTCCACTACCATTAAGTTTCACCTTAATATCTACTTGTAAATTTTCTAACAACGCAATGGCATCCATAGCCGGCATACCAATAACGCTCGGCATTAACTCTTTGTACTTATTTGCATAATCGAAATAAGCATCATAATCTGCATCGACATTATCATTATCAAAAACGAGACCTTCAACCTCATCAATTACAGGTGTATCTGTATAAATCTTTTGTGCTATTCTTTTGAAAACAGGACCAGAAACATCAGCACCATAATACCCAACTTTTGTACTTGGCTTATGAATTACTACAATACAAGAGTATTTAGGGTTATCTGCCGGAAAGTAACCTGCAAATGATGAAATATATTTTTTATCTTCTTTCCATTCTTCATAATTAGCATAATCAGTTCTGGCAGTTCCGGTTTTACCAGCCATTGAAAATGTTTCTGAATACATACGCTGACCTGTACCACGAATCACAATATTCTTCAGCATATCCTTAACTTCACCTAAAGTCTTATCCGAACAAATCTTATCCACTAATACTTCCTTCTCAAACACCTCAATATCCTTATCAAAGGACTTCACTGACCTTATAAATCGAGGCTTTATCAACTCACCATCATTAGCAATTGCATTATAAAAAGCTAAGGTTTGCAAAGGCGTCATTGTTAAGTTATAGCCATAAGCCATTGATGGTAGTGCGTTTCTACTCCAGTTTACAGCACCAGGTCTAGGAATGTCTGGCTTTCCTTCACCAATTATAGAAACACCTAGTGGTTGGTCTAATCTCCATTTACTTAAGCGATCTAAAAACTTTTCAGGTTTCTTGGAATAATGGTCATCAACTATGGTTGCTAAACCAATATTTGAAGACACCTCTAAAGCTCTAGCTGCAGAAATTTTACCATATCCACCGCGATGGGAATCGCTAATAGTTCTTCCATAAAAATATTTTGTCCCTTTTTTAGTATCAACTATTGTAGACGTATCTATTACCCTATCCTCTAAAGCTGCCATTATAGCCATAACTTTAAACGTAGAACCAGGCTCATGACTTTCACCAACAGCATAGTTTAACTTCTCGTAATATGTTCCTTTTGAAGTTCTCGCAAGGTTAGATATTGCTCTAATCTCACCAGTTTTAACATCCATAACAACCACACAACCATGCTCAGCCTCATATTTCTCTAGCTGACCTAACAAGGAATGGTGTGCAATATCTTGAACATTAACATCTATTGTGGTGTAAACATCATATCCATCTTGTGGCTCAACCTGATCAAAATCTGCAATAGGCTTCCATTGTCCATTACCTATTTTCTGCTTTAGACGCTTTCCTTTTTTGCCTTGCAAGTATTTTTCACCAAAAGCACCATCAATACCTACTCTTGTCGCATAATTATTTTCATCAATGCGCTCGTAGCCAATAGACCTAGCTGCTATTTCACCCATAGGATGCTCGCGTCTTGTGGTTTGCTCCACAATCAAACCACCTTTAATAGCGCCAAGATTTAACAATGGAAAACTGCGCATTCTTAAATAGTCAGAATAGCTAATATTTCTAGCTAATAAGAAATATCTGTTTCTGTTTTTACGTGCTTTCCTTAAACTATTTTTATAGTAAGATTTAGGCTTCCCCTTATACTCAGACAATGAATCAGCTAAGGCATCAAGGTGTTTTTCAAAAGTTGCTTTTTTTGCCTGTATAGCATCAATCCTAATATCATATTTAGGAATTGAAGTTGCTAACAAACTGCCATCTGCGGAATATACATTCCCACGATTGGGTTCAATATCAAAATCTCTAACAGTACGTTTCTCTGCTAACTCGCGATACTGATCACCTTGCACAAACTGAATACTACACAGTTTAAAAACCACTGCAAGCACAAAGACAAACATGCAACCTGCCACAAAGTACAATCTGTTTAATATGTTAGTTTCGGTTGTAGCCAAGCTCTATTTTTCCTGTGTTTTAATTCTGATTTTCGTTGGCGGCACTTCAGAAATATATATTTCCTTTTCTGCCACCTTATTTATTATTGTGGATTCCATCTTCAGACGCATCAACTTTGAACGACCGTCCACAAAAGCAGATCTTAATTCTTTAACTTCATTTGTTAAACGCGCGATTTCATGCACTTTTTCATCAGCCTTATGAGAACTTGCAATCATTATGATCGCTAGGAAGGAAACAAAAATGATGATACGCCAATTTTTAAACGAATCATCACTGATTAGAAACTTCCCTCTTAATATGCTGTAGATGCTTTTCTTCATATTTTTTCAGCAATTCTCAACTTTGCACTTCTCGCTCTATTATTTTCTTTTATTTCAGCTTCGGTTGGCACAATCAAGCCTCCTACTTTTTTTAACGGTACTTCAAAATTTCCGAACATATCGCGCTCTGGCTCACCTTCAAACAATCCGTTTCTTATAAAGCGCTTCACTAACCTATCTTCTAATGAGTGATATGAAATAAAACTGAGTCTACCACCTACTTTGAGAACCTCTGGCATCTGCTGCAATAACTCTTTTAACACTTCAATTTCTTGATTCACTTCAATCCTAATCGCCTGATAAATCTGGGCTAAGACTTTGTTTTCTCTCTTATGATTTAAAAAACGCTTTAAAACCAATTTCAATTGTTGACCTGTCTCAATAGGTGCTATTTTACGTTCCGAAACAATAACTCTCGCCATGGCAGGCGCCTGCCTTAATTCTCCATACTGCAATAGCACCGAACGTAACTGCTCCTCTTCATACTCATTAATCACCTCAAAGGCAGAAAGTTTATCATCTTGATTCATTCTCATATCTAACCTTGCATCAAAACGTGTTGAAAAACCACGTTCAGCAACATCAAACTGATGAGAAGACACACCAAAATCTGCTAAAACACCATCAACTTCTTTAACACCATAAAATCTTAAGAACCTTTTTATATATCTGAAATTCTCATTGATGAGCACAAAACGATCATCATCTATTTTGTTAGCTAAAGCATCTTTATCTTGATCGAATGCAAACAATTTACCTTGCTCACCAAGTCTAGATAAAATCTCTCTACTGTGACCTCCACCGCCGAATGTTACATCTACATAAACACCATCTGGCTTTATATTCAAACCATCAACGGTTTCCTTAAGCAGTACTGCATTATGATAATCCATCATCTTCGTCTTGTCCCATTACCTCTTCAGCCAAATCTGCAAAGTCTAAAGCCGCATCATCAATTGCCTGCTCATACCTATCTTTATCCCATATTTCAATGATATTTACGGCAGAAGCCAAAACAACCTCTTTGCTTATACCAGAAAAGCCCATTAAATCTTTTGGAATCAACAATCTGCCCGCATTATCTACTTCAACCACTTTTACACCAGCTGTAAAACGTCTAATAAAATCGTTGTTTTTCTTCTTGAAGCGATTGAGCTTATTCACCTTAGTCATTAAAGCATTCCATTCTTCCATGGGATATAACTCTAAGCAAGGCTGAAATACTGCTCTTTTTAGCACAAAACCATTCTGCAAAGCAGCTGACAACTGCTTTTTTAACGCTGCAGGAATCATTAATCTTCCTTTAGAATCAGCTTTACATTCATATGTTCCTATAAATGAATTCAATGGAGTGGTTTTAGTAGCTAAACGATTTAAATCCAAAGATATTGAAAAAATTACCACATTTTACCACTAACTCCCACTTTTGTTGATAAGTTTTAAAGTCACAAGAACCCAATACATCTCAACCTGCATATTTTACTGCTTTTACGAAGTATTAACTGTAGTGGTAATTATTAACAGAGTTACCTCTTCTGAAGAAAAAGAATAAAATTGAAACCATATGATTCTATTTGATTTAAAAAGGATTTAACCTTATGTGTTAGATGGAAACAAAATTTTGATTTAGAGGTTATAAAAATTAGTTTTACTCGAGGAATCAATTCGTGAGTTCAAATATTTTTTTCATTTATAGTTATTGAGATTTATAAATAAAAAAAATCATGTACTTTTGTTTTTAACATTAAGCACTAATTCCATAGATGACACACCTTTTAAAAGAAGAAAAGGATTATAGATATATAGAAGTAGGAGAAGGCACACCAATCATAGTGTTGCATGGCTTAATGGGTGGATTAAGTAACTTCGATGCAGTCACTAATTTTTTTGGCAGTAATGGCTATAAAGTTGTGATACCTGAGTTACCTATTTACACTATGTCTCTTCTAAAAACCAACGTGAAGAGTTTTGCCAACTACCTTAAGGATTTTATTGAGTTTAAAGGTTTTGATGAAGTTTTACTGTTAGGAAATTCACTTGGTGGCCATATCGGTTTATACCACACTAAACTTTATCCAGAAAAGGTAAAAGGCTTAATAATAACGGGAAGCTCAGGACTTTATGAGAGTGCCATGGGAAGTGGTTACACGAAAAGAAGTGACTACGAGGTTATTAAGAAGAAGGCCCAAGATGTATTTTACGATCCTGAGGTAGCCACTAAAGAAATTGTGGATGAAGTTTACGAGACTGTTAACGACAGAAATAAACTAGTCAAAACTTTAGCTATTGCCAAAAGCGCGATACGTCATAACATGGCTAAAGATTTACCAAAAATGAACACTCCAACTTGTATCATTTGGGGAAAGAATGATAATGTAACACCACCAGAAGTTGCTGAGGAATTCCATGAGCTGTTACCAGACTCCGACTTATTTTGGATAGACAAATGTGGCCATGCTGCAATGATGGAGCATCCTGAAGAATTTAATACAATTTTGAATTCTTGGCTCGAGAAACGTCAATTTTAAGATTCTTACGAAGTCAATAAGACCAAAGACTACTTTATTATACGTTTAACTTAAAAAAGATTCCCACTTTCGTGGGAAATGATATGAAAATAAAATCCGCTGAATTTGTAATGAGTAATTCTGATGTGGCAAAATGCCCTAAGAATACTATTCCAGAATACGCTTTTATAGGTCGCAGTAATGTTGGTAAGTCTTCATTAATAAATATGTTGACTAATCGCAAAAGTTTAGCGAAGACTTCTGGAAAGCCTGGAAAAACACAACTGATTAACCATTTTATCATCAATGACAATTGGTTTTTAGTCGATTTACCAGGTTATGGTTATGCTCGTGTTTCTAAAACATCTAAAAAGACCTTTCAGAAATTTATCACTAACTATTTTGAACAACGCAAACAATTAGTTTCTGCTTTTGTTCTTGTTGATATTAGACACAAACCACAACCTATTGATTTAGATTTTATGATGTATTTAGGTGAAAATGGTATTCCGTTTGGAATCATTTTTACCAAAGCAGATAAACTAAAACCTAAGGCTATTGAGAAACATGTTGATGATTATTGCAATGTTTTACTTGAAACTTGGGAAGAATTGCCACCATACTTCATTACCTCTTCGAGTAAAAAAATAGGTCAAGATGATGTGCTTAATTTTATAGAAGCTACTAACGAGGAAATCGCAAAATTACGTTCAGACTTATAATTAAGTTTTAACGTCTAGCGCATCTCTTAAGGCATTACCAATCAACATAAATGCCATTACCAAAAACATGATACATAATCCTGGTATAATTGCTAAATACGGCTTACCTAGGATAATGTAATTGTAGTGATCTTTTATCATAGCTCCCCAACTTGCCATTGGAGGTTGTGCGCCAATACCCAAGAAGCTTAAACCACTTTCAATTAAAATTGCTGCCGCAAAGTTCGCCGCTGAAATAACAATTAAAGGTCCAAATACATTTGGTAAGATATGTTTAGTTATTATTCTATAATCATTATAACCTAATGCTCTTGCAGCGGTTACATATTGCATTTCTTTTGCACTTATAATTTGACCTCTTACAACTCTTGCCACTTCAACCCACATGGTTAAACCGACAGCAATAAAGACTTGCCAAAATCCTTTACCTAAAGCCAAAGTAATTGCAATAACCAATAAAAGTGTTGGAATAGACCATGTAATATTAATGACCCACATAATAAAGGCATCTATCTTTCCACCATAATAACCCGCTATACTCCCCATTAATAATCCTACCAAAAGCGAAATAAGCACAGCCACAAAACCAATAAAAAAAGATATACGAGAACCAATTAATATACGGCTTAAATAGTCTCTTCCGTATTTATCTGTGCCAAAAGTAAATGTTCGTGTTTCGATGTAATCTTCAAACTTGCCACCATCAAAAACGTCTAGACTCAATTCTTTTTCAACACCTTTTAATCCATCTGAAGCATATTCAACATAGCTCAATACATTATTTTCGATTTTATAGGATTGAATAGGAATTTCTGTATCTGTATTATCCTTGCCAAAGAATAGTTTAGAAAACACATTTTGATCAGACGGTATACCTGAAGGAATCCTAAGCATCTCTACTTCAAAACCAGGAGATTTAGAATGAATAGACAAATGCATCTGGTTGGCATTTTTAGAAGCGTCTGGCGCAAACACATAAGCTAAAATTGAAACTAAACCAATGCAAACAATAGCCACAAAACTAAAAACGCCCCAAAAGTTTTTTTTAAACTTTTGAAGCGCTAAAGCTGTAAGTGAATTATTTTTCAAAGGTATCTTATTAGAGTATTGTTAAGCGTACCAATATACATTTTAATTATAAAAATTACTCCTTTACTCCTGCCATTTTCCCTTTAATAGAGTATGTCATTTTTAAGTCTTGAAGTACATTTAAGGCTTCTTCAATATACACATCCTTAGATAAATTAACATGCCATCTTCTTCTCTTTTCTTTTAAGATAGAATCTTTTTCCATCAGTTGTTCTTCGTATGGTAAGGATTTAAATGTAAGGTCTGTTTTATATTCTGAAAGCTTTTCAAAACGTCTAGCTTCTTCTTCATTTACTTCCATTTCTTTTTTATAATCGTCATAATTTAATGAGAACACTTCTCTATCTCTCATTCGCTTTACCCATTGTGCATTTTCATCTATCAATTTCAATTGATCATTAGCAGCCATACGAGCCTTACTTTTTTCAATTGTAGCCTCGTAATCAAAATACTTATCCCAATGCTCGTAATCAACGGCATCAATTTTATCCCAAGGCAATGGATTTTCTTGGTCTTTCTCTCCGATATCAATATAACTGTAACGATCTGGCACAACTACGTCGCTCTTTACACCTTCAAGCTGCGTAGAACCACCATTAATCCTGTAAAACTTTTGTGTTGTAAATCTTAACGCACCCATATCACCATTAGAATTGTTGCGCACCATTCGGTTTAAATCAAATACAATCTGCACAGTACCTTTACCATAAGTTTGCTTACTTCCTATAACAATTCCTCTTTTATAATCTTGCATCGCTGCAGCTAAGATTTCTGACGCAGATGCAGACAATTCATTTACTAAAATCACTAATGGACCATCCCAAACAATAGACTTGTCTTCATCTTTAAGCACTTCTTTTGGCTCACCTGTTGTTTTCACCTGCACAACCGGCCCATCTTCAATAAATAACCCAACAATATCTACTACAGTTTGCAAAGATCCTCCACCATTATTTCTAAGGTCTAAAACCAATCCTTCCATACCTGCTTCTTTTAAACGAATCACTTCTTTTTTAATATCTGAAGCTGCATTTCGTTTATTATAATCTTCGAAATTGATATAAAACTTCGGAAGATTAATGACACCAAAGGTTTTACCATCTTTATCCACTGTTGAAGACTTGGCATAAGTTTCTTCAATCTCAACAACGTCTCTTGTAATATTTATGTCTTGAGTCGTTCCATCAACCTTTTTAAGCGTTAAAGTTACTACTGTACCTTTTGGGCCTTTGATGAATTTTATGGCGTCGTCTAAACGCATACCAACCACATTTACTGGCTCTTCTTCATCTTCTTGTTTTACTTTAAGAATATGATCACCAACTTCTAATTCATTTGCTCTCCATGCAGGACCACCACTAATCAATTCTGTTACTACAATGGCATTTCTTCGTTTTTGAAGTCTTGCACCTATACCTTCAAAATTCCCAGAAATCGCAACATCAAAACGGTCTTTATCTTCTGGTGCGTAATATGCTGTATGTGGATCGAACTCATTTACTACAGCATTCATGTACACCGCAAACCAGTCTTCCCTTCTTCTATCTTTAATAAAATCGTATAAATCATCAAGCGACTGCTTAGTTTCTAGTCTCGCTTCAGATTCAATCTCTTTTTCTGACTTCTTTTCTATTTTTTCAGTCGCACTGTCTTCATTGAAAACACTTTCAGGAAGATTATTTGAAGACAAGTCTGAATTCCTTTCTTCTAAAGCAGCATCATAATTGGCGATAGATGAAAATTTTAGTTGTTGCCTCCAACGTTCTTTCATTTCACGCTTATTCTTAACATAACCTAATGCTTCATAATCCGCAACAAACGTTTCATCTTTTGAATAGTCAAATGGTTTCTCTAATATCTCAGTATACAACTTCTTAGATTCCTCAATGCGCTCAAGTAAACGCTGATGCGTTAAATTAAAAAAGGTTAAATCATAAGACTGTAACTGATCATCAATCTCATTTTTATAGGCCTGAAACTCTTCGATATCAGAAGCGTAGAAATAGCGCTTTAATGGATCTAACTGTATTAAATAATCATCAAAAACACTAGCTGAAAACTCATCGTTTAATTCTTGTGGATCAAAATGACCTTGATCTAAAAGATATGTAATCAGTTGTATGAGTAATTTGTCTTTATCTGGATTGTCAAACGTCTTATTTGTAAAACTGCACGAAGCAAATGCGATTAAAAGTGCAAGCAACAAAAACTTATAATTCCCTTTCATGTCCTTATTTTTATTTTTCAAAATGGTAGATTATACTAAAATAGAAGAAAAAACCATGCCAATAAAAAATAGCGACACTAAATTTTTGTTAAACCAGAAATTACGAGTTGTTACATTGGTTTTTAGTACTTTTACATTACCTAAGAATCAATACTATTTACATGTCAAAACGACCATTAATTTTAATTACAAATGATGACGGAATTACGGCTCCTGGAATCAGAACATTAATAGCTGTGATGAAAACCATCGGAGATGTTATTGTAGTCGCTCCTGATAGCCCTCAAAGCGGTATGGGTCATGCCATTACAGTTAATGCGACACTACATTTAGACAAAGTTAAAATTGAAGATGATGACACTGAATACAGTTGTTCTGGTACGCCTGCTGATTGTGTAAAACTTGCTGTTAGAGAAATTTTGAAAAAGAAGCCAGATATCTGTGTTTCAGGCATAAACCATGGCTCTAACTCTTCAATTAATGTGATTTATTCCGGAACCATGAGTGCGGCACTTGAAGCTGGTATTGAAGGTATACCTGCAATTGGCTTTTCTTTATTAGATTACAATTGGAATGCCAATTTTGAGCATTGTAAATCTTATGTAAAAACCATTACAGAACAGGTTTTAGAACACGGATTACCAGATGGTGTTGTGTTAAACGTTAATCTTCCTAATGTTAGTAAAGCCGAAATTAAAGGCATTAAAATCTGCCGACAAGCTAGGGCGAATTGGGTTGAAGAATTTGACAAGCGCACCAACCCGATGGGAAGAGAATATTATTGGTTGGCAGGTAAATTTGTTAACGAAGATAATGGTGAAGATACCGATGAATGGGCTTTAGCTAACAATTATGTTTCTGTTGTGCCAGTGCAATTCGATTTAACCGCACATCACACCATTCAGCAACTAAACACTTGGAATCTCAATGACTAATTTTGACTTTATAATCTTTAAACACTTCGATTAAATGAAGTATTATATTATTGCTGGAGAAGCTTCAGGTGATTTACATGGTTCTAATTTAATGAAAGGTATTCTGAAGCGAGATACCAACGCAAATATCAGGTTTTGGGGAGGCGATTTGATGCAAGCTGTTGGTGGCGAATTGGTAATTCATTATAAGGAACGTCAATTTATGGGGTTTGCAGAGGTTATTATGAACCTTCGTAAAATATCTGGTCATATAAAATTCTGTAAAAAAGATATTGAAGATTACAATCCGGATGTGATCATCTTCATTGACAATTCTGGATTTAACCTAAGAATTGCCAAATGGGCAAAGGAAAACAACTATAAAACACACTATTATATTTCTCCTCAAGTATGGGCATCTAGGGCTAGTAGAGTGGAAAAAATAAAACGCGATGTTGATGCTATGTATTGCATTCTTCCTTTTGAGAAAGCATTCTACAAAACATATAATTATGATGTTCATTTTGTTGGGCATCCACTCATTGATGCCATTGCCGACAGACCACAAATTGATGAAAACCAATTTAGAGACACACATCATTTAGGTTCTAAACCCATTATAGCATTATTGCCTGGTAGTAGAAAACAAGAAATCACCAAAATGCTTGGAGTAATGCTAAGTTTAGTAGATGATTACAAAGATTATCAATTTGTTATTGCCGGTGCACCTAGTCAAGATTATGAGTTCTACAAAGGCTTTATAAAACAAAACAATGTGAGTTTTATATCTAATAAAACCTACGATTTATTAAGTATTTCTAATGCAGCATTGGTGACTTCTGGAACAGCAACTCTTGAAACTGCCTTATACAAAGTACCGCAAGTAGTCTGCTACAAAGCCAATGCCATTAGTTATCATATTGCGAAAAGAATTATTACACTTAAATATATTTCATTGGTAAATTTAATTATGGACCGAGAAGTAGTTACAGAATTGATTCAAGGCGACCTTAACAAAAAAAAGTTAAAAGAAGAGCTTGATAAAATTCTAGATTCTGAAAGACGAGAAAAACTATTCATGGATTATTATGAATTAGAGCAGAAATTAGGTGGTAAAGGAGCTAGTGATAAAGCTGCCAAATTAATTTATGACAATATCTTAAATTCTAAAAACTAAAAACCATCTCTATTGAAATGAAAAAGATACTACCACTTCTATTATTCTTATTATTAGTAAGTAGTTGTAAGTCAAAAAAACGCTTTACATCTTCAAAACGGCAAACAAAAACGGCCAATGTTACTACTGCCAAAAAACTAACAGAAGAAGCAAAGGCCATTGTTAAGACTGCCAAAAAATTTAGTGGAACACGCTACAAATTTGGTGGTACTACAAAACGCGGTATGGATTGCTCTGGCTTGGTGTATACCACTTTTAAGGAGCATAATATCAACTTACCTAGAACTACTAGAGACCTTAAAAGTGAAGGAGATTGGATAGACATTAAAGATGTTAATGTTGGAGATTTAGTGTTCTTTGCTACTAAAAAAAATAGTAGGAATATTAACCATGTTGGTATTGTGACTAATATTAGAACTGGATATGTAGAATTTATCCATGCCTCAAGCAGTAAAGGCGTTATGATATCATCACTTGCCGAACGCTATTGGTATTTTGCATACGTACAAGCACGTAGAGTTTTGTAATCTTTTTCTTCAATATAATTGAATTCACTATATTTAGTAACTGACTATCATGAAGTTACTAAATTTCACAATCATAAAGCTTACGCTTTGCCTTGTCATAGGCATAATACTCGGGCATTATTTCCGTTTCGACTTTCACCTCTCAACGCTATTATCTATTGGACTAATCATCTCATCAAGTGTTTATTGGTGCTTCCTAAGAGGCAAAATAATTGATTCAACATTTTTTGCCATTTTAGGTTATGCATCCATGACGAGCCTTGGAATTAATGCTTACAATATTCAAAATGAAAGGTTAGACACAAACCATTACACCAATTTTCAGATTGAAAGCAACCTCAATGACATTGTATTTAAAATTGAAGAGCGACTAAAACCAGATCTTTATAATGACAAATATATTGGGCAGATTCAATCCATAAATAACTCGGCTGCCAATGGTCGAATTCTGATTAATATCAAAAGAGATTCAATTGCTTCACACTTACCTATAGATGCTGTTCTATTGGCAAAAAGCGAATTTAAAGCCATTCAAAAACCTTTAAATCCCCATCAGTTTGATTACAGTGAATATTTAGAATTAAAACAAGTCTACAAACAGATATACCTCGAAAAATCTGAAACTTTATTACTATCAAAAGAAAAAACTTCCATTTACGGATTTGCTGACGCACTGAGACAAAATATCAATCAAAAACTAAAACAAGCTGGATTTAAAGTTGAAGTTTTAAGCATTATTAATGCGTTATTATTAGGACAAAGGCAGTCTATTGATAAATCCATATATAACAATTATGTCAATTCAGGAACCATACATATTCTTGCAGTATCTGGTTTACATGTTGGTATACTATTATTGATTCTAAATTATCTTTTTTCACCATTACTATACTTAAAACATGGACGCATACTCAGACCTTTAATTATTATCATTTTATTATGGGCTTTTGCTATTGTAGCAGGCTTATCACCTTCTGTAACTAGAGCAGTAACAATGTTTAGTATTATTAGCTTTGCCATGCATTTAAAACGACCAACAAATATTTACAATACACTTGCGATCTCAGCTTTCTTTATTCTATTGGTAAAACCAATGTTTCTATTCGAAGTTGGTTTTCAGCTAAGTTATTTGGCTGTTTTGGGTATTGTGAGTATACAACCTATTATTTACAGAATATGGAATCCCAAGTTTTTATTGACTGATAAACTGTGGCAAGTTTTCACTGTTACTATTGCAGCTCAAATTGGTGTTTTACCAATTAGTTTATTTTACTTTCATCAATTTCCTGGGTTGTTCTTTATTTCAAATTTGGTAATCATTCCATTTTTAGGAATTATTCTTGGGTTAGGGTTACTGATTATACTATTATCTCTATTAAATATTTTACCAGAATTTGCAGTAAACATTTATAGCTATATAATTGAGAATTTAAATAATTTTATTGCTTGGATTGCACAATTTGAAGACTTTCTGTTTAGAGATATTCCTTTTACGTTTCTTCAAGTTATTTGTACCTATTGGTTTATTATTTCGAAAGTACAACTCTACAGGAGCAAAAATTACAAATGGATAATTGCGTGCCTCATCGGAATTATTGGCTTTCAGAGTACATTATTCATTAATAAGTACAATTCAAAACATGAAGCTTTTATTGTATTTAACAAAAGCCGTCATTCTATTATCGGGCAAAAACAAAGCAATCAACTTACAATACATCATAACCTCGATGCTTCAAAACTAAAAACGGAAAATACCGTTAAAAACTATAGCGTCGGTGAAATGATTGATACTATCTCTTTTGATAAATTGAAGTCCATTTATAAATTCAAAGACAAAACTATTTTAGTAATTGACAGCTTAGGTGTATACAAGGACATTACTTTTAATCCCGATTATATCTTACTAAGAGAATCCCCTAAAATAAATCTCAATCGGTTAATTGATAAAAAAGAACCAAAACTTATAATTGCAGATGCAAGTAATTATAAATCCTATGTAAAACGATGGAAACTGACTTGTGACAATAAAAAAATCCCTTTCCATTACACGAATGAAAAGGGAGCATTTATATTAAAATAATGTATATTCATTGCTTCGACTGCGCTCAGCATGACAGAAATGCTAATGAAGCTTCTTATTCCTTAAAAGTAGGCTCGAAATTTTGATAATACTCGTTAAATTTTTCCTGAGTTGTCATTTCTTTATACTTATCAGTTTTAAACAACTTTAAATACAACTCTAAACCTTGCGGTTTTTTATAACCTGTAATTGGTTGCGTTATTACTTTTCCTTCCTCATCAAAAAACACTATTGAGGGATAAGCTCTAACTCCTAAAGCTCTAGAAAATTCGTGTGGACTGTTTCTTCTATTTGCTTTTGCAGGATCGTAATTAGGATTCTTATAGGTTTTATCCTTGTAATTTACCGTCTCATTTCCTTCTGCATTAAACTTCACGGCATAAAAGTGTTCGTTGACATACTCAACAACATCCGCATTTTGGAAAGTATTCTTGTCTAACATTTTACAAGGTCCACACCAAGTGGTATAGACATCCATAATAATTTTTTTAGGCTCCTTCTTTTGAAGCTCAATGGCTTCATCAATAGATACCCAATTAATTTTTTTATCTGCTGCTTCGTCTGCATTATTAAAAGATAATAAGGTTCCGAAAGCTATAAAGGCTAAAAGTATTTTAATTTTTTTCATTTTAAGCTGAATTTGTTTCAGTTATAGATTTGTTGCAAATGTTATACCGAACTTACAAAAAATGCTCCTAAACAGGAGCATTTTCATCATTTTTTAACGGTTATCACTATTTAACACCATGCATTAATCGTTTTAATAATGGATGTAATGCTAAAGACACCAATCCCATTCCAATAGGGATTAAAGTAAAAATTAAGAAAAATCCAGACAATCCATTTTCAGCAGTAATCTTTTCAATATCACCACCTACATAATGTGCTAATTTATTACCAATAGCGATTGCTAAATAATAAACACCAAACATAAAAGCAATCATTCTAGCAGGTATTAGTTTACTTAAATATGATAAACCCATAGGAGATAAACATAACTCACCTAACGTATGGAATAAATAAGCTAAAACTAACCAAGCCATACTTAAACTTGCTGACTCTGCACCGGCAGGAACATTTCTTGCACCAAAAGATAAAAATGCAAAACCGACACCTAATAAAAATAATCCAAGAAAGTACTTTACAGATGCCGGTGGATTATATTTACTATCCCACCATTTTGTAAATAGTGGTGCAAACATTATTATAAATAGCGAGTTCAATATTGCAAACCAAGTTACAGGCACTTCAGTTTCTGTTGATTGAAACTCGAAATATAATTTATAAATTACAATTGCCCATACAATTAGAAAACTAAATCCTAGAATGATATTTGACAAACCAATTCTATTGAACGTTTTTCTAAATAGACTTAATAAAACATAAGTAATTATTCCTAACGGTACAATTGTTACTATTAAATCAATGACCTTAAACGTTGTTGCTGCTCCACCTTCTAATAAACGATTTGTAAAATCACGAGTATAAATAGGTAATGAACCAGCAGCTTGTTCAAATGCAGCCCAAAAGAATATTGTAAACAAACAAAATATTGCAAAAGCAATCATTCTATCTCTCTCAATTGTTACATATCGCGGTATTCTTATTATAAGCAAAATAATAAAGGCTATTGCAGCTACTAACGAAAAGAATAAAGAATCTTCCATACCTGCAATAGTGAAGTTTAATGCCTGAATATTTCCAATTTTACTTAAAGGATCATTAAAAATAAATATCAATGCAGAAACCGCAAATATTACAATAAGAATTATATCAATAGGTAAAAACTTGTTAAGTTTTGGATCATCACTTGTTTGCCCTTCTACCATCTCTTTAACAACTTCAACAGTTTGATGTGATTCAATTGGTAAAGGCTTATCGCCAATCTTACCAAAGAGTGGTTGAGCAAAATAGAATTGTAACATTCCGAGCAACATAAAAATTCCAGCCAGACCGAAACCATAACTCCAACCAACTTTTTCTCCAACCCATCCACACATCATAATACCCAAGAAGGCACCAGCATTCACTCCCATATAGAAGATATTATACGCACCATCTTTCTTTTCATCATGTCCTTCATACATTTTGGATATTATCGATGTCATGTTTGGCTTAAAAAACCCATTACCGACAATTAAAAAAGCAATACCAATGTAAAGAAATGTTGGTGTTTCAACAGCCATAGCCGCATGACCCAGTGTCATTAATAACGCACCTATTACAACTGCTCTACGATAACCAATCTTTTTATCAGCCAACCAGCCACCAACTAAAGGAGTTAAATACACAAATAATGCATATGTTCCTAATAATGATAATGCGGCTTCTGTACTCCATCCCCAACCAGGATTATCACCTGTTAGTACTCCAGTTAGATAAATAACAAGTATGGCTCGCATTCCATAATAAGAAAAACGCTCCCACATTTCTG